>DAHUXV010000226.1 GCA_027306985.1 Gammaproteobacteria bacterium | reverse complement strand
GCGCGTAGAAGTCATATTCGCCCGAGAAGGCGCCCTGGTCGTAGCCGACCTGCGGCAGATAACCCAGGTCGGCCCGAAAGCCGCTGCCGACGTGGATGAGGTTGACGTCCATGTTGTAATTGCTGCGGGTGCGCGTGTAGTCCAGGCTAAAGAGCGATCCCTTGACGCTTCCGGGAGCGATGCCGAATGCGCCCGCCACCGCCTGCGGGTAGCGGGTGCTCGAGGAGCCGGCGACGGCGGTGACGGCATCGCTCGAATCGATCTGCCAGTCGCCGTCGGCGGCGTAGAGTCCGCTGTGATAGCCGCCGCCGTCGCGCTCGGAAGCGTACACACCGTAGGCCGATGCGCCGACATCGCGCCGGTACCGCAGCAGGTCATCCCGGGTGCTGAAGCCGAACGACTGCGCCGTCGAGCCCTGAGGGCCGGGCATGACGATGTTCGTCACGGTGTCCTGGGTGGCCAGAGCGCCGATCTCGTTGGCACCCACCTGGCCGACGAACTTCGTGGCAAAGCGCGGATCGTCGATCGCCAGCGTGTCGACCAGCGTTCCCGACGGCATGAAGGTATCCGAGCTCAGGCGCAGGCTCGGTGTGTTGAAGACCTGCGTACCCTGCTCGAAGAAGGGGCGATTCTCCTTGTAGAACAGCGCGAACTGCCGGTTGGCGCTCAGCTGCAGCACGTCCGGCGCGACCTCGGAGAAATTCGGATTCACCGTCGCGGACCATTCGAGGTCGGGACGCAGCACCCAGCGGGCATCGAGGCTCGCTTTCAGCGCCGCAGGCCCCTGCCGCAGCCCCCGGGGCGAGCTCCTCTTCCGGTCGGTGCGGATCACCGTCACCGCCGGAATCAGCTGCAGATCGGCGGGGGTCGTCTTGATGGGCGTCGCCGTGCGCACCTGCTGCAGGCTGCACAGGGTGCAGCTGCTGTCGTAATCGAGGGGCCGGCTGAGCAGCTGGTGGCGGAGGTTGCGCGGCCAGTTGCGGAAGAAGACGAGCGCCCACCGCTGCGGGGCCGGGCTGTGCGGAAACTTGATCGAGGAGAACGGGATCCTCATGACCACGCGATAGCCGGTGGCCGTGCGCGAGGCGCTGCAGCTCCACACGGCATCCCAGGAGGAGTATTCGTTGTTCTGCTGGCGGAATGCGTCCCACTCCGTGCCGCCGGCCGTGCAGAAGAGCTCGTACGCCCACTGATAGTCGTCGAAGGGGCTCAGGAATACACCGACGTAGTCGTCGGCGTCCGAAGAGATGTCATCATGCTCGCGGTAGCGCACCCCGACCTCTGCCGGATGCGGATCCCGGGCCAGGAACCGCAGCCAGAGCGCGTGCGCCGTATAGCCGACATCCACCCTCGTCGATACCGGCGCCGGAGTGTTGTGCCCAGGATCGATCTCGTATGGGATGGAGAAGTGTGCGGCGTGCCGCCACGCCAGCCGGCCCGGCTTGCCGTTCTTCCCCAGCCAGTGAGTGAGATCCGGGATGACGGGTGCCGCGGGACCGCGCGATGCGGCCAGCGCCGGCCGCACCGGACCGGCGGCCACGGCGCATGCGACAATGACGAGCGCGACCCGGCACAGCCGCCGTGCGATCGTCAGGAACCCTTGTGTATCAATACGCCGCGTAGGCGCCGCAGGAGGCACGCTTCCCATTCGACACGATCGCTCTACTGGCCGAGGACACATGCCTCATTGGAGTCATCCGCGGGCGATAGCGTTTAAATGCGGCATGCGGGCGCGATTCTACCGGCCGGGCCCGGCGATGACCCGGGCGCGGACGCCGCGACCGTGCCTCTGATCGCACCCTTCGCTCCGTTCGTCGTCCGCGCCGGGGAAGGGTGCGCGCCTCGCGGACTCAGTGAAGCTCTGGTTGCAGGGCGCGCAGCATGGCGGTATTCGGGCCGAGCGCGAGATTCAGCGTGCGCCCATCGGCCAGAGTCAGCCGCAGCACGGTCCCCACCTTATCCTTCTCGACCTGTTTCATCAGATAGAGACTGGCCAGATCGTTCGCCCCGACGCCGTCGAGCGCCACGATGCGATCGCCCTTCTTCAGGCCCGCTTTGGCCGCGGGACCGCCCGGCATCACCTGGATCACGCTGAAAGCCCGCGGCGTCAGTTTCACCGCGATCATTCCGGCGGTGGCGGCGGCGGGCTTCGGCGGCAGGTAATGCGGACGGGGGCTGAGGTACAGGCGCTCGCTCCGATAGTCGAAAGCGAAGCGGAATGCGCGCCAGACCGTCATGCCCAGATTGCCCGCCTCGCTCGGATTGCTGACCGCGCCGACGCCGTGCGGAGTCAGGAAGCCGATGAGCCTGCCGCGCACGGTGAGCCCGCCGGTCCGAAGCGAGCGGATGAAAGCCATGTGTCCCATGAACATCCCGCCTTCGCCGCCCTCGGATTGCGGCACTCCGGCCCCGTAATAAGGCGCCAGGCCGTTGCGCGCGGCCCAATCGGGGAAAAGCATCAGCGGTCCGCTGTTGCCCGTGTCGAGTCCGAAGATTCCGCGCTTGCCGTCCAGCGTCGCACGGATCAACGGCATGTCATTGGTGAAGCAGAGCCGCAGCACCGCCGCTCCTGCCGGCGGCCTGAAGGAGTCGAATGGCTGCAGGGTCATCGTCCTGTCCGCGGGGTCGATCGTGACGGCGAACCGCTCGAGCACCTCGAGGCCCAGTATGCCGGCGACCGGCGCCTCGCTCCCACGGTCGGTCAGCACCGGCGACAGCGGCATGACCAGCACCGACTGATCCTCGATCCGCGCCTCGCCGAGGCGGATGGAATGGACGCGCGCGTAGCCTAAGGATGTGCTGCCGGGGCCGGCGCCGTAGCTGACACTGCGGCCGCTGACCTCGAGCCCCAGCGCAAGAGCCGTCGCCGGCGTCAGGATGGCGTGACCACCGCTATCCAGGACGAAAGGAAATGGGCCCTTGCCGTCCAACTTCGCCTCGACGAGCAGCTTGCCGTCTTGCGAGAAAGCCAGCGGCAGACGCGTGCCGCCGGCGGGGACGTGCGTGTCGGCGGCAGGATCCGCCGGCCGTTGCAGCGAGCGCGGCGGAATCGAGCGCAGGAGCTCATAGCGGCTGACCGTCTCCACGTGGGCCTGCGCCCGGGTGCCGACCCAGGAAGCGATGCGGAAAGGCAGTATCACCCCGTCGACGCGGCGATAGTCGCCGTAGTCGGTGGTTCTCACCTGGAAGGAGCGCCGCATGACGGTGCGCACGATCCGGCGCTGTCTGCCGGCGATCCATAGGGTCACGCTGCGCCCGCCGGCCGGCGTGACTTCGGCCCGCTCGTAGGAGATGTGACGCAGCGCGGCCGCCGGCAGGCGCCGGCTGCCCGCGGGCAGGCGCCTCGGCAGATGGGTGACGGCGCGATTCAACCAGCGGTCGGTGGCGGCGAGCTTCTTCGCCTCGGGGGAATCGAGCGGGTGCACCCACCCGGAGCGGTCCTGACGCCACGCCCCTCTGGAGTCGATGCCCGCGGCCGAGGTGAACAGGGGACAGCGAACGGTTCTGCGCCAGTCGCCGTTACGCAGGTCGATGACCGTACGCACGCGGCAGGTAAAGCCGTCCTCGAGCTCTCGGCCCTGCGCCGCCACTCCTTCGATCATCGCCCATCGACTGCTGCCGCCGCCCGCGTGCCCCGAGGGTCTCGGCTTGCGGACGGCACCAGGCGATGCCATCGCCGAGACGGGAAGAACGGCCAGAGCGGCCAGGCCGAGGATCAGCAGGGAGCGCGGGCGCATAGTCCATCCATCAGGAGAGAAGAGCCGGCGCACCATGCGCTCGCGCGGCGCGACTCATCTAGGACGCGCGTGACCTATGGGGACCGGATTTGCATCGCCCGCCGATATTCGCGCGGGGTCTGGCCGGTGGCACGCCGGAATACGCGGGCAAAGTGGCTCTGGTCGCTGAAGCCCGCCTCGGCCGCGACCTGCGCGACGGAGCGGACCGGATCCCGCAGGGCTTGGCAGGCGAGCGTGACCCGAAGCTGGCGTTGATGCTCGCCCACCGACAGCCCGTGCAGGCGCCTGAAGGTCCTGGCCAGGTGCGCCGGGTGCACGCCTGCGAGCGCCGCCAGCTCGGCCAGCGGCGGCGTCGACGCCGGCTGGTCCCGCAGGCGCTCGAGAACACGCGCCATCCAGGCAGGTCGCACCGGGGACTCCTCGAGGCGAATCGCCTGCGCGAGAAGATCGAGCACGGCGGATTCGAGCGCGAGTCCCGCAGCCTCGTCGCTGGCGCGCAATTCGCGCTCCAGGCGCACGAGAAGCGCCTCCGCGCCCGGCAGGCGCATCCGCCGGTAGTCCGACAGCAGCCCTCGTATGCCGTGGTCCTCGAGCCATCCCGCCGACAGAAACAGATCCACGGACCGGGCGCCCTGCGGATGGAACCGGTTGGAATGGCGATGTCCCTGCGGATGAACGAGAAGCAGCCCCCGCCGGCAATCGTCCTCGCGGCCGCGAGTGCTCTGGCGATAGCCACCTGCGGCCACCAGGCACAGGTAGGGATGCTTGTGCTCGTGCAAGGGAATGACCGACGAGCCGGCGTAAGCCGACGACGAGACGCTGATCCCCCCGACATCGCGCCGGTGCAAGGGCGGAACGAAGCTGGTCCTCTCCAGGCTCCGCATCAGTGCACCCCGTGCATGAGCTTCTGCACCCTGGGGGCCGCGATCAGATAAAGGATGCTCACGACGATGCCGGCGATGAAGAGCCGCTCGTACACCTGCGCGTACGCCGCTATGCCGGTCTGCGCGCTCGCGGTGGTGAAAGTCGCGATCCAGCCGGCCAGCTGATAGGCGAGCGCGAATCCGAAATACCAGCCCCCCATCGCCA
>DAHUXV010000219.1 GCA_027306985.1 Gammaproteobacteria bacterium | reverse complement strand
TCGCGCTGGTTCTTGCTCGACTCCATGTCGATGAAATCGATGACGATGAGGCCGCCGATGTCGCGGATGCGCAGCTGGCGCGCGACCTCATCCGCCGCCTCGAGGTTGGTGTTGAGCGCGGTGGTCTCGATGTCGCTGCCCTTGGTGGCGCGCGCCGAGTTGATGTCGATGGAGACCAGCGCCTCGGTGTAGTCGATGACGATGCTGCCGCCGGAGGGCAGCTGCACCTTGTGCGCGTACGCGGACTCGATCTGGCTCTCGATCTGGTAGCGCGTGAAGAGCGCGATGTCGTCCGTGTAGAGCTTCAGCCGCCGCTGCGCGTCGGTGGGTATGAAGCGCTGCATGTACTCCTGGGCCTTCTGGAAGGCGGCCGGATCGTCGACCAGCACCTCGCCGATGTCGTCGGAGAGGTAATCGCGCAGGGAGCGCGTCACCGCATCGCTCTCGCGGTAGACCAGGAAGGGGGCGGGGCGGTCCTTGGCGGCGGTGTCGATCTGCTGCCACTGCGTGTTCAGGTTGTCGAGGTCCCACTGCAGCTCCTCGGCGCTGCGGCCGACGCCGGCCGTGCGCACGATCGCGCCCATGCCCTCGGGAATGCGCAGCTGATTCATGACCTCGCGCATCTGGTCGCGGTCCTCGCCCTCGATGCGGCGCGAGACGCCGCCGGCGCGCGGATTGTTCGGCATGAGCACGAGAAAGCGCCCGGCGAGGCTCACGAACGTCGTGAGCGCCGCGCCCTTGTTGCCGCGCTCCTCTTTCTCCACCTGCACGATGAGATCCTGGCCCTCGGCGAGGAGCTCCCGGATGTTCATGCGGCCGCCCTGCGGCTGCTGGCGGAAGTACTCGCGCGAGACTTCCTTCAGCGGCAGGAAGCCGTGGCGCGCGGCGCCGTAGTCGACGAAACAGGCTTCGAGCGAAGGCTCGACGCGGGAAATGCGTCCTTTGTAGACGTTCGCCTTCTTCTGTTCGCGAGAGGGAATTTCGATACTGAGGTCGAAGAGTTTCTGTCCATCAACCAGCGCGACCCGCAACTCCTCTTGCTGAGTCGCATTCACGAGCATTCTTTTCATGTGCCCCTACTATCAGATGTGGGGCCGGCAAGAAGGCGGGAGGCCGTGGCGCAGGTGCGCCGCGGCGGCGAAGATTCCTCACACTCGGCGCACACTGACTCTGCGCGCGAGTCTCGATACAGGCGTCGATGCCCGCCTCACGAAGGGCGGGGTGCCGGAAACGCTTCGGTGCTCTCAACCGATGCTGCTGCCCGCGGAACCCCGAGCAAAAGGGTTCGACGCAGGCTGCGCGATCTTGTCGGCCCAATACGATGGCCTCTTAATCCGAGGTCCAACTAACATGCGGCGCAGCGCGCCGCCTACCATTGGCGCGTCCGAACGACGGACGGCGGAGGGAGTATACTGTAAAGATTACAGTAGAAACAGCGCCTTACGCCGAGGTTGACGTGCCAGAGGAAGATTTTCGGGCTCCCCGGGGTGAAACCGCCCTCCCGGGCCACGGACCGGCTGGCGAAAACCGGGGCCGGGGCCATGGCGTGCGCCACTTCGACGTCGAGGAGGGCGAGGCCGGCCAGCGCCTCGACAAGTACCTGTCCCGGCGCCTGGCCGATGTGCCGCGGACGCGGATTTTCCGCATCATCCGCCGGGGAGAGGTGCGGGTGAACGGCCGGCGCGCCGGGCCGGATGCGCGCCTGAGCGCCAATGACCGGGTCCGCGTACCGCCCATCTGGGAGCAGGCCGCGGAGGGTGCGGCCCGGCCGCAGCGCGGGCCGCCCGCGGCGATGCTCGAGGCCGTCCAGCGCGCCATCGTGCAGGAGACGGACCGGCTGCTCGTCCTCGACAAGCCGGCCGGCATTGCCGTCCACGGCGGCAGCGGCATCAGCTTCGGCGTCATCGAGGTGCTGCGGGCGCTCGAGCCCGGCGTGCCGCTCGAGCTGGTGCACCGCCTGGATCGGGACACGAGCGGCTGCCTGCTGGTCGCGCGCGATGCGGCCACGTTGCGGATCACTCACGCGCTGCTGCGGGAAGGGCAGTGCGACAAGCGCTACCTGGTGCTGGTCCGGGGCAAATGGGAGCTGGGCCAGAAGCGGATTGACGTGCCGCTGCGCACTGATACGCGGGTGAGCGGCGAGCGGACCGTGCGCGCCGACGCCTCCGGCAAGCCGTCCGTGAGCGACTTCCGTCCGGTGCAGTTCTTCGGCAAGACGGCCACCCTGATGGAGGTCACCCTGCACACCGGCCGCACCCACCAGATCCGCGTGCACGCGAGCTACGCCGGCCATCCCGTGGCGGGCGATGAGAAGTACGGCGACGCGGAGTTCAACGCGCGCCTGCGCGAGCTCGGCCTCGCGAGGATGTTCCTGCACGCCCACAGCATGAGCTTCGAGTGGCCTCAGGGCGGCACTTTCAGCGCCAGCGCGCCTCTTCCGCCCGAGCTTTCCACGCTGCTGGACAGTCTGCAAAGCCGGCACAAGAGCCGCTGAGCGAGCGGCAGCGAGCCTAAGGGACCACGAACCCCGCGCGCCTGAGCGCACCGGCCAGCCAGATCAGCGGCAGACCGATGAGGGCCGTCGGGTCGCGGCTCTCGATGCTCTCGAAGAGCGAGATGCCGAGGCCTTCGGCGCGAAAGCCGCCGGCGCAGTCGAACGGACGCTCGCGCTCGACGTAGCGCTCGATCTCCCCGCCGGTGAGGCTGCGGAAGAACACCGTGGTCGTGTCGATGTGCACCAGGCGGATACCCGCCTGCGCGCCGATCACGGCGCACCCGGTGTGAAAGCGCGCGCTCGAGCCGCTGGCGGCCGTGAGCTGGGCGCGGCAGCGGGCGGCATCCCCCGGCTTGTCGAGGATCTGGCTGCCGGCCGCGGCAACCTGATCGCTACCGATCACCACGGCATCCGGCCGGCGCGAGGCGATGGCCTGGGCCTTGGCGATCGAGAGCCGCAGCGCCCGGTCCGGCGGCAGCTCCCCGGGGACGGTATCCTCGGCGGTCTGCGGGGGCAGGGCGGTGAAGGGCACGCCCAATCGCTCGAGGAGCGAGCGGCGATAGGCGGAAGTGGAGGCGAGAATGAGCTCGGGCATCAGGTTTCCCGCGCGAAACAAAGACTTAACGCGCGCAGCGGATTTTTGACTTGCCGGCGGACCCTACCTATCATACGCGCCCCATGTCGCCGCCCTGGTCCCAGCCGCTCGATGTCGATCGGCTCTCCCGTGGCGAGGCCGAAGTCGGATTTGACGTTCCGCTGGCCGAGCTGCCGCGGCTGCGGTCGCGTATCGCGGGGATCGGCGGCAGCGTGCGCGGTACTGCGCGCTTTGGACGGCGGTCGGACCTCGCGGTCGCGGAGCTGTCGCTCGGCGGCAAGGCCACGCTGCAATGCCAGCGGTGCATGCGGCCGATGGAGTTGGCGCTCGACAGCGCGTCCGAGTTGGCGCTGATCTTCGCGGAGGCGGATGCCGCGGCGGTGCCCGAGGATCTCGAGCCGGTGCTCGCTCGCGACGGACGTATCAGCGCCGGGGAGCTGGTCGAGGAGGAGCTGCTGCTCGCGCTGCCGATCGTGCCGCTGCACGAGGAGCCGGCCGAGTGCCTGGTGCCGCCCGCCGCGCCGCTGCTCGCGCAGGAGGCGCCGGAGCACGTGACGCAGCGGCCCTTCGCAGGACTGGCGGAGCTGTTGAGACACAAGTAGTCGTTTGATTTGGTGTTTGTTTTGAAGTTGGCGCGCACTTCGGGCGCACGAGGACATTATGCCTGTTCAGAAAAGTCGCAAGACGCCCTCGCGGCGCGGAATGCATCGCTCCCACGACGGGCTTTCGACGCCCGCGCTCTCCACCGATCCGCAGTCGGGCGAGACGCACGTGCGCCATTGCATCACCCCGGACGGCTTCTATCGGGGCCGCCGCGTGATCGAGAAGCCCGCTGAGGCGGACGAGCAGGAATAGCTCCCCGCCGACGGGGAGCCGCCGCACGCCGACCGTGCTGTCCATCGCCATCGACGTGATGAGCGGCGATCATCCGCCGCCCGAGTACATTGCCGGAGCGCTGCGCGCCCTGCGCGAGGATACGGCGCTGCGGGCGCTGCTCGTCGGCGATCCCGACCTGATCGGGCCGCGGGTCGCCTCGCTCGCGCCGGCAGTGCGCGAGCGGCTGGAGGTGGTGCCCGCGAGCCAGGTCGTCGCGATGAGCGAGAGCCCGCGCGAGGCCATCCGCCACAAGAAGGACTCCTCCATGCGGGTCGCGGTGGAGCTCGTCAAGAGCGGCCGCGCCGCCGCCTGCGTGAGCGCCGGCA
>DAHUXV010000033.1 GCA_027306985.1 Gammaproteobacteria bacterium | reverse complement strand
TCACCTCATTGGCGGGGTCGGTTTTCTACGACCTCGGCGCGAGCAGCGGCTCGCCGCCCTCCGACTGCACGAGTCAGAGCACGCAGGACCTGACGTGCTCGTTCGATTTCGGATTCCCTTTCTTCCTGGGCCGGACCGTATACGTTGCCTATGCGGGCGCCCCCACCGCCTGGGGCAACGGTCCGTGGTGGGCATACTAGTCGCCCATCGACTCATGTCGACCCCGACAGCATGAAGCGGCACGACCGTGCGCCGAGGCACAGGGACGTGCCCCGCCGCCGCAGGTAGCGGAGCTTTGGGCAAAAACCACGCTTTTTGCCCAAAGCTGCGCTGGGCCGGGCAGGAGCCCGGATCCAGCGCTTCATCCTAGAGCGCAGCCCACACGGACTCGCGGACCCCGCGGCAGGATCGCTGTGAGGGCCCGCGATGCCGTTCGTCGGGCCGCGGTGCCGGATCAGCCCGATGCGCCGACGGCCGGCAGGCCCGCGTGCCGCAGCCGCGCGTTCAGCTTGCGGATCTCCGCCCGGCTCTCGCTCCAATCCCGCACCGCCTGATCCAACGCCTTCGATTCCTTGTCGAGCACCTGGCGCTCGACCGGGGTCGGCGCCAGATCGGCCGACTCGGCGTCCGCCTCGAGCGAGCTGATCCGGCCGCTGATCCCGCGCAGGTCCTTGTCATGAGCCGCCGTGGCCTCGCGAAGCTTCTCGATCGCGCGCAGGAGCCCGCGATCCTCGTGCCGCGAGGTCAGCCGCCGCGCCAGCGCCTGAAGCTGCTCGTGCGCCGGCTTCTCGCTCTCGTACACGGTGTCGGCGCGCCCGAGCGCCGCGCAGAGCGACTGGCTGTAGGTGAGCAGCGCGCGCAGATCCGCGCTGCTCGTGTGCACCCGCGGGTCGAGATGCACCACGAGCGGCGCCCGGTACTCCTGGCCGCCAGCCGTGAGCACGATGCTGTAGATGCCCGGCAGCACGAACGGGCCGTCGACCGCCGGTGGCGTGTCCTCGCCGAACACCGCCTGCATGCTGTACTGGTACGAGATCGCGGGCGGCCGCGCGTAGCGCAGATTCCAGACGAAGCGGTGCATGCCGGGCGCGGCCGAGAGCCGCTGCGCGGGCTGCAGCCACTTCCTGGCGAAATACCGGTCCGCCCGCAGCTGCCGCGGCGGCGCCTCGGAGGAGATGCGGCGCACGAGCCGACCGGCGAAGCTGTAGATCTCGAGCGTCACCGGCCCGTGCGTGCCCTTGCCCAGCCAGTAGTCGATCACCGCGCCCGCCGGCGGGTTCTGCCCCTCCGGCGTCTCGGGTGGCAGGGGCGTGTCCCTGTTGTTGTTGGGATGAACCCGCCAGGCCACCTCCGGGGCGAAGAGGTGCGCCGGCGCCGCGAGCACGGCCGCCGAGAGCTGACGCAGCGGCGTGACGTCGTCCAACACCCAGATCGCACGGCCCTGGGTCGCCGCGATGAGGTCATCGCCGTGCACCAGCAGATCGTTGACCCGGGCGTTCGGGAGGTTGAGCTTCAGCGACTGCCAGTGAGCGCCGTCGTCGAGGGAGACGTAAACGCCTTCCGAGGTGCCGGCATACAGCAGTCCGCTGCGCACGCTGTCCGCGCGAACGACCGGCACGTCCTGGCCTGGCGGCAGCCCGGTGTCGATCTCCGTCCAGGTCTTGCCGTAGTCGTGAGTGCGCAGGACGTGGGGATGAAAATCGTCCTGACGGTGATCGTCGACGGCCGCGTACGCGGTCGCCGGATCGAGCGGTGAGGCGTCGATCGCGCTGATCTTCTCCCACGGCCGCAGCGTCGGCGGTGTCACGTTCCTCCAGTGCCCGCCGTCATCGCGCGTGAGCTGGATGAGGCCGCTGTCGGTACCCACCCAGATGAGCCCCGCGCTCCTCGGCGAGGGGGCGATGGTGCTGATCACACCGTAGCCGCAGGCCCGCGCCTGCTCGCCGACCACATCGCCTTTGCAGCCCGTCGCATCGGACCGCTTGCCCGTGAGGTCGGGCGAGATGACCTGCCAATGATCGCCGAGGTCCGTGGATTGGAAGAGCACCTGCGCGCCGTAGAGGAGCGCGTGCGGTTTGGTGGGCGTGAACGCGATCGGCGTCACCCAGCCGTAGCGGTACTTCACCCGCGTGGGCCGGGCGGCGTAGCTGTTGACCGGCCAGGGCGAGACGTTCGCCACCTGGCCGGTGGTCGCATCGAAGCGCGAGACCCTGCCGCCCATGCCGCTGCCGAACACCAGGTTCGGATCGTCCGGGTCGGGCAGCATGTAATCGCGCTCGTCGCCGCCGACCGGATGCCAGTCGCGGAAGGTGAGCGCGCCGTAGTCGCTGCGGCTCGCGGCGCCGATGGTGCCGCTGTCCTGCTGGCCGCTGTAGATCCAGTACGGGAAGCGGTCGTCGGCGGCGACATGGTAGAACTGGCCGGTGGGCTGGTTGTACCAGCTGCTCCAGGTCTTGCCGCCGTCGACGGTGACCACCGCGCCCTGGTCGGACGCCGTGATCCAGTGATCCGGATGCTGCGGATTGATCCAGAGGAAGTGATAGTCGTCGCCGCCCGGCGCGCCCTTGATGATGCTCCAGGTCTTGCCGCCGTCGCTCGAGCGGCGGATCGACTGTCCCGCCGAGTAGACGACGTCGGGGTCGCGGGGATCGGCCGTGAGGCGTGAGAAGTACCAGTTGCCGAAGGTGGCCTCGTCGGAATTCACGCGCCGCCAGTCGTTGCCGCCGTCGTCCGAGCGCCAGACTCCCCCTTGGGTCGCCGAGTCCACGGTCGCATAGATGCGCGTCCCCTGCGAGGCATGGGTGACCGCGAGGCCGATGCGTCCGAGCGGTCCCTTGGGCCAGCCCTTGCCGGCGAGGCGGGTCCACCTCGCTCCGCCGTCGGTGGAGCGATAGATGCCGCTGCCGGGCCCGCTGAAGGGCTCGAAGTAGTCGAGCCATGGGAAGTCGCGCGTCTGCCACGCCGCCGCGTAGAGCAGCTTGGGGTCGGTCGGATCGGCGGCGAGATCGACGACGCCGGTGTCGTCGTTGATCTTCAGGACGTGCGACCAGGTCTTGCCGCCGTCGGTGGAGCGGTAGATGCCGCGCTGGGGATTGGGGCCGAAGAGATGGCCGAGCGCCGCCACGACCACGACGTCGGCGTTTTGCGGATCGACCCAGATCCGGCCGATATCGCGGGTCGCGGCCAGGCCGAGCGACTGCCAGGTCTTGCCGCCATCGGTGGACTTGAAGACGCCGCGGCCCGAGCTGACGTCGTACCGCGGTGCGACCTGGCCCGTGCCGACATAGATCGTGTCGGGCGCCGACGGCGCCACGGCGATCGCGCCGATGGCCGGCGGCAGGGTACTTCCGACCGAGCGCCAGGTCCGGCCGGCGTCGGTCGTCTTCCAGACGCCGCTCCCGGCGCCGGAAAAGTAGAAAGTGTTCGGGCTGCCGGCCACGCCCGACGCCATCGTCGCCCAGCCGCCGCGGAACGGCCCCACGAGACGCCACTTCAGCTGCGAATAGGCATCGAGCGGCACCGGCCCTTCCTGCGCGGGGCCTCCCTGCGGAAACGGCACCTGTACCGCGGCCGCGCCGCCCTGGGCCTGCGCGGCAGGCGCGGCGGCGAGAAGCAGGGCCCCGGAGAGCGCCGAAACGAGAGCATGGATGAAAAGGCGCGCGATCCGCGGCCCCGGTCGGCGATCGGTTGCGGTCATTGCAGACCCCCAGCAATAAAACCGGCAACCATACCGGATTTGGGTCCCAGACGCCCCCCGAGGCGACCGGCGGGTGAGCGGATTCGCAGGCCGCCCCCGGGCGCTCGTTGAGCAGGCACGGCGCCACGAGATGCCGGGCATTTGTCGCAGCGCCACTGTCCCGCCTCTGAAACACATCCCCCCCCTCCCTCCGCCGCCCCTTGCCGCCCACGCACGCTTGCAGGATCATCGATGGGCTTCGCAGGAGACAGCCGATGTCGCAGCCGATTCCACTCAGTGTCAACGGCAAGGCCGTGACCGTCGAGGCTGACCCCGACACTCTCCTCGTCACCTTTCTGCGCGAGCACCTGCGCCTCACCGGGACCCACGTCGGCTGCGACACCGCGAGCTGCGGCGCCTGCACCGTGCTGATCGGCGGCCGCGCCGCGAAGAGCTGCAACGTGCTGCTCGGACAGGTGTCGGGCGAGGCGATCACGACCATCGAGGGCATCACGCCGGCGGACGGCTCCCTGCATCCGATGCAGGCCGCATTCAAGGCCTGTCACGGCCTGCAATGCGGCTTCTGCACGCCCGGGATGATCATGAGCGCCATCGATCTGCTCACCCATCACGCGCACGCCACGCGGGAGGAAGTCCGCGCCGGCCTCGAGGGGAACCTCTGCCGCTGCACGGGCTACCACAACATCGTCTCGGCGGTCATGAGAGCCGCGCAGGCGATGCAGGCGGCGGGAGGCGGGTCATGAGCGCGCAGGCTCCGTACATCGGCCGATCGGTGGAGCGCAAGGAGGACTACCGCTTCATCACCGGCAGCGGGACATACACCGACGACATCGTGCTGCCGCATCAGGCCTACGCTTGCTTCCTGCGCAGCCCGCATGCGCACGCCGCGATCCGCGCCATCGACACGGCGGCGGCCTCGGCCGCGCCCGGGGTCCTCGCCGTCTACACGGCACGGGATCTCGCCGGCATCGGCGGGCTGCCCTGCGGCTGGCTGATTCACTCCATCGACGGCAGCCCGATGAAGGAGCCCAAGCACCCCGTGCTGGCCGAAGGCAAGGTGCGTCACGTGGGCGATCCGCTCGCGCTCGTCGTCGCCGAGTCGGCTCGCGAGGCCAAGGCTGCCGCGGCACTGATCGAAGTCGATTACGACGTTCTGCCGCCCGTGGTCGACACTGCAAGCGCCGCATCGTCCGCCGTCGCCGTGCACGCGGAGGCGCCCGACAATGTCTGTTTCACCTGGGGGATCGGCGATGGCGCCGCGGTGGATGCCGCATTCTCCGGGGCCGCGCACGTCACGCGCTTCTCCTTCGCGAACAATCGCCTGATCCCGAACGCCATCGAGCCCCGCGCCGCCAACGCGCAGTATTCTCCCGCCAGCGATTCGTACACGCTGTACGTGACCAGTCAGAACCCGCACGTGGCGCGGTTGCTGATGGCGGCCTTCGTGCTCGGCATCCCCGAGCACAAGCTGCGCGTCGTCGCGCCGGACGTCGGCGGCGGCTTCGGCTCGAAGATCTACGTCTACCCCGAGGAGACCGCGCTCGTGTGGGCGAGCCGGCGGGTGGGGCGGCCGATCAAGTGGACGGCCGAGCGCAGCGAGTCCTTCCTGAGCGATGCGCATGGGCGCGATCACGTGACCACCGCGGAGCTCGCGCTGGATGCCGACGGCAAGTTCCTGGCCCTGCGCGTCGATACGACCGCCAACATGGGGGCGTATCTGTCGACCTTCGCCCCGTGCATCCCGACCATCCTGCACGCGACGCTCCTCGCCGGCCAGTACGCGACGCCTCACATCCACTGCAAGGTGCGCGCCGTATTCACCAACACGGCGCCGGTGGACGCCTACCGCGGCGCCGGCCGGCCCGAGGCCACCTATCTCCTCGAGCGCATCGTCGAGCTCGCCGCGCGCGAGCTCGGCCTCGACCCGGTGGAGCTGCGCCGGCGCAACTTCATCCGCGCATTCCCGTATGCGACGCCCGTGGGACTGACTTACGACACCGGCGATTACGAGGCGACGCTCGAGCGGGCGCTGGAGCTCGCGGACGTGCGCGGCTTTGCCGCGCGCCGCCGTGCGAGCGAGCAGCGCGGCCTCAGGCGCGGGATCGGCTACGCGTGCTACATCGAGGCCTGCGGCATCGCCCCGTCCAACATCGCCGGGCGGCTCGGCGCCCGCGCGGGGCTTTTCGAGGCCGCGGAGCTGCGCGTCCATCCGACCGGCAAGGTGACGGTCTTCACCGGCTCGCACAGCCACGGGCAGGGCCATGAGACCACCTTCGCCCAAGTGGTGGCGGACCGGCTCGGCATCGCGCTCGAGGACGTCGAGATCGAGCACGGCGACACCGGCAAGGTTCTCTTCGGCATGGGAACCTACGGCTCCCGGTCCCTCGCCGTCGGCGGCAGCGCGATCGTCAAGGCGGCCGACAAGATCGTCGCGAAGGGCCGGAAGATCGCCGCGCACCTGCTCGAGGCCGGCGAGGAGGATGTGCAGTTCTCCCAGGGGGCGTTCCGCGTCGCCGGCACGGACCGCGTCAAGACCTTTGCGGAGGTCGCCCTCGCGGCCTACGTGCCGCACCATTACCCGCTCGAGACGCTCGAGCCCGGCCTCAACGAGAACGCGTTCTACGATCCGGCCAACTTCACCTTCCCGGCGGGGACCTACGTCTGTGAGGTGGAGGTCGATCCGCAGACCGGCAGGACCCGCATCGAGCGCTTCACCGCCTGTGACGACTTCGGCAACGTGGTCAACCCCATGATCGTCGAGGGACAGGTGCACGGCGGTCTCGCCCAGGGCATCGGCCAGGCCCTGCTCGAGAGCTGTCACTACAACGAGGACGGGCAGCTGCTCACCGGCAGCTTCGTCGATTACGCGATGCCCCGCGCCGACGACCTGCCGGACTTCATCGTCGAGACGGTGCGCGGGACCCCGTGCACGCACAACCCGCTCGGCGCCAAGGGCTGCGGCGAGGCGGGGGCCATCGGCTCGCCGCCCGCGGTCATCAACGCGATCGTGGATGCGCTCGCGCCGCTCGGGGTGCGCGACGTGCAGATGCCGGCGACCCCCTATCGGCTCTGGCAGACCCTACAAGCCGCTCGCAGGTGAGGGCCACATGACGCAGCTCGCCTATCACCGACCCGTCTCCGCCGCCGAAGCGGCACGGCTCGCAGCCGGCGACCCGGAGGCGAAGCTCCTCGCCGGCGGCCAGTCGATCGTTCCATCGCTGAAGCTCGGACTGCTCGCGCCCTCGGCGCTCATCGACCTCGCGGGCATCCCGGAGCTGCGCGGTATCCGCCTGCAGGGACGGACGCTCACCGTCGGCGCGATGACGACGCACGCGGCCGTGGCGGCCTCGCCCGAAGTGCGCTCGTCCATTCCCGCGCTGGCGCGGCTCGCCGAGGGCATCGGCGACCGCCAGGTCCGCAACCGCGGCACCGCCGGCGGCTCGCTCGCCAACAGCGATCCGGCTGCCGACTATCCGGCCGCGGCGCTCGCGCTCGGCGCCGTCCTGCGCACCACGCGGCGCCCGATTCCGGCGGATGCGTTCTTCAAGGGTCTGTTCGAGACCGCTCTCGAGCCGGGCGAGCTGCTCACCGCGATGGAGTTTCCGGTGCCCGACCGCGCGGCCTACGTGAAGCTCCCGCAGCCGGCCTCGCGCTTCGCCCTGGTGGGCGTGTTCCTCGCGCAGACGGGCGGCGCGGTCAGGGTCGCGGTCACCGGCGCCGCGCCGTGCGTCTTCAGGGTCAGGGAGATGGAGGAGGCGCTGGCGAGGAGGTTCGCGCCGGAGTCGCTTGCCGGGATCGGCCTCGCCGCGGACGGGCTGAGCAGCGACATCCACGGCAGCGCGGCGTACCGCGCGCACCTCATTCCGGTGTTGGCGCGGCAGGCCGTGGCACAGGCACTCGGGTGAGCCGGCCGCGCTCCCCGTGACCGCGCCCGCGCAGATCCCGGCCTCGATCGAGGCGACACAGGCGCTGCTCCTTTCCGAGGACTACGTGGCCGACCGTCAGCTCGCCACGGCGGTGTACCTCGGCCTCGCGCTCGAGCGGCCGCTCTTCCTGGAAGGCGAGCCCGGCACGGGCAAGACCGAGATCGCCAAGGCGCTCGCCCGCGCCCTCGGCGCGGA
>DAHUXV010000215.1 GCA_027306985.1 Gammaproteobacteria bacterium | reverse complement strand
CGCCAGGCTCGGGGGCCGTGTGCCCGAGCGCTGGCCGAGTCTTTCCAGGATCGCCCCGGCGATGTCCGGGATGTCCTCGGGCCGCTCGCGCAGCGCCGGTACGTGCAGCTCGATGACATTGATGCGATAGAACAGGTCCTCTCGAAAGAGCCCCTGGGCGACGAGCTCGGCGAGATTCCTGTGGGTGGCGGAGAGGATGCGGACATCGACCGTCTCCTCCCGCGACTCGCCGACGGGACGCACGGTCTTCTCCTGCACGACCCGCAACAGCTTCACCTGCATGTGCAGCGGCAGGTCCGCGACCTCGTCGAGGAACAGGGTTCCGCCTTCGGCGGCCTGGATGAGGCCCTTCTTGTCGGCGACGGCGCCCGTGAAGCTGCCGCGCTTGTGGCCGAAGAGCTCGCTTTCCATGAGCTCTGTCGGGATCGCGCCGCAGTTGACGGCGACGAAGGGGGCTTCGCGGCGGGCGCCGGACTCGTGGATCATGCGGGCGACCAGCTCCTTGCCGGTGCCCGACTCGCCGTAGATGTGCACGGGCGCCTGGCTGCGGGAGACGCGCGAGATCATCTCGCGCAGCTGCTCCATCACCTCGGAGTGGCCGATGAGGCGCGTGGCGCTCGGATCGGGGGCGGGCTCGGAGGAGCCGCCGGCGCCGAGGCGGATCGCGCTGCCCACGAGCTTGCGCAGCACGCCGAGGTCGAGCGGCTTGGACACGAAATCGAACGCCCCGAGCTTCAGCGCGCGCACGGCCGACTCCACGTTGCCATGGGCGGTGATCACGGCGACCGGCACGGTCGCGCGGTTCTCCTGGATCCAGGCGACCAGGTCGAGGCCGTCGCCATCCGGCAGGCGCATGTCCGTGAGGCAAAGATCGAAGGCCTCGCTCTTGAGGAGCTTCCGGGCCGTGCCGACGTCGGGCGCGGTGCGGGTGCGCAGGTTCATGCGGCTCAGGGTGAGGCTGACGAGCTCGAGCAAGTCGGGCTCGTCGTCCACGATCAGCACGGCCGGCCTGGCCGGCTCCGGGCGGGCGCTCGTCAAAGGTGCGTTCAATGCTCGACCTCCCATCGTCGAGGGTCTGCGAATACCAGCCTAAAAACGCTGCCGCCGCCGTGACGCGGCTCATAGAGCAGCGTGGCGCCGTTCGCCTGGGCCAGCTCCCGGGCCAGAAAGAGGCCGAGACCGGTGCCCCGGCCGCCGGTGAAGAATGGCTCGAAGATGCGATCCACGTGCTCCCGGGCCACTCCGGGGCCGCGGTCGGCCACCTCGAGGAAGGGGCGGCCGTTCGGGGTCATGCGGCCGCAGCGCATCTCGATGGAGCGGTCGAGGTCGAGCGTCCGCTGGTCCGGATAGGCGTAGCGCATGGCATTCTCGCAGAGATTCCACACGATCTGGCGCAGCTGGCTCGGGTCGAAGCGCACTTCGATCTCCTCGGCGGGGCCCGTGACCTGCAACCGCTCCCGCGGCCACTGCATGGTCTCGCAGAACTCCTCCTGAAACTCCTCGCTCCAGGCCTGCAGCGGCAGGTGCTCCACGCGCGCCTCCTCCCGGCGCGAGAGCCTGAGCACGCTGTCGATGATGCCGCTCACCCGCTCGGCGTTGTTGCGGATGATCTCCGTGAGGCGCCGGTCCTGCGCCTCGAGGTGCTCCGATTCGGCGAGCAGCTGGCCCGCGTGGCTCATGGCGCCGACCGGGTTGCGGATCTCGTGCGCGATGCTGGCGCTCAAGCGTCCGAGGGCGGCGAGCTTCGCCTGCTGCACCTTTTCCGTGATCAGGCCGGTGTCCTCCAGGAAGACCAGCACCGGCGCCGGAGTCGAGGTGCCGAGCGGCGCGAAATGCGCCCGGATGACCTGCGCGCCGTCCGCGCCGACGAAGGTCTGCTCCGCCGCCGGAAAAATGCCGGTGTCGCCCGTGTTCTGCCGCCAGCGCTCGAGGAGAAAGAGCAGCCGCGGCGAGGACTCGCCGAGAAGGGCGTCGGGGTAGGCCTTCCCGTCCCCCAGCATCTGCGCGGCGGACTCGTTGATGAGGCGGATGCGATCCTCGGGGTCGACCACCAGGATGCTCTCACGCAGGTGCTGGACGATGTACTGCGAGAGCTGCGCGAGGTTCGCGAGATCGACCTCCTGCCGGCGCACCGTCGCCTCGCTCTCGCGGATGCGGTTGGCGAGCGGCCAGGCGAGCACCGCGATGGTGAACAACACCACGCCCAGCACGCCCGCCGTCGTGTATTCGGCGAACCCGGTCGGCGCCTCGAGGCCGACGAAGAACTGCTGCACCAGGACGGCGATCGCCGCCATGGCCGCGATGAGGAGCGCGTCGCGGTGCTTGGCCAGGGTCGCCATGGCGAGCACCGGCAGCACGAGCAGGATGCCGAAGCCGCTCGAGACCCCGCCGCTCGCGTAAAGGATGAAGCCGATCGCGGCGGAGTCCACGCTGGCATTGACGATCGCTATCAGCCGCAGCGTAGACCAGCGCAGCCGCCGCGCGATGACGAGCAGCACCGCCGCCGTGAGATACGTCACACAGCCGCCGAGGAAGAGGCGCGGGTGCGGCACCATCGAGACCGGCTTGCCGGACATCCACAGCGCGCTCAGGAGAACCAGCGGGACGAGCACCCGGTAGAGGTTCAGCAGGCCCACCACCCGCCAGGCGATGTCGGCGGGAGCGGCGGGCGAGGTCGCGGCGGTGGCCGGCATGGGCAATGGGAGTCGGGAGCGCGCTCGGGGGGAAGGACGGGCGCGTCGGACTCTACCATCTTCGTGCCGGCCCGACCCGCGGACGGGGTCACATAGCCCGCTCGGCGCTGGCGGCGGTCCCCGTTTTTGGACACAATGCAAAGTTCACGTCAGTCAGATCGAGTGTCCAAGGTCGCCTAATGAATCTGCACGAGTATCAGGCTAAAGAGATCTTCAGGAACTACGGAATTCCGGTGCCCGCGGGCCGCGTGGCCGGCAGCGCCGATGAGGCCGTCACCGCCGCCAAAGCCCTCGGCGGATCGGTCTGGGTCGTCAAGGCCCAGGTCCACGCCGGTGGGCGTGGCAAGGCCGGAGGCGTCAAGCTGGCGCGCGACGCGGACGCGGTCCGCAGCGCCGCCGCCGCCATGCTCGGCACGCGCCTCACGACCAAACAGACCGGCCCCGAAGGCCTGCCCGTCGAGCGGGTCTACGTCGAGTCGGGCTCGGACATCGAGCGGGAGATCTACCTCTCCCTGACGCTCAATCGCGAGAAGGGCCGCATCGCCCTCATCGCCTCCTCGGCCGGCGGCATGGACATCGAGGAGGTCGCCGAGAAGACGCCGGAGCAGATCCTGTCCGTGACGGTGCATCCGTCGGCGGGCCTGCAGCCCTACCAGGCGCGGCAGATCGCCTTCGGCCTCGGGCTCAAGGGCCCGCAGATCGCGGAATTCCAGTCGATCGCCGCGGCGCTCTACAAGCTCTACATGGAGCAGGACGCGAGCCTCGTGGAGGTCAACCCCCTCATCGTGACGAAGGCGGGCAAACTGGTTGCGCTCGACGCCAAGATCAACGTCGACGCCAACGCCATATTCCGGCATCCCGATCTCGCGAAGCTTCGCGATGCCAGTCAGGAGGATCCGATGGAGCGCCGTGCCAGCGAGCACGAGCTCAACTACGTCTCCCTGGACGGCGACATCGCGTGCATGGTCAACGGCGCGGGACTCGCGATGGCGACCATGGACCTCATCAAGCTGCACGGCGGCCAGCCGGCCAACTTCCTCGACGTCGGCGGCGGCGCCACCAGCGAGCGGGTGACCGCCGCGTTCCAGCTGATTCTCTCGAATCCGAAGGTCCGCGCGGTGCTGGTCAACATCTTCGGCGGCATCGTCCGCTGCGATCTGATCGCGGACGGTGTGATCAACGCCGTGAAGAACGTCGGTGTGAAGGTACCCGTCGTCGTCCGCCTCGAAGGCACCAATGCCGACAAGGCGCGCACGACACTGGCCGACAGCGGCCTCACCATCACTCCCGCCACCGATCTGACAGATGCCGCCCGCAAGATCGTCGCCCTTGCGGCCGGCAAGTAAGGGTTTCGCATGAGCATTCTGGTCAACAAATACACCAAGGTGATCTGCCAGGGCTTCACCGGCAAGCAGGGCACCTTCCATTCCGAGCAGGCTCTCGCCTACGGCACGCAACTCGTCGGCGGAGTGACGCCGGGACGCGGCGGTCAAAAGCACCTCGGCCTGCCCGTATTCGATACCGTCAAGGATGCGGTGAAGGAGACGGGGGCCACCGCCAGCATGATCTACGTGCCGGCGGCGGGCGCGGCCGACTCGATCCTCGAGGCGGCGGATGCCGGCATCGAGCTCGTGGTCTGCATCACCGAGGGCGTACCGGTCAACGACATGGTGCGCGTGAAATCGGTGCTCGCCGGGTCCGCGACGCGGCTGGTCGGTCCCAACTGCCCGGGCGTCATCACGCCGGATGAGTGCAAGATCGGCATCATGCCGGGCTTCATCCACAAGAAGGGCGCCGTGGGCATCGTCTCGCGCTCCGGCACGCTGACCTACGAAGCGGTCTTCCAAACGACCAACATCGGCCTCGGCCAGAGCACCTGCGTCGGCATCGGCGGCGACCCGGTGCGCGGACTGAACTTCGTCGACGTGGTCGAGCTCTTCGAGCGCGACCCGCGCACCGAGGGCATCATCCTGGTGGGCGAGATCGGCGGCAGCGACGAGGAGGCGGCCGCGCAGTTCATCCGCCGCTTCGTCACGAAGCCGGTGGTGGCCTACATCGCCGGCGTCACCGCGCCTGCGGGCAAGCGCATGGGCCACGCGGGCGCCATCGTCGCCGGCGGCAAGGGCACGGCCGCGGACAAGTACGAAGCGTTCGAGGCGGCAGGCGTGCGTACCGTCAAGTCGCCCGCGGAGCTCGGCACCGCGATGAACGATCTGCTGCGCCGCCGTCGCGCGCGCGCCGCCGCGAAGGTCGTGCGTCCGCTGGCGCTTGCGCAGCCCGCGCCGCGCCCGGCCGCGCAAGCGGCGAGGAAGCCTGCCGCGAAGCCGGTGAAGCGCGCGGCCAAGCCCGCTCCGGCGCCGGCATCGCTGCGGGCCAAGCCCGCCCGCAAAGCCGGCAAGGGCACGACCGCCGCTCGTACGGCCATCGCCAGGAGGGCTGTCGGCAAGAAAGCGGCCGGCAAGAAGGCGGTCGCGAAGCAGGCCGCCGCGAGGAAGTCGCCCGCCGCGCGCAAGGGCAGACGCCGCTAGGTACCCCATGAGCGAGTCGCTCCGCATCGGGCTCGCGCAGCTCGACCTGCTGGTCGGCGACGTGCAGGGAAACGCGGCGCGCGTGATCGAATGCGCGCGCGCCGCGCACCGCGAGCACCAGGCGGATCTCGTGGCGTTCCCCGAGCTGACGCTGTCCGGCTATCCGCCGGAGGATCTGCTCTTCCATCGCGGCTTTCGCCGGCAGATCGAGGCGGGACTCGAGCAGGTGTGCCGGGAGGCGGCGGGCCCGTGCGTGGTCGTCGGCTACCCGGAGTACACCCGCTCCAGCATCTACAACTCCGCGGCGCTCATCGCCGACGGCGCGGTCGCGGCGATCCACCGCAAGGCGGAGCTGCCCAACTACAAGGTGTTCGACGAGAAGCGCTACTTCCACGCCGGCGCGCAGCCGACGGTGGTGGACTGCAAGGGCTTCCGGGTGGGCTTGCTCGTCTGCGAGGACATCTGGGAGCCGGAGGCCGCGCAGCTGGCGCGGTCGGACCGGGCGGAGCTGCTGGTCGTCATCAACGCATCCCCCTACGAGCGCGACAAGCAGCGCGAGCGCGAGTCGATCGCCCGTGCGCGCGTGACGGATGTCTCGTTGCCCATGGCCTACGTCAACATGGTGGGCGGCCAGGATG
The DNA here is from genome assembly GCA_027306985.1 of Gammaproteobacteria bacterium. Classification (GTDB taxonomy): domain Bacteria; phylum Pseudomonadota; class Gammaproteobacteria; order Steroidobacterales; family Steroidobacteraceae; genus 13-2-20CM-66-19. The sequence goes on along the minus strand of DAHUXV010000215.1, from coordinate 782 downwards.
AGCTGGTGTTCGACGGCAATTCCTTCGTCATGGATGCGGACGGCAATGTCGTCATGCGGGCGCCCGCTTTCAAGGAGGGCACGTACTTCATCGACTTCGAGCGGCGTGGTCGCGGCGTCGTCGTGCCGGTGCCAGGGAATATCACGCCGGAGCTGAGTGACGAGGCGACCGTCTACAGCGCGTTGGTGCTGGGCGTTCGGGACTACGTGAACAAGCACGGCTTCCCGGGCGTCGTGATGGGGCTCTCCGGAGGCGTGGATTCGGCGCTGACACTGGCGATTGCGGTCGACGCGCTCGGCGCGGATCGCGTGCATGCCGTCATGATGCCGTCGCGCTATACCTCCGCCATGAGCCTGGAGGATGCGGCGGAGGAGGCGCGCCTGCTCGGCGTGAGATACAGCGAGCTCTCCATCGAAGGCATGTTCGAGGCGACCCTGCGTACGCTCAAGGACGAGTTCGCCGGCAGGCCGCCGGATGCGACGGAGGAGAACATCCAGTCGCGCTGCCGCATGCTGCTGCTCATGGGCATCTCCAACAAGACGGGCCGGATGCTGCTCACCACCGGCAACAAGAGCGAGATGGCGGTGGGCTACGCCACCTTGTACGGTGACATGGCGGGCGGCTTCGCGCCCATCAAGGACTGCAGCAAGCTGCTGGTCTACCGGCTCGCCGCCTACCGCAACGCCTTGGGGCGGGTGATCCCGCAGCGCGTGATCGACCGGCCGCCCTCGGCGGAGCTGCGCCACGAGCAGAAGGACTCCGACTCCCTGCCGCCCTACGAG
>DAHUXV010000211.1 GCA_027306985.1 Gammaproteobacteria bacterium | reverse complement strand
TGCCGGCGGCTCGGGCGCCGCCTGCGGCGCGCCCGGCGCCGGCCAGCCGGCAGGCGGCGCTCCTGCCGCGGCCGGGGCGGACTGCGAACCCGGCTGCGCGCCCGGCGCGGGCGCCGGCCGCCGTCCGGGACGGGGCCTCAGGATCGTCGCATCGCTCGGCGCGAAGGGGTCATCGGGCGGGGTGGTCATGTCAGCTCCGTATCGCCCAGAACTCGAGCGTCAGCCCCGGGAACTCCCCCGACTGGTGAATCGCGATGCCGCCCGAGGTCTTGAGGGTCCGCCACAGCTCGCTCTGGCGGTCGAGCTCGAAGTAGGCGAAGCCGGCGTGATAGGGAATCTGCCGCGGCGCGACCGGCATGGGCTGGATCGCGATGCCCGGCAGCTGCAGGTTGACCAGGTCGCGGATCTTCTCGACCGGCCCGATCTTCAGCTGCTGCGGGAATCGGCGGCGAAACTCCTCGTTCGGCATGTCGGCGCGGGCCGCGAGCACGAAGAGCGCCGAATCGAACAGCGTCCGGTCCGCCACGGTGCCGACGCTGATCCCGAATTTCTTCTGGGCGAGCGGAATCGGGATGGCGTTCTGCTCGAGCACCACGCTGAGTGCGGCGCGCAGCGCCTGGATGAGCGGCTCGAAGCTCGCCCGCAGCGCATCGTGGTGATATCCCGGGAACTGCGGCGGGCGGCGCGCGCTTGCGGTGAGGGTGGCGAGGTCGCCGGCGATCTGCAGCCCGAGCCGGTAGAGCTCCTCCGGATGGCAGCGCGCGCCCGCGGCGAGATGGGCGACGAGCGGCTCGTAGCGGTTGATGGTCTGCAACATCAGAAAATCCGCGATCTCGGCCGCGCCGCCCCGGCCGCTCGCCGTGGCGCGCGCGGCCAGCGCTTCGCCCCGCTGATGGAGCAGGCCCTGCAGCTCCGAGAGGAAGGTCGCGAGGCGGGGCGCGGCGCTGCAGGCGAGCGCGGTGGGGATGAAGCGCTCATCGAGCACCACCTGCTTGTCCGCCCGGCACTCCACCACGTGCGCCACGGGAATCTGCGCGAAGTCCTCGCCCGGCTCGCTCTGGGGCATCAGGCGCGCGCTCAGGGCCGCGACCTCCAGCTCCACCACCGAGCCCACGTCCGACATCACATCGCGCGTCTGATGGTCGAGCGTGCGGTAGCGTGTCGCCTCCGTCGAGCCATTGACGCGCGAGGCCATGGTGGCGCCCGCCTTGTGCAGCGGCACGGCGAGGTGCACGACCTGGTCGCGCAGCTGGGTGCCGATCTCGAGCGGCGCCGGCAGGGGATCCGTATCCGGCATGGCGAACGGCGTGCCGTCGGGAAAGACGCCGCGCGCGCGGCGCAAGGCGAGCTTGCCGATCGCGAGCAGGTCGCGCTCGATCTCGAGCTCCGTGAGACCCCAGGAGTCCGCCCGCAGCGATGCCGTGCGGCCCTGCAGGTAGGCCTCCAGGTAGCGCTCCTGTTGCTGGAAGTGCTGCGGCCGAAGGAACAGGCCTTCGGACCATACGACTCGATTCTTGTCGGACATCTCGAGCCGGACCTCTGACCGGCGCTACTCGTTGGGTCAATCCGTGACGGCGATGCTGACTGCGTCCTTGCCGACCTCGACCGACACGCGGCGCTTGGCGAGCAGCTTCAGCAGTGATTTCTCCGGCACGCCCACCACGGCCCGCCAGTGCGCGCGGCGCACGTCCCGGTACGCGGCGGCGACGCCGAGAAAACGCGCCCCGGGAGAGAGCGCGAGCGCGAAGCTCACTTTCTGGCCCGGGAAGAGCGTGCGCTCATCGCGCATGATGAGGCTCGAGCCGAGCGTCGCCCGCTCGTGATCATATAGGGCGAAGAAGCCCGCGTCGTTGAATTGGGCGTCGCCGCTCAGCTGATAGATGCGCACCACCACCGGCGACGGGCGGCCCAATGCGTCGGGATTGACGTTGGCGCTGGCCACGAGCACGGCCTGCGTCGGGGCGGGCTTCGGCGGCGCCGAGGCGCAGGCGGCCAGCGCCAGCAGCCCGCACGCCATGGCCATGGAGACGACGAACCCTCGATTCATTTTCATGGCCCCCCCTTTTCAGACGCTTCGCGGCCGCTAGCGCCGCTGCTTGTTGTGAGTGCGCTTCAACAGCTCGAGCTGCTTCTCGTAAGCCAGGGCGAACTCCTCGGCGAAGAGCCGCCTGAACGCCCGCTCGCGATCGCCCGCGAGCTCCTGGAACTCCTCGGCGAACTGCTCCCAGTAGCGGGATTTCGCGGCCATCGGCAGCAGCGCCCCGCGCCGGGCGCGCTTCTCGAAGCCCTCCTGGAGCTGCTGCGGGTCGAAGCGGCTCATCACGTTGTCGAAGCCCGCGCGCATCCCGGCGAGCATCGCGAGCTGATGGAAGCGGATGTCGGAGAAGGCATCCTCGAACGCCTCCACCGGCGGCAGGTACGCGGGATTGCGCCGGCCGAGGAGCGAGGTCAGCGCGTCCTCGGCGTTCACCGCGAATTTGAGCGGATTGTTCTCGGCGGTCTTGACGATGGTCTGCGACAGGCGGAACTGCTCCTTGATCTCCGCCCGCGCCCGCAGCACATCGATCACGCCCTGCACCACCGAGCGCAGGATGCGGCCGAGCGAGGCGTCCGTGTCCGGCGGCAGGCTCGCGGGGTCCACGCCGGCGGCTTTGAGCAGGGCCGCCACGTCGAACCCGCCCGGTGCAACCGGCGGCGGCGCCGGCTTCGCCGCCGGGGAGGCAGCGGGCGCTGCCGCTGGCGGCGAGGCGGCCCGCGCGGGTGCGGCAGCGCCGGCC
>DAHUXV010000179.1 GCA_027306985.1 Gammaproteobacteria bacterium | reverse complement strand
CGGAATGCCCATTGCGGGCGCGCGCAATCTACGCAGGGGGTCGGGAGCTGTCAATTGAAAGCGCGTAGAGGCAAGTTCGGACGGCGGGACCGCAAGGCCGGCCCCCATCCCAAGGCCCGGTCCGCGCTGCGCCCGAAAGGGGCGGGCGATGGACACGGAGCGATCGCCCAGGGCGATGGCGGCATCGAGGCGGCCACGGCCGGCCACCCGCACGAGGGACAGCCGAAGCAGGCGCCCCAGGGCAGCCGGGCGGCACGCACGCCGCGGCCGCAAGGTCGAGCCTCGGGCGGTGCTCACGCCGGTGGCGTGGTCGAGGGCCTGGTGAGCGCTCACCGGGCCGGTTACGGGTTCCTGCGGGTCGAGGGAATGAAGGACAGCGTCTTTCTTCCGCCACCCGAGATGCGCGGGGTCATGCACGGAGACCGGCTGCGGGTGCGCATCTCCCGCGACGCCAGCAACCGGTGGTCGGGCTCGGTCGAGCAGGTGGTCGAGCACGGCGTCAATGCCTTCCTCGGCACGGTGGAGGTGCTGGGGCGCACGGCATGGGTCAGCGCTGCGGACCGGAGGCTCCAGCTTCGATGCGCCGTTGCGCACGATGCGCTCAACGGCGCGCGCAACGGTGACTGGGTCATTGCGCGTATTACCCGACATGCAAGCGAGGCCCGGGCTGCCCAGGCCCGCATCGAGAAGCGGCTCGATCCGGACCGTCCCGTCGAGCTCGCCACGGAAGCCGCCATGGCGCGGTTCGACCTTCCGTACGAGTTCCCCGCCGATGCGCTGCGTGAGGCGCAGGCCTGGGGCGATCGCGTCGATCCGCGTGAGGCGGCAGAGCGGGAGGACCTCAGGGGCTTGCCGCTCGTCACGATCGATGGCGAGGATGCCCGCGACTTCGACGATGCCGTCTATGCGGAGCCGCACCCCGCGGGTTTTCGCCTGATCGTTGCGATCGCAGACGTCAGCCACTACGTCCGGCCGGGCACTGCGCTCGATGCGGAAGCGCTGCAGCGCGGCACATCCGTGTATTTTCCGACCCGTGTGCTGCCGATGCTGCCGACGGCTCTGTCCGATCACCTCTGCTCGCTCGCGCCCAAGGTCGACAGGCTCTGCTTCGCCGCGGACATGGTGATCGGCACGACGGGCGCATTGAAGTCGGCACGGTTCTATCCGGCCGTGATGCGCTCGGCGGCGCGGTTGACCTATACGCTCGCGAACGCCGCCTTGTTCGAAGGACGGCCAGCGGCGCGCGAGCAGCTGGGACCGCTCGTCGAGCCGCTCCTGGTCCTGGTGGACGTCTATCACGCCTTGCACAAAGCGCGCGGCAAGCGCGGCGCGCTCGACTTCGATGCCGCCGAGGCGGAGTTCGTGATCGACTCCGCGGAGCGGGTCAAGGGCATCGAGCTGCGCACTCGCAACGATGCCCACCGCCTGGTCGAGGAATGCATGATCCTCGCGAACGTGGCGGTCGCGCAGGAGCTCGAGAAGACCCACACACCCACCCTCTACCGCGTGCACGGTCAGCCCGATTCCGAGAAGCTCGACCGGCTGACCGGTACGCTCAGGGCGCTCGACATCGAGGCGCATCTGCCGGAGACCGTCACCACCCGCGACCTACAGGCGATCGCGCGGCGCCTGGGCCACACCGCGGAGCGGCCGTTCATCGAGTCGCTCATCGTGCGCGCGATGCCGCAGGCGGTGTACCAGCCGGCCAACATCGGCCATTTCGGGTTGGCCCTGAAGCACTACGCGCACTTCACCTCGCCCATCCGGCGCTACCCCGACCTGGTGGTTCATCGCACCCTCAAGGCCTTGATCGGCGCCCCGGGGAAAGCCGCCGTGCGCTACGAGCCGGCGCAGCTGGCCGGCCTCGGCGAGAGCACCTCCAAGCTCGAGAAGCGGGCGGACGAGGCCGATCGCTACGTCGCAACGTATCTCAAATGCAGCTATCTGCTGGAGCGCATCGGCCAGACGTTCCAGGGCCTCATCACCACGGTGGTCGAGTTCGGCTGCTTCGTGCAGATCCTCGACGTCGCGGTGGACGGGCTGCTGCACATCGACAACCTTCGCGACGACGACTATGAGATGGAAGAGCATGGCCACGCCTGGCGGGGCAGGCGAACGGGACGGCGGCTGCGCACCGGATCGCACGTCAGAGTCGTCGTGACCGCGGTGAACCCCATCGAGGGTCTGGTGGACCTCGACCTGGCCGCCGAGCTGTGAGGCACGCGCGTTCGGGCAGCCCCCACGGGGAGGGCCTGCAAACCATCTACGGCCTGCACGCCGTGCGGGCGATGCTGCAGAAGCATCCGCAGCGGGTCGCCGCCGTGCGCCTGGCGGAGCGGCGCGATGACCCGCGGTCGCGCGAGATCGACGAGCTCGCCCGCCGGCACCAGATTCCGGTGACGCGGGTCGAGACCGAAGTCCTGAAGCAGAAGCTCGGGGAGGTCGCTCACCAGGGCGTGGCTGCCGAGATCAGGCCGCTGCCGCCGTGGACCGAGGACGACCTGCTCACCGCGGTGCAGGCGGCCGCGCAGGCCTCGCAGCCGCCGCCGCTGATCCTCGCGCTGGATGGGGTGCAGGACCCCCACAACCTGGGGGCATGCCTGCGGACGGCAGATGCTTGTGGAGCGCTGGCCGTCATCGTGCCCCGCGATCGGGCCGTACAGGTCACCCCGGTCGTGCGCAAGGTGGCGGTCGGCGCTGCCGAAACGACCCCCGTGGCAGCCGTCACGAACCTCGTGCGGACCCTGAAGCTCCTCAAGGATGCCGGGCTGTGGGTGGTCGGCGCCGACGCCGACGGCGCCAAGCGGGCGCAGGAGATAGACCTCAAGGGCGGCGTGGTACTGGTGCTTGGCGCCGAAGGGGCGGGGCTGCGCCAGCTGACCCGGCAGACCTGCGATTGGACGGCAAGGCTCCCGCAGCTGGGTGCGGTGGAGAGCCTGAATGTGTCGGTGGCCGCCGGCATGCTCCTTTACGAGGCGGTCCGGCAGCGTGGGTGAGCGCGGTGCTTCATCGAGGACACTTAAAGTGTCCTCGATCCGCGCGAACGCCCGGCCCCGGATGGGCCGGGCCGGGGGGCCTGCCACCAGGGACGGTCAGTGGCAGTGCATTGCAGTCCTGCCGTAGTTTCAGTATTCTGCGCGCCCCCTTTTTCGAGGGGTCGCCCGTGCCTTCCGGCGGGCGGAATCTCCTTGCCGCACCCCGCCAGACCTCGCGACGGGCGGCTTACATCCGTGAGGAGGACACATGAGGCATTACGAGATCGTATTCCTGGTCCATCCCGATCAGAGCGAGCAGGTGCCCGCGATGATCGAGCGCTACAAGGGCATGATCGCCGCCGGCTCCGGCCAGGTCCATCGCCTGGAGGATTGGGGGCGGCGCCAGCTGGCCTATCCGATCGCCAAGGTTCACAAGGCGCACTACGTGCTCATGAACATCGAGTGCGATCAGAAGACCCTGGGTGACCTGACGGGCGCGTTCCGCTTCAGCGACGCGGTGCTTCGCCACCTGGTGGTGAGCATGGATACCGCGGTGACCGAGCCCTCGCCGATGGCCAAGACGGCCGACGAGGAAGGCGAGGCCGGCGGCCGCCGGCGCGACCGTCTTCGCGACGATTCCGCCGGCCTTCCCTCGGAAGGCGATGGCGGTCCGGACAACGCGTAACATCAACGCACTGGAATATCACTCATGAACAGCAGAGCACCCAGTTCCATGGGCGGCGGCGGCGGCGGCGGTGGCAGCAGCGGTGGCAGCAGCGGTGGCGGCGGCCGCTTCTCGCGTCGCAAGAAGTTTTGCCGCTTCACGGCCGAAGGCATCACGCACATCGACTACAAGGATCTCGGCATCCTCAAGGGTTATGTCTCCGAGACCGGCAAGATCGTCCCGAGCCGCATCACCGGCACGAAGTCGTTCTATCAGCGCCAGCTGGCCGTCGCGATCAAGCGCGCACGCTTCCTGGCGCTGCTGCCCTACACCGATCAGCACTGAGGCCGGCGCGATGGACATCATTCTGCTGCAGAAGGTCGCCAACCTCGGCAACATCGGCGATCGGGTGAAGGTGAAGTCGGGATTCGGGCGCAATTATCTGCTGCCCGAGGGCAAGGCGACCCTCGCCACCCCCGATAACGTCGCGCGCTTCGAGGCGCGGCGCGCGGAGCTCGAGCGCGCAGCGCGCGAGCAGCTCTCCTCGGCCGAGGAGCGCGGCGCGGCGATGAAGGATTTCAAGCTGGTCATCTCCGCCAAGGCGGGCACCGAAGGCAAGCTCTTCGGCTCGATCGGCACCAGCGACATCGCGGAAGCCTGCACCAAGGCGGGCTTCAAGGTGCAGCGCAGCGAGGTGCGGCTGCCCAACGGGCCGCTGCGCACGCTCGGCGAGCACTCGGTCATGCTGCACCTGCACGCCGACATCGACGTGCCGCTCGCCGTCTCGATCGTTGCGGAAGAGTAGCTTCCGCAACGAAAGATAAGGAACATCCACCGGTGGCCGGTCCCGCCAAAGCGCGTCGCGAGCGCGGCTCGGTCACCGCGGTGGATTCACCGACCCCGCCGCATTCGATCGAAGCGGAGCAGGCCGTCCTCGGCGGCCTGCTGCTCGATGCCAGCGCCTGGGACCAGGTCGCCG
>DAHUXV010000169.1 GCA_027306985.1 Gammaproteobacteria bacterium | reverse complement strand
CTGGAACGGGGCTTGGGCGGCGATGCGCCGCAACCGCTCCAGGTCGGTGAACAGCAGGTCGGGGCGCTTGTATGCGGTCATGCGGCGGGCGAAGCCGAGGATCGGCCTGGTTGCATCCAGCTCGATGCCGGTGAGCGCGCGGACGCGCTCGAGCAGCGCGGCCTTGGCGCTGGCGTGCGCAGCCGTGAGGGCGTCCGCGGGAATCGCATCCGCGCGGACGAGCAGCTCCGGCTCCACCAGCCATCCCGGCACGTACCGGTCGTATAAGGCACGCAAGCTCTGGGCCGTCCAGGTGCACGGATGGACGCCGTTGGTGATCGACCTGACTTCATACCCGGGAAACATGCCGCGCGAGACTTCCGCGTGCCGCTTCGCGACTCCGTTGACGAAGTCGCTGAGGCTCAGGGCGAGCCGCGTCATGTTGAGGACGTCGGCGCCGCCGAGCTCGCGCAGAAGCGCCATGTCGACGGGCTGAGTCTTCCCGGCGAACAGGCGCGCCACGAGATCGTAGGAGAATCGATCGTGCCCCGCCTCGACGGGCGTGTGGGTCGTGAAGCGACACAGACCGCGGACCCTCGGGAGGTCGTAACGCGCCTCGCCCGGGCGCAGGTCCTCGGGCGGATAGGCGTTGCGGCGCAGCAGCTCGACGCCGAGGAGCGAGGAGTGACCCTCGTTCATGTGATACTCGCTGATCCTGAAGCCGAGCGCGTGCAGGATCCGCACGCCTCCGAGTCCGAGCACCATTTCCTGCTTCAGCCGGTAGTCTTCGCCGTCGCCGTAGAGACGATGCGTGATCTGCCGATCGCCGCTCGCGTTCTCCGGCTGATCCGTATCGAGCAGGATCACCGGCGTGCGGCCGCCGCGGAAGCCCTCGATCACGTACAGCCAGGCGCCGACCCACACCAGCCGGCCCTCGATGTGCACCGCGACCTTCGCATCGAGCGGCGCCGCCCAGGCGGCGGGATCCCACGGCGCGGGATGCTCGATCTGACGGCCGCCGGCGTCGAGCTCCTGGCGGAAGTAGCCCTCCCGGCTCACCAGCGTGACGGCCACCATGGCCACGCGCAGATCCGCGGCGGTGCGCAGCGTATCGCCCGCGAGGACGCCGAGTCCGCCTGCGTAGGTCGGGATCTCGCTGCGCAGGGCGATCTCCATGGAGAAATACGCCACGCGCGGCTCGGCAAGGAACGGATCGATCCCGGTCGATGGGACAGCCATGGCGCGGATGATGAGAGCGCACACGGGCCGGCCGCATCCGCATTGATACGGATCGAAGCGGCGGGACGGCGCTGCTATGTTGGCTCGTGATCGAGACAGACCTGTGAGAGGAGAGTGCCATGAGCCTGGTTCGTTGGGATCCGTTTGCAAATCTTGATGACATGTTCGCACGGATGCCGGGCCTGCTGGGGCGCTGGCCGCGCCTGAGCGGCGACGGCGACGTGGCCGCCGAGTGGGCGCCTACGGTCGACATCAGCGAGACCGACGCGGAATACCTGCTGAAGGCGCAGCTGCCGGCCGTGAAGAAGGAGGACGTGCACATCACGTTCGAGGAGGGAATGCTGACCATCAGCGGCGAGCGCAAGCAGGAGAAGGAGGAGAAGGGCGAGAAGTTCCACCGCATCGAGAGCCTGCACGGCTCCTTCTCGCGCAGCTTCTCGCTTCCGGACGCCATCGACGCGACCAACATCCGCGCCGAGGGCAAGGACGGCGTGATCACGGTTCACGTGCCGAAGTCGAAGACCGAGGCGCGCAAGCCGACGGAGATCAAGATCCAGTAAGGGAAATCCCCCGATGTTGGGGCGGCGGTCGCGGCGGCTGCCGCCTCATCCCCGGCGGGGATCCGGGGATCGTGCCGCGTGGTCCCCGATGTGCGCAGGCGGGGGTGCCGCGGGCGCGCCCCTGCGCCTAGGCCTTGACGGCGCGCCGGTCCGCAGCGGGGGATTGCAGCTCGAGGCTCATCTCCAGGATCCCGCGCTCGGCGAGCCGGGTCGTGAATCCGAGCGCGGTGCCCAGGCCCAGCATGCAGCGGTTGCCGCTCAGCACGCTGCTGCGCATGCGCGCCGTTCCGCGGTCGCGGCAATAGCGGATGAGCCTGGTGAGGAGCAGGCGGCCGAGCCCGTGCCGCTTGAAGTCGGAGCGCACGAGGATCGCGAACTCGGCCTCGAAGTTGTCGGGATCGGTGGCTACCCGCGCGACTCCGAGCGTCTCGGCCCCGCCTGCGGGGTCGGACTCTTCCGCGACGAAGGCCATCTCCCGGTCGTAGTCGATCTGCGTCAGGCGGGCCACCTCGCCGTCCGGCAGCTCCCGGAAGGTCGACAGGAACCGGGCGTGCAGGTCCTCGGGCGAGCATTGCGAGAGGAACCGCTTGTGCTGCGCGAAATCTTCCGGCCGGATCGGACGCAGGCGCAGCTCGCGGCCACCGAGGCGCACCGTCTCCTCGAGCTCCACCGGATACGGCCGGATCGCGAAGCGCTCGCTGCCTTTGAGAGCGGCGGGCTCGAGGCGCACTCGCGCGTCGAGCGCGATGACACCGTCCCGGTCGGCCAGCAGCGGGTTGACGTCGAGCTCGACGATCTGCGGCACATCGGCCGCGAGTTGCGACAGCGCCACCAGCGCCCGCTCGATGGCGGCCATGTCGACCGGCGCCCGATCGCGGTATCCGAGCAGCAGCCGATGCACGCGCGTCCTCGCCGTGAGCTCGCGCGCGAGGCGCGTGTTGAGCGGCGGCAGCGCGAGCGCCCGGTCGGCGATCAGCTCGACCGCGGTGCCGCCCTGTCCGAACACGATGGTCGGACCGAACGTCGGGTCCACGGCGATTCCCGCGAGCAGCTCGTGCGCACCGCCGCGGCGGATCATCCTCTGCACGGTGAAGCCTTCGATGCGGGCCGCGGGTGAGCTCGCGCGGCACCGCTGCAGCATTGCCGTCGCCGCGCGCTCGAGCTCCGCCGCCGATTCGATGTTGAGCGCGACGCCGCCGACATCCGACTTGTGACTGATGTCGGGCGAGAGGATCTTGAGCGCCACGGGGTAGCCGACCTCCCGCGCGGCCGCGGCGAGGTCCGCCGGCGCGCGGGCGATGCGCGTCTCGACGATGGGGATGCCGTAGGCCGCGAGTATGGCCTTCGATTCCGGCTCGGTCAGGGTGCGGCGATCTGCGGCGAGCGCGCTGGCCACGATATCGCGCGCCAGCTGAATGTCGGGCCGGCCCGGCTCGGGCGCAACGCCGGGCGCTTCGAGGAGCAGCGCCTGCGACTGGTGATAGCGCACCACGTGCTGGAAGGCGCCGACCGCCTCTTCCGGCGTCGAATACGACGGGAGCATGGAGGCTTCCGGGAAACCGTCCCCCGGCCGGCCCGTCGCCGCTCCCAGCCAGCAGGCGAGCGCGGGGCGGGGACCGCGGGCGAGCCTGGGCGCGCATGCGCCGGCGATCTCCCTGACGGAGGCGACGGCCGTGGGCGCATGCATGAGGAGCAGGGCGTCGACGCCGGGATCCTCGAGCACCACGTCCAGTGCCGCCAGATACCGCTCCGCGCGCGCGTCGCCGCCGACATCGAGCGGATTCGCCCGGCCGGGCGCGCCGGGTATGGCCCGATTCAGCCTTTGCACCGACTCGGCGGTCAGCTCCGCCAGTCTGCCGCCGCTGCGGGTGAGCGCGTCGGTGGCGAGCACTGCGGGGCCGCCGCCGTTGCTGACGATCGCGAGCCGCGGCCCGCAATAGCTTCGCCACCGCGACAGGATCTCCGCGGCATCGAACAGCTCGCGCAGCGTGTCCACCCGCAGGATGCCGGCGCGGCGGAACGCGGCATCGTAGACGGCATCCGAGCCGGCGAGCGCCCCGCTGTGCGACTGCGCGGCGAGCGCGGAGGCGGCGGTGCGGCCGGACTTGACGACGATCACGGGTTTCACCCGCGCGGTGGCCCGGGCGGCGGACATGAACTTGCGCGCCGAGGAGATCGATTCGGCATAGAGCAGGATGGCGCGGGTCGCCGGATCGCGGCCGAGGTAGTCGAGCAGATCGCCGAAATCGATGTCGGCGGCGTTGCCGAGCGAGATGAAATGCGAGAACCCGACATGCCGGCCGCGGGCCCAGTCGAGGAGCGCGGTGGTGAGCGCCCCGGACTGCGCCACGAAGGCCAGGCTCCCCTCGCTCGCGCCGACGTGAGCGAAGCTGGCATCGAGGCCGATCCGCGGCACGAGCAGGCCGATGCAGTTGGGACCGAGAATGCGCAGTTGGAACGGCCGCGCGGCCCGCAACATCGCCTCGGCGAGCGTTCCGTCCAGGCCGGCGCTGATCACGATGGCCGCGCGTGTTCCCCGGGAGCCCAGCGCGGCGATGAGACCCGGCACCGTGGCAGCGGGCGTGCAGATCACGGCGAGCTCGGGCGCGGCCGGCAGACTCTCCACCGTGGGATAGGCCTCGCGCCCCGCCACCGTGGCATGGCGCAGATTGACCGGCCAGATGGGGCCGCCGAATCCGCCCCGCAGAAGGTTGCGCATCACGGTTGCGCCGATGCTGCGCGGCCGGTCGGAGGCGCCGATCAGGGCGACGGAGCGCGGAGCGAAAAGGTGCTCGAGGTGGCGGCTGCTCATGTCGAATCCGTATCCATCCCCAGTCAGCGTAAGGATTGGGCCCCAAGCCCCGCCATACGTGTAGGTACGAATGGCACGCAGCCGCGCCATCCGCGAGCATGACTGCGGATTCGATCCTCGGAGGCCTCCGCCATGTCCATCCGCCGCATCCTGGTCGCGGTGAAAGATCCCTGGGCGCGATCGCTCCCCGCCGTGGATAAGGCGGCGCAGCTCGCCCGTGCGCTCGGCGCGCGGGTGCAGCTCTTCAGCGCGCTCTCCGAGCCGCTCTATGTCGATGCGGCCGAGGCGAGCGGAGTCACCCTGACGACGCTCGAGCACACCGCGCACGATCGCGCCGCGAAGCGGCTCGAGGTCATCGCGGAGCGCCTGCGCGGCTCGGGGATTCGGACGGAATCCGTGTCGCAGTGGGACTACCCGCCGCACGAGGCGGTGGTCCGCGCCGCCCGGCGCTTTCGCGCCGACCTCATCGTCGCCGAGCGCCATCCGAGCGCGCACCGCTTCACATGGCTGCTGCGCTTCACCGACTTCGAGCTGCTGCGCCTCGCGCCGGTCCCGCTGCTCCTGGTCAAGACGCGCGGCCGGTACGACCGTCCTGGCGTGCTCGCGGCAGTCGATCCGAGCCACGCCTACTCCAAGCCTCTGCGGCTCGACCGCGAGATCCTCAACTGCGCGGCGCAGATCACCGCCGCTCTCAAGGGCTCGCTGCACGCCGTCTACGCGTTCAATCCCATGCCCGTTCCGATCGCGGAATCCGGACTGCCGCTCGCCGGGGCGATGGAGGCGATCGCAGCCGACGCGCAGTCGCGCGCGAGGAAGGCGTTGAAGCGGGTATTGAACGGCACCTCCGTCCCCGAATCGCGGCGGTATGTCGTTCCGCGACATCCGATCGATGCGATCGAGAGCGCGGCGCAGGAGACCGGCTGCAGCATCGTCGTCATGGGCGCCATCTCGCGCGCCGGCTTGAAGCGCCTGGCGATCGGGAACACCGCGGAGCGTGTGTTCGATGACCTGCCGTGCGACCTCCTGGTGGTCAAGCCCAAGCGCTTCAGCAGCCGGGTACCGCGCGCGCGGCGCGGGCCGCAGCTCGTAACGCTGCCGATGATCCAGCCCGGGATGTGATCGCGAGCGCCGCCCGTGTGCCTCGGCGTCAGCGCCGCCTGGGCGCGCGCTTCGGTGGCGGCAGCTCGATCTCTTCCGGCCGCCAGGGGCGGCCCTGGCGCTCCTCTATATAGGCCCGGATCAGGCGGCGCACGACCTGCGAAGACGTCGCATCCTCTTCGGCGCAGAGCCGCTCGAACACGGCCTTCTTGCGGGGGTCGATCAGGATCGTCAGGCGGGCGGTACGGTCTTCGAGCATCGCGGTGTGATTTGCTTCACATTGAAGTCACATCATATGATAATACGATGCACACGATAGGTGAACATCGCCGCAGGTATCCGATCTGCGCGCGGTGACACCGCCGCTTCCCGCACGTGACCGCCAGCCTCCCGCCGCCTTTCGCCGACCCTCTGACCGACTGCCTCGTCCTGGTCGCGGCCTGGCTGGTCATCGGCGTGGCCGGCCTCGCCGCCCCGCGCAGCGTGCGCTACGCGGGGCGCGCACTCTTTGCGCTGGGCGCGCTCGTCGGGATCGCACTGGCGGCCGCCGCCGCGTTGAGTCTCCTGGGCGGCGTGACGCAGACGCGGATACTGCCGATCGGCCTGCCCGACCTGCCCTTCCATCTGCGGCTCGATGCGCTCTCCAGCGTCTTTCTCGTGTTGCTCGGCGCCTCGGCGGCGGGCGTGTCGCTCTTCTCGGCCGGATACTTCCGCGAGAGCGACGGGATGGCTCCGGGCCTGCTCTGCCTGCAGTACCACCTGTTCCTCGCCAGCATGGCGCTGGTGCTGCTCGCCGACGACGCGTATGCCTTCATGGTCGGCTGGGAGCTGATGGCGCTCTCCTCGTACTTCCTGGTCACGACCCAACACCGCATCCCCGAGATCCGCAGCGCGGGGTTCCTGTACCTCGTCATGGCGCACGTCGGCGCCCTCGCCATCCTGCTGGCGTTCGGGATCCTGCAGGGCGGCAGCTGGCAATTCACCTTCGACGCGATGCGGGCCGCACATCTCTCCCACGCCTGGGCGGCCGCCGCCTTCCTGCTGGCGATGCTCGGGTTCGGCGCCAAGGCGGGACTCGTGCCGCTGCATGTCTGGTTGCCGGAGGCGCATCCGGCGGCACCGTCGCCGGTGTCGGCGCTGCTTTCAGGCGTGATGCTGAAGACCGCCGTCTACGGCATGCTGCGCGTGACCTTCGATCTGCTGGGGCACCCGGCCTGGTGGTGGGGTCTCGTGCCGCTCGCGGCGGGCCTGCTGACCGCGCTGTACGGAGTGGTGTTCGCGGCGGTGCAGACGGACATGAAGCGCCTGCTCGCCTACTCCTCCATCGAGAACGTGGGCCTGCTCTTCACCGGGTTCGGTCTCAGCGTGGTGTTCTTCGGCGTCGGCATGCCGGCGCTCGCGGCGCTGGCGCTGCTCGCGACGCTCTATCATTCGCTGAGCCACGCGGCCATGAAGAGCCTGCTCTTCCTCGGCACGGGCTCGGTGCTCCATGCCACCGGGCAGCGCAACCTCGGCCGCCTCGGCGGGCTCATCCACCGCATGCCGTGGGTCGCGGCCCTGACACTGGTCGGCGCGCTCGCGCTCGCGGGCCTGCCGCCGCTCAACGGCTTCGTCTCGGAGTGGCTGCTGCTGCAGTCGTTCCTCTTCGCCGACCGGATTCCCCGGAGCTTCGTCAATCTCCTGATCCCGCTCGGCGCCGCGGTCGTGGCGCTCTGCGCCGCGCTGGCCGGCTACGTGATGGTGAAGTTCTACGGCGTCATCTTCCTCGGCCAGCCGCGGGAGAGCTCGCTCGCCCAGGCGCACGACTGCGGCCTGCTGGAACGGCTGGGACTCGGTTGGCTCGCCCTGCTCTGCCTGGCGCTCGGACTCGCGCCCGTGCAGGTCGTCTCGGCTCTGGCGCCGGTCACGCGACAGCTGGTCGGCAGCGCCGTGCCGCAACCGGCCGCCTCGTGGTGGCTGCTCGCGCCCGTTCCCGGCCGCGCGGTCTCATACGCCCCGCTCGTCCTTCTCCTCGCCGGCGCCGCGGTCATCCTCCTGACGATGCTTCTCGTGCGGCTCTTCTATCATCGCCGCGTCCGCCGGGCGCGGCCGTGGGACTGCGGCTTCGGCGAAGTCACCCCGCGGATGCAGGATACGGCCGAGGGTTTCGGCCAGCCCATTCGCAACATCTTCCAGTCCTTCTTCGCCATCGAGCGCGAGCTGCCGACGCCGTTCGATGCGGCACCGCGCTACCGCATCGCGATCTCCGACCGCATGTGGCGCGGCCTCTACCAGCCGATCTCCGGCTGGGTGCGGCGGCTCGCCGACGCGGCGGCCATTCTGCAGCGGGGCCGGATCGCCACCTACCTCCTCTACGGCTTCGCGACGCTGGTCGTCCTGCTGGCGGTGGTGCTCGCGACATGAGGCCGGCCGCGTACATCTCCCAGTCGCTCGAGATCGCCGTCGCGCTCGCCGCCGCGCCGCTCTTTCTCGGCTGGGTCAATCAGTGCCGCGCGTGGCTCGCCAACCGCAGCGCCCCGAGCGTGCTGCTGCCCTACCGCAACATCCGCAAGCTCTTCCACAAGGACGCCGTGCTGGCGGAGAACGCCTCGGCGCTGTTTCGGATCGCCCCCTATGTCGTCTTCGGCACGATGGTGGTGGCCGCCGGGATCATCCCCTCGCTCTCCGGACGGCTGCCGCTCGTCGCCGCGGCGGATGCCATCGCGCTGGTCGGCCTCTTCGGCACCGCGCGCGTATTCCTGTCGCTGGCCGCGATGGACGTGGGCACGGCGTTCGGCACGCTCGGGGCGCGCCGCGAGATGATGGTCGGATTCCTGGCGGAGCCGGCCCTGCTCATGGTCATCTTCGTCGCCTCGCTGATCTCGGCGACCACGGCGCTGCCGGCGATCTCGGCGCATCTCGCCGGCGCGCGGCTCGTGATCGACCCGAGTCTCGCCTTCACGGCGGTCGCCTTCACCCTGGTGCTGCTGGCCGAGAACGCGCGCATCCCGGTCGACAACCCGGCGACGCACCTCGAGCTCACCATGATCCACGAGGCGATGCTGCTCGAGTATTCGGCGCGGCACCTCGCGCTCATGGAGTGGGCGGCGGCGCTGCGCCTCTTCAACTATGCCTGCATCGGCTTCGCGCTGTTCGTCCCCTGGGGCATCGCCGCCGGCAACGTCGGGCCGCTCGGGCTGACGCTCGCCATCCCGATCCTCGCGCTGAAGCTCGCGGTGGCCGGCGCCGGCCTCGCCCTCATCGAGACGCTGTCCGCCAAGCTGCGCATCATGCGCGCCCCGGAGTTCCTCGCGACCGCTTTCCTGTTCGCGGTCCTCGGACTTCTCGTCCACGTGCTGCTGGGAGGCCCCTGAGGCATGACACCACTGCCGTTGAATCAGCAGCTCCTGAACGCCTGCGCGGCGTTGCTCCTGCTCCTTTCGTTCGCCATGCTGTCGCAACGGCGGATCGTGAGCCTGGTGAATCTCTTCGCGGTGCAGGGCGCCGTCATCGCGGCCACGACGCTGTTGGTCGCGTGGCGCACCGGCGAGACGCACCTCTATTTCTCCGCCGCGCTCACCCTGGCCCTGAAGGTCGCGTTCCTTCCCTGGCTGCTGCACCGGCTGATCCGCCGCCTCGAGGTCCGCTGGGACACCGAGCCGCTGCTCGACATCTCGGGGACGATGCTCGCGGGAATCGTGATCGTGGTGTTCGCCTTCGGCCTGGCGGAGCCGATCACACACCTTGCGAGCACATCGATGCGCAACGCCATCGGCATCGCGGTCGCCGTCGTGCTGCTCGCCTTCCTGATGATGATCACCCGCCGCAAGGCGATGTCGCAGGTCATCGGGTTCCTGTCGATGGAGAATGGCCTCTTCTTCGGGGCCATGAGCGCGACCTACGGCATGCCGATGATCGTCGAGCTCGGCGTGGCGCTCGATGTGCTGGTCGCCGTGCTCGTTCTCGGGGTCTTCTTCTTCCAGATCCGGGAGCAGTTCGACAGCCTCGACCTGCACCATCTGGAACGCCTCGGCGAGCGCCGATGATCGGGCTGTCGTTCCTCCTCGGCATCCCCGCGGCCGGCGCGATCGCGCTGGCATTCTGCGGCGCACGCCGCGGCGCGCCGGAGATCAACGCCGCGTTCAGCTTCGGGACTTTCGTTGCCGCGTGCGCGGTCACGCTGCGCGTCATCGGTCACGGCCCGCAGCTCCTCTGGAGCGGGCAGTTCTTCATCGATGCGTTCAACGTCTTCCTGGTGGCGCTCACGGCGTTCGTCGGCCTGACGACATCGCTCTTCTCCCGGCCCTACATGCGCGTGGAAGTGGCTCACGGGCGGTTGACCCCGGGCCGGCTGCGGCTCTATCACAGCATGTACCAGCTGTTCATGCTGACCATGCTGTCCGCCCTGACCACCAACAACATGGGACTCCTCTGGGTGGCCATGGAAGGGGCGACGCTGTCCACCGTGCTGCTGGTGACGCTGTACCGCACCCCGCAGAGCCTGGAGGCGGGGTGGAAGTACTTCATCCTCTGCGGCGTCGGCATCGCGCAGGCGCTCTTCGGCACGATCCTCCTCTATTTCGCCGCCGAGAAGGTGCTCGGCGCGCAGGGCGTCGCGGCGCTCGAATGGACGCGTCTGAATGCGGTCAAATCGCAGCTCGAGCCGACGGTGCTCGCGCTGGCGTTCGTCTTCCTCCTGGTCGGCTACGGCACCAAGGTGGGGCTGGCGCCGCTGCACAGCTGGCTGCCGGATGCGCACGCGGAGGGGCCGACGCCGATCTCCGCCGTGCTGTCGGGACTGCTGCTCAACGTCGCGCTCTATGCGGTCGTGCGCTGCAAGGTGCTCGTCGAGGGATCGCTGCACTCGGCACTGCCGTCGCGCATGCTGATGGGGTTCGGCCTGCTCTCGGTCGTGCTCGCCGCCCTCCTCCTCTTTCGCCAGCGCGACATCAAGCGGCTCTTCGCCTACTCCTCCATCGAGCACATGGGGCTCGCGACCTTCGCGTTCGGCCTCTCCGGGCCCGTGGCCACGTTCGCGGCGCTCCTGCACATGACGGTACACTCCCTCACGAAATCCTCCATCTTCTTCACCGTCGGACACGCGGCGCAGAAGGCCGGATCGCAGCTCATGGACGACATCCGCGGCCTCATCACGATCTCGCCGACGATCGGCTGGGGCCTGATGCTGGGCGCGCTCGCGATATTGGGGCTGCCGCCCTTCGGCGTGTTCGCGAGCGAGTTCCTCATCCTGACGACCGCCATGCGCCAGCAGCCGTGGTCGATTCCGATCCTGCTCCTGGCGCTCGGCATCGCTTTCGCGGCGATCTTCGGGCGGGTGCAGTCCATGGTCTTCGGCGAGACGCAGGCGCGCCGCCTGCCGCACGCGCCGGCGCTGCTGCCGGTGTTCGCGCACCTCGCGATCGTGCTCGTGCTCGGCCTGTACATCCCGCCCTACCTTGCCGAATGGTACCGGGCGGCCGCGCATCTGATCGGCGGGCCCTGACATGCCGCTCACGAAGTGGTGGCAGCGGGCGCGGGAGGTCTGCGGCGCGCCGCGCACGCGGCGAATCGGCGTGACGATGGAGCAATGGAGCCCGTGCGCCGGCGATGTCGCCGCGGGCGGCGGCCGGCTTCTTGCCATGTGGGCGTCGGACATCGGTCAGGATGCATCCGCTGCGCCGTCCGGCCGCGGCGCCGCGACCGAAGTCTGCGCCGCTTTCCTGACGGATCCCGGCGTGCTCATTCTCGAGCTCCCGGTCGAGCCCGGGCGCGCATCCGGCCCGCAGCCCGCGGATTATCCCGGCATCGAGGCGCTGTTTCCCTGCGCTTCGCGGATGCAACGCGCGATGTTCGATCTCTCGGCCGTGCGCTCGAGCGATCCGGACCGGCGCCCGTGGTTGCGGCACGCGCCGGAAGGCTACGACTTCGTCCGTGTCGCGGGCGAAGGCGTCCACGAGGTCGCCGTCGGCCCGGTGCACGCGGGCACCATCGAGCCCGGACACTTTCGCTTCTCCGTCGTCGGCGAGAAGGTGCTCCGGCTCGAGGAGCGGCTCGGCTACAAGCACAAGGGCATCGAGCGGCGCTTCAGCGGGCTGCCGCTCGCCGAGGGCCACCGTCTGGCGGCGCGCATCGCCGGGGATTCCGCGGTCGCTTACTCCTGGGCCTATTGTCAGGCGCTCGAAGGGATGGCCGCGTGCGTCGTGCCGCCGCGCGCGGCGGCGCTGCGCGCGCTTTGCCTCGAGCTGGAGCGCATCGCCAATCACCTGGGCGATCTCGGCGCTCTGGCCAATGATGCCGGGTTCGCATTCGGGCTGACGCAGTTCTCGCGGCTGAAGGAGGACCTGCTGCGCGAAAACTCGCGGGCGTTCGGGCAGCGGTACCTGATGGACGCCGTGGCGCCCGGAGGCACGCACGCGGACCTTGCCGCGGATGCGGCAACGCGCCTCGCCGCGCGCATCGCGGCCGTCGAGCACGAGTCGGCGGAGCTTCGCGGCATCCTCGAGGATCACGCCGGGGTGCGGGACCGCTTCACCGGCACCGGCGTCCTGACACCGGAGCTCGCCTTGCGGTTGGGTGTCATCGGACTCGTCGGCCGTGCGAGCGGCCAGGCGCTCGACGCCAGGATCGATCTCGCTTTCGCCCCTTACGACGGGCATCCGCCGGCCAAGGTGGTGCGCGGCGAGGGGGACGTGGCCGCACGCGCCACGGTGCGGCACGAGGAGCTCGCGGAATCCTGCCGGCTGGCGCGCGCCCTGCTGGCCTCGCTCCCGCCGGGCCCGTGCCTGAGTTCCGTGCGGACTCCCGTGGCAGGATCCTTCGCCACCGGCCTCGTGGAGGGCTGGCGCGGCCCGACGTTCGTCGCGCTGGAGGCGGGACCGGACGGCAGGATCCGCCGCTGTCATCCGCACGATCCTTCCTGGCAGAACTGGCCGGCGCTCGAGCACGCCATCCTCGGCAACATCGTCGCCGACTTTCCGCTGATCAACAAGTCCTTCAACCTCGCCTACGGCGCGGTGGACCTTTGAGCCTGCGCCCATGCTGAAGACGCTGCGCAAGATCTGCCAGGCAGGCATCCTCTCCGAGCCGGCGCCGCAACCCGACGAGTTGCTGCGCCTCGGCGCCGCCCTCGATGAGCGCATTGGCCGCATTCTGGGACGCGCGCTCTGCATCCGTCACGTGGATGCCGGCTCCTGCAACGGCTGCGAGCTCGAGATCCAGGCGCTCAACAACCCGATCTACAACCTCGAAGGACTCGGCATCCGCTTCGTGGCGAGCCCGCGGCACGCCGACCTGCTGCTGGTGACCGGCCCGGTGGCCGCGAACATGGAAGCCGCGCTGCGGCGCGTCTACGCGGCCACGCCGGACCCGAAGCGGGTCGTTGCCGTGGGGGACTGCGGCTGCACGGGCGGAATCTTCGCCGAGCCCGGCGCAGCGCACGCGCCCCCGCACCCGTGCCGCGGCAGAGTATCGAACATCATCCCCGTGGACGTCGCCGTGCCCGGCTGTCCGCCGAGCCCGGCGCGGATCATTCAGGGGATTCTGACGGCGATCGGCGGCCCGCCCGTGAGATGAGACGTGGCCGACCCCGAGCAGGGGCGGAGGCGCCGCGTTCCACGTCGCGCTGCCAGGCGCGGCCGCCTCTCGGCTACCTCGAAAACCCGGCCGGCGGATCCAACGGGATGCCCGACATGCCTTCCACCCAGAGCAGGTGATCGATCACGCCCTGTACGCCCGGCGTGTTTTCCGCGACGACTCGAATCGCTTCGCGCTCCCGCGGGTCGGTCACGACGCCCACGAGCTCTACGATGCCGGCCTTGACTCTCGCATCGATCGCGGTGGCACCGCGGGCCCACGGCTGCGCCGCGAGCGATGTCAGTACGCGGCGCCGCAGCTCCGCATCCGCGACCGGCGCGGCGGCCGCCCGAGGCAGCAGGCTCTCCAGCACGCGCAACAGGTCCGCGCGCGTCACGATGCCGACGACATGCCCGTCTTCGAGCACCGGTACCCGTTTGATCCTGTGCGACTCCATCAGCGCGACCACCTCCGTCAGCTGCGCCTCCGGCGCCACCCATACGACCGGTGTCGTCATGACTTCCCCGACCTGACGGGCGTGCGCGAGCACGAAGTCCCGCGCGTCGCGCCCTGATGCGGCGAGCCAGGCCCGCCACGCCGCAGGCCGCTTCTCCGTTCCAAGCTCGACCCGCCGCAGCAGATCGCCTTCTGTGACCATGCCCGCCACGGCGCCCGACTCCGCCACCACGGGCAGGCCGCTGATGTGGTGGTCGAGCATGAGACGCACGGCATCCCGGATGGCCGTATGGGGCGTCACCGTAATGACATCCTTGCGCATGACCTCACCGGCTCTCATCGGCACCTCAATGCAGCAGCGTCTCGCGCAGCACGACCGCCTGGTTGTGCGCTTCATCGTGGGCGGAGTACACCAGCGTCAGCGGCCCTTTCCGCGCCAGCTCGCGCAGCTGCGCGATCAGGTCCTCCTTCCCGGCGAGCTGCGCCCGGTAGCGGCGGCGGAATTCCTCCCATCGCCCGGGGTCGTGGCCGAACCACTTGCGCAGCTCATCGCTCGGCGCGATGTCCTTCATCCACTCGGCGATACCGGCATCGGCTTTCCTCACCCCGCGAGGCCAGAGGCGATCGACCAGGATCCGGGTGCCGTCGCCGGCAGCGGCGGCTTGGTAGGCGCGCTTGATCCTGACTTCGGGACCCGGCGGGGTGCGGCTCATTTCGACCCGGCCGAGGGCTTCACCAGCAGGCAGTCGCAGTCGAGCGTCTCGATCAGCTTTCCGGTCAGCGTGCCGACCAGCGCCGTCAGCGCCTTGCGATGCGTCAGCGCCCCGAGCACGATGAGGTCGAAGTCCCGTTGCAGCGCGAACTGCGGCAGGACGGTCGCAGGCTCGCCGCAGATCACGTGAATGGCGCCTGCCTCGACACCGGCGCTCCTCGCCCGGTCCTCGAGAGCGGCGCGCCGCGACTCCTCCTCCTGCGGGCTGGCGCAGTTGAAGGCGCCGGCATGAACGATCTCCAGCTCGCCGCCGGCGCTTCGGGCAACCGCGGCGGCCGTGCGCAGGATCGTGCGGGTGAGCTCGGCCGACTCGGCGGACGAAAGGTCGATCGCGGCTGCAATCGCCGGGTGAGCCTTCCACGCTCTGCCATGCGTAAGGAGCAGCGGCGATGGGCATGCGCGCACCAGCTCCCAGTCGTTGGCGTCGAGCCCCGACGCGGTTTCAGCACGGCCATTGGCGGCGCCGTGGGTCTTGCGCGAGCCTCTGACGACCAGGTCCGGATGGTCCCGCTCGACGGCGTGCACGATTCCCGCGTAGAGCGGGCTCTCGCAGGCGACGCTCATCGACGCCTTGACGTCTTTCACCTCGAGCGAGGTCCACAGCGAGTCCAGGAAGCGGCGCGACTCGTCCAGACAGAATTCCCGCGCGCGGACCGCGGCGCGCGGATCGTACTGATGCTGGCGGGAGTAGGCCCGCTCCGCATCGCAGTGGAAGAGCTCGACCTCGGCCCCGCTCAGGCGCGCCAGGGCCACGGCCTTGGCCGCCACCTCCCGCGGCCGGTCGTCGCGGTCGACGGCCGCCATGATCGATCCGATGGACTGTTTCACCTGGCTCACCTCCACGAGGAGATAGATAGCGCATCCGACCCGCCGGCCGTATCCGCAAAGATACGGATCGGGGAGACCGCCAGTTCCCCGATCACCAGGTCGAGCAGCTCCGTGGTCACCTCCTCCTGGCGCGCCCTCGAAGCCTCGAGGCGCAGCTTGCGGAGCCGCTCGCCGACGTTGTCGTGCGCCGCCTCCATCGCGGCGAAGCGCGCGCCGTTCTCCGCGGCCAGTGACTCGACGGCCGCTTCCGTGAGCCGGGCGAGGATGTATTCGGCCGTCATTCTCTCCAGCAGCTCGGCCGCGGACAGATCGTGAAGCGGCGCCGGGCCGGCTCGCCGCTGTTCCGGCTCGATCTCGAGCGGAAAGAGCCGGCGACGCTGGACGTCCGTCACACCGCTGCGCTGATAACGTCCGAAGACGACTTCCGCGTAGACTGTCTCGCCCGCGGCGATGGCGGGATAGAGCGCGTCCTGCACCCGGCGGACGACCTCGGGGATGCTTGCGAGGTGCGTCGCCATCGCATGTGCCGACTCCGCGGGAGCGTTCCGCTCCGCGGCGAGCGCAGCCCCGCGGCTGCCGGCGACGATGAGCGTATCCATGCCCCGAGTGTTTGCCGCTTCGAGCAGGCGCTCGTTGAAGCCGCCCACGAAGCCGTGCTCGCTCGTGAATACGACGATCGCACGCCGGCCGCCGTGCCCGGCCGGCTCGCTCGACCGGGCCCGCTCCGCAGCCGCGATCGCGAGCGCCTGGCGGACGGCCTCGGCCAACGCGCTGCCGTATTGGCGCACGCTCGACAGAGCACGCACCGCCTCCTGCATGCGCATGCTGGCGATCGCCCGCATGGCGCCGACGATCCGTTGCAGCTCCTCCATGCTGGCGAGGTGCCGCTGTATCTCGGCCAGCCGCATCACCCGCCTGCCGCGGCCGGTTGCCCCGCAACGGCCTGTGCCAGAGCCGCGAGCGCCTGCCGAAGTTTCGTCCGCACCTCATCCGAGAGAGGTTGCGAGCGGTCATCGAGCGCCAGCGCCTCCGGGAGCTGCGCCGCGAGCCAATCGCGCAGCCGCTCGCGAAAGCTGCCGACACGCTCCAGCGGCACCTCATCGAGCAGGCGTTCCGAGAGGGCCAGCAACAGCGCCGCCTGCTCGCCGACGGACAGCGGCTGGTACTGCGGCTGAGTGAAGACGGCGCGTATGCGCCGTCCGTGCTCGATGACTCGCCGGGTGCGCTCATCGACCAGCGTGCCGAAGCGCGTGAACACCTCGAGCTCGAGAAACTGCGCGTACTCCAGCCGCAGGCTCTCCGCGAGGGGTTTCACGACCGCGGCCTGCGCCTTGCCGCCGACCCGGGAGACGCTCCTGCCGACATCGATGGCCGGCTTCTGGTTCTCGTAGAAGAGCGTCGGGTCGAGGTAGATCTGTCCGTCCGTGATCGAGATGAGATTGGTCGGGATGTAGGCACTCAGATTCCCGGCCTGGGTCTCGGCGATCGGCAGCGCCGTGAGCGAGCCGCCGCCGCGGTCGGGAGCGAGCTTGGCCGCGCGCTCGAGGAGCCGGGAGTGGATGTAGAAGATGTCGCCCGGATAGGCCTCCCGTCCCGGCGGCCGGCGCAGCAGGAGCGACAGCTCCCGGTACACCGCCGCGTGCTTGGTGAGATCATCGAGCACCAGCAGCACGTCCCGGCCTGCTTGCATGAAGTGCTCGGCCATGCTGCAGGCCGCGTAGGGCGTGAGCCACTGGATACCGGGCGCGGCATCGGCCTCGCCGACGACGAAGATGCAGCGCTCCGGCGCGCCGTACCGGCGCACGGCTTCGATGACTCGCGCCACCGACGAGGCCTTCTGTCCGATCGCCGCGTACACGCAGATGACCTCGCTCGCGCGCTGATTGATGATGGTGTCCACCGCGATCGCCGTCTTGCCGGTGCCGCGGTCGCCGATGATCAGCTCCCGCTGCCCGCGGCCGAGCGGTATGGCCGCGTCGATGACGAGCACGCCGGTGGCGAGCGGGCGGTCGACCAGTGCGCGGTCCACGATCGTGGGGGCCGGACGCTCCACGGGCGCCGTCGACTGCGCGGCGAGCGGCTGACCGCCATCGAGCGGCCGCCCGAGCGCGTCGACCACGCGGCCGAGGAGCGCCTCACCGACCGGGACGCGGATGACGTCCCGCGAGCCGCGGACGCGCCTGCCGGCCGTCACGGCGGCGGCCTCTCCGAGAAGAACGCAGCCGATGACCGCCTCGCCGAGATCCACGGCCTGCGCGGCAACACCGCCCTCGATCTCGAGCAACTCATCCAGCCGGGCATCGGGCAGGCCCTCGACGAGGACCACCCCGTCGCCCGCCTGCACGATGCGGCCGAACCGTGCAAGCTGCGGCTCGAGCGCCGCGCGATCGACCCGCTCGCGGCTCCGGGCCGCCCACTGCCGCACATCCTCAGCCAGCCGGTTCACGTCGCCGGACCTCCTGCTGCAATGCCGCGAGCGCGCTCTGGATGCTGAAGCTCAGTTGTGCGTGCGGGAAATGCAGCTCCGCGCCGCCGATCAGCCCGGGATCGGTCTCGAAGACGACGCTCGCCTCGGGAGCGAGCGCCGCGCGCAGCTTCGTCCGCCAATCGTCCTGGGACGCGGCGGGGACGGGCGAGGCCGTGACGACCCGGAGCGTGCCGCCCCCGGAGAGCTCGGCCGACAGCTCCGTCAGCTCCCGGGGAGTCAGCGACTCGATGTGCCGGCCGATCCGCTCGAGCCACGCCTGCACGCGCAACGACTCCGGGACCTCGGCCAGCACCCGCCGCGCCATCTCGGCCGCCAGCTCGAGCGCGGCACCCTGCATCGCCTCCCGAGCCTGCTCCCGCTCCTCGGCCAGCGTCCGGTGTGCATCCGCCAACAGGCTGTCGGCGTCATGCTGCGCCTGAGCCCGCCGTGCCGCGATCAGCTGCCGGCCTTCCGCCTCCGTTTTGGCGAGCGCCGCCGCCCGCTCGGCGAGGAGCCCGGCGCGCTCGGCCTGCAGGTCGGAGAGCTGCCGCTTCGCGGACTCGGCCTCCTGCGCCGCTTGCGCCTGCTCACCGACCAACGCCGCCCGGCGGGCATCGATCACCCGCAGCACGGGCCGGTAGAGAAAGCGCTGCAGCAGCCAGACGAGGACCGCGAAGTTGACGAGCTGCAGAGCGAGGGTAGTCCAGTCGAGTCGCATGGCCGCTCAGGCGTACGGGTTGGCGAAGAGCAGGATCAAGGCGATGACCAGACAGTAGATCGCCATGGTCTCGATCATGGCGAGGCCGACGAACAGCGTGCGCGAGATCGTCCCGGCCGCTTCCGGCTGGCGCGCGATGGCATCCATCGCGGCTGCGACCGAGCGGCCCTCGCCGAGCGCCGGCCCGATCGAGCCGATGGAAACGGCCACTGCGGCGGCGATGATGCTGATGACTTTGGGGTCCATTGGAATCCTCCGGCGGCTAGGAGTCATCGCTCACCGCCGCGCCGATGAAGACGGTGGCGAGCACGGAAAAGATGTAAGCCTGCACGACGCCGATCAGGAGCTCGAGCGCCATGAGCGGGATCGGCACGAACAGCCCGGAGAGCGCGAGCACGAGGGCGACCAGGAACTCGCCGCTCATGATGTTGCCGAAGAGCCGCACCATCAGGGAGAACGTACGGGTGATCTCCGCCAGGACGTTGAGCGGCAGCATGATGAGCTTGGGCCGCGCGAAGCTGGCGAGATAGCCCATGAGGCCGCGGGTGCGCACGCCGAACCAGTGCACGGAGAGGAATACGACGAGGGCCAGCGCCGCCGGCGTCTCGATCCTGCCGGTGGGCGCCTGAACCCCCGGCAACAGGCCGCTGAGATTGGCCGTGAGGAGAAAGATGAAGAGCGTCCCGAGGAGCGGCAGCAGCGGTCTCGCGTCGCGGCGGACCACCTCCTCGATCTGGGTCTGGATGCCGGTGACGAGCAGCTCGAGCACCGCCTGACTGCGCGAGGGCTCGGGACGCAGCCGGCGGGTCGCGGACCAGGAGCCGGCGGCGAGCACGGCCATGATGGCCCACGTCGTCACCACCGGCCGGGTCACCTGCAGCGGGCCCAGGTGGAACACGACGGCGGTCGCAAGGGGCGATGCCTGCGTCACTTCGCCCTCCCCGCGGCTCGCAGCGCGATCTGCCGCGCGCCGAGGAATCCGAGAAAGGCGGCGAGCAGCGGCCAGGCGCCCCAACGCACGGCGAACGCGAAGAAGAGCGCGGCGCCCGCGAGCCGCGCGAGCACCGAGCCGACACACCGCCACGGCGCGCCACGGGCCGTGCATGCGGCGACGCTCCGGCGCAGCGTCGCGAAATAGCCCCACCCGAACGCGAGGCCTGCCGCGGCGAAAAGCAGCGTGAGCCACGGGTCGGCCGCCGGCGCATGGACAGTCATCCGGGTTCTCCGCGCCGGAAACCTCGCCGTTCAGGGCGCGCAGGAGGCGCGCTCTGGCTTGCTCCGGCAGCTGCCGACCGTATCGTCGAGCGTCGGTGAGGGCCATTTCTTCGGGTACTGCACATACACATCTCTCAATACACGGCAGTCACTACTGACATCTACGACGGTAGGTGTCTCTTCCGCGTGCGGCGCACGCAGCGGCCCACAAGGTCAATCCCCTCCCTCCAGGGCGGGGAAGACGTCAAGACCGATTCAACCGCTGCCAGGCGAGCACGCAGCCGAGGGTGACGCCCGCGAGCAGCAAGGCCAGGGTGAAGGCGATTCCCGTCCCCAGCCGCCGATCCAACCACCGGCCCGCGTACACGCCGAGGAGGGTGGTGACGACCACCGTCCAGCCGAGAGCGCCCACCTGCGCCAGATCCTTGCCGATCGAGCGCCGGCTGTCCCGCTGGGCGCGCGCGCGCCGCTCGCGCTCGCGACGCACCGCCTCATCCAGGGGGCGCGGCATGGCGCGTCTCCGGCCGCAGCAGGCGCACGATCTGGCGAATGGCGGCGAGATGCAGCCGCTGCGACTCGGTGTGCGCGGCCCGCTCCGCCTCGAGCCGTTGGCGGAATCCTGTCAGGACCTGGGACTCGAGCCGTTGCAGATCATCGCTCGCGACCGCTTCCGCAGTCGCGACGACCACGGCGGACCCGATCACCGACAGCACGCCGCCCCGCACCGCCACGTGGTGCTCGCGGCCCCGGGAATCCCGCCAGGTCAATACCGAGACGGCCAGCGCCGTCAGGAACTGAGCATGACCGGGCAGGACTCCGAAGGCGCCGGAGGGGTCCTCCGCCCTGACGTGCATGACCTCGGCGGCATCCACGATGGTGGCCAGCGGCGTCGTGATGGTGAGTCTCATGCGGATGCCGGGCGCTCGTGCGCCTTCGCCTCCCGCTCGCGCGCCTCGTTCAGATCGCCCGCCATGTAGAGCGAGCTTTCGGCCCAGGTATCGGCCTCTCCGGCGAGGATCGCCTCGCAGCCCGCGAGCGTCGCATCGAGCTCGACGGAGCGCCCGGCGATGCCGGTGAACGCCTCGGTCACCACGAAGGGCTGAGTGAGATAGCGCATGAGCAGCCGCGCCCGCTTGACGGCGGTGCGATCCGCGGTGGACAGCTCCTCCATTCCGAGGAGCGCGATGACCTCCTGCAGCTCGCGGTAATGCGCGACCGTGCCGCGTACCCGCTGCGCGGTGTCGAAGTGCCGCGCGCCGACGAGCTGGGGATCGAGCAGGCTCGAGGTCGAGGCGAGCGGATCGACGGCCGGGTACATGCCCTCGCTCGCCATCTCGCGCGAGAGCACGATCGAGGAGTCGAGATGACTGAAGATCTCCGCGACCGCCGGGTCGGTGAAATCATCCGCCGGCACGTAGACCGCCTGGATGGAGGTGATCGCGCTGCCGGCGACCGAGGTGATCCGCTCCTCGAGCTCCGACACCTCGTCGGCGAGCGTCGGCTGATAACCGACTCGCGAGGGCAGCCGTCCGAGCAGACCCGACACTTCGGCCCCGGCCTGCACCAGCCGGTAGACGTTGTCGATGAGGAGCAGGACGCTCTGGTGCTCGCGATCGCGGAAGTGCTCCGCGACGGTGAGTGCCGCGAGTCCGGTGCGCCAGCGCGCGCCCGGCGGCTCGTTCATCTGGCCGAACACGAGCGCGGTGCGGGCGAGCACGCCCGAGGCGGTCAGCTCCGTGAGCAGCTCGTGACCCTCGCGCGAGCGCTCGCCGATGCCGGAGAACACCGAGATGCCCGCGTGCCGCTCCACGGTGGTGCGGATGAGCTCCATGATGAGCACCGTCTTGCCGACACCCGCGCCGCCGAACATCGCGGCCTTGCCGCCCTGGACGAGCGGCGCCAACAGATCGATGGACTTGATGCCGGTGTGGAAGCGCTCCCGGGCCGCGCTGCGGCGCTCGAGTGCGGGCGCCGCGGCGTGGATGGGGCGGCGCTCGATCCCGGCCGGCAGCGGCGGACCGCGGTCCGTGGTCTCACCGAGAACGTTCAACAGGCGGCCCAGCACCGGCTGGCCCACCGGCACGGTAACGGGCAGGCGCAGCCGCCTGACAGGGGTGCCGCGCTTCAGGCCGCCGCTGCCCTGAAGCGCGACCGCGCGAACCCGCCGCGGATCGAGATGCTGCTGCACCTCGGCGGTGAGGGGAGCGCCGCGATCCCACTCCACTGCGAGCGCTTCGCGGATCGCAGGCAGCTCTCCCGCGGGGAACTCGATGTCGAGCACCGAGCCGCGGGCGGCGACCACGCGCCCGGCGACCCCGGCGGGCCCCGCCGTCGTATCGGGAGCTGCCTCTGACACGTTGGACACGCCCGCAGCCTGCCTTCCAGTCCCCCGGGCGGGTATACGGGGAAATGCGGAGGACGGCCGCTACCGCGCGCCCGCGGCCCGAGCCCCGCCCATGGCGGCCGACTGGGCCGCGAGGCTCAACAGTACGTTCCGGTCCATCGCCGCGGCCGCCGCATCGCGCGGCGTCCGGGGCAGCGCCTCGAGCGCTTCGACGACCCGCTCCGGCGTGCCGAGGTCGCTCCAGCCGCAGTCGGGAATCGGCAGCACCCGCAGATACTGCTCCTGCCCCGGAAGAATGGAGCGCGAGAAGTCGAGGTCGGGCAGCATCTCGTAGAGCCGGCCAAGCGTGCGACCGGCGTCGCTGCCGGTCTGCGCGCGGCGGATCGCATCGCGCATCGCAGCCACCACGTCCGGGCAACGCCGCTCGAAGAGCTTCAGCAGCGCCTGCGCGTCCGCGGCCATGATGAACGTGTTCCACAGCGCTCCCTGCCCGAGAAGCCGTCGCGCGCAGGCCGTATCGGGCTTCTCCACGAAGCGCTCGACGGCGTGATGCGGGCGCGCGGCCGAGCGGCGCGGGACGATGTAGCCGAGCTGGGAATCAGCGGTGGTCGGCTCCAGGCCGAGGAGCACGATCTCTGCCCGGCCGCCCTCGCGCGGCGCCGCCGCATGTTGCAGGGCACGCGCCAGCCGGGCCTCGTCCCGCACGTGGTGATCCGAGGGCAACACGACGATTCGTGAGTCCGGGTCGCGATCCAGAAGGGTGAGAAGCGGCAGCAGCATGCCGATGGCGGTGCCCTTGTTCCGCGGCTGCACGATGACATTCGCCGCATCGAGGTCATCGAGTTGCGCGCGCCACCAGCGCCGGTGCTGCGCCGCCACGATCGCGCAGATGCGATCGGGCGCGGCGACCGCGGCGGCGCGTGCGATCGCCTCGCGCAGGAGCGAGGGCCCGCGCTCCAGCGAGCAGAACTGCTTCGGGATGGCGAGGCCGTTGCGGGTCGTCAGGCCCTGCAGGCGGCGGCCGTCGCCGGCTGCCAGCACCAGCGCCCAGAGATGGTCCGAGTCGCTCATCGCGTGAGGCCTCGCTCAGAAAGAACCGCAACCGCGCAAGCGCAGAGTCGCTCACGGCCGCGAGCCGGAAAATACGCACCTCTACCTAAGGCGATGCCACGCATCCGCATTGCTACGCATGGCGCCGGTTGCCGGGGCATGGCCCAATCACCTCGCCGGCCGGCGGTTCATCGGCCGAAGGAGCCCAACATGAGAGTACGTATCGTGGTCGCCGACCAGAGCGAAGCCAGGTTCTATGATGCCGAGCAACGTGACGCGGGGCTGCGGCCCGTCGGCGGGCTCACGGACCCGCTGGCGCATCTGCACGACCGCGATTTCAAGTCCGACCGTCCCGGGCGCGTCTACGATCACGCACCCGACCGGGGCGCCCGGCGCGGCGCCACGGCGCACCACGGGACGGGCGGCGAGCGGCGGCCGCGCCGGCACGAGGCCGAGCTCTTCGCCCGCAGAATCGCCACCGAGATCCAGACCGGGTACCGGCAGAACGAGTTCGACCGGCTGATCCTGATGGCGGCCCCGGGTTTTCTCGGCATGTTGCGGCAGGCGCGGCCCGCCTCCATCCAGTCGATCGTCGCCGGGGAAGTCGGCAAGAACCTCGTTCACGAGGCGCCCCGGGCCGTGGAGGCGCACTTGCCCGCCGATGCGTTCCACGCTCGGGCGAGCGCATGAGCGGTTACGTGCCGGTGGCGCTCACCGGCGCCGATGTCACGGCGCGGCCGCGCGTTGGATGTAACGCAGCGCATCGGCGAGGTAGGAATGCGCCAGCGCCCGCCACTGGCGGGCCTGGCCGGCGAAGGCGTCGTCGCGCAGGTGCCAGGCCGCGATCTGCGCGCGCAGCCCGGCGCGCCGGCTCATGTAGAAGTCCATCAGCGCCGGCGGCGCCGGGTCGCCGGCGACTCCACGGTAGCGGCGGATCAGCTCCTTCGCCGCGCCTGCCGCCCCCAGCCGGGCACACTCCAGCGCGAGAAACGCAATCTCCTCCGCCGGATCGAGACGGCGAAGGTTGCGATCGAACTCCAGGCAGTCGATCGCACAGACATCCGCTGCCGATCTGCCGAGGTACACGTGCTCGGGGCGCAGATCGCCGTGTCCGTCGACGAGCCGCGCACCGCGGCCGGCGAATGCCCGCGGCTGGCGGGCGATGAAGCCGAGCTGCGCCCGGGCAAGGGCGGCGATCCTGAGGCGGCTCAAGCCGAGATCGCGCGCGCGCAGCTCATCCGCGTTGCGGCGGATCTCGCGACGCAGCCGTGCGCGATAGGCGCCGTCCGCCAGCGGGCGATGCTCGGCGTGACGAAAGAACGCCGCCAGTGTCGCGGCGAGCCGATCGAGATCGGTCGTCCGCAGGCCCGCCGTTGCGATCACGCGATCGAGCATGCGATCGGCGGCCAGCCTGCGCATCTGCACCAGCCACTCGATGATCCGGCAATCGCCCGCCGGCGGCTGCCGCAGAGTCAGCCCTCCATCGGGACACCCGAGGAGCGGCACGACCCGCAGGTAGACATCCGGCGCCAGCCGCCTGTTGAGCCGCAGCTCCTCGCGACACGCGCGCTCCCGGCGCGCGAGCGTGCGGTGGTCCATCGACGCCCGGCGCAGCGGCTTCTTGAGCTTGTAGGCTCGCGAGCCCGCCAGAAACACCCACGAGAAATGAGTCTCGATGACCGCGACCGCTCGCGGCCGCCCCGGGTGATGACGCGGATCCGCGAGCCAGGCGACCTTCTCGCGCACGGCCGCGTCCGCGCGGCTCGGTGGCGAGGCGGCTGGGTTGCGAGGCATGGGCGATTGTTCATGGCGGCGGCACACGCGGGGCATTCGCACTAGTACGGATTCGCGGCCGGCTCCCACGTATCGCGGCGCGACGACTACGAATTTCTCCGCCCCCGGGTCCCGTGGGAGCCTGCCGACAGCCGCTCGAGGGGCGGCGCGTCGATTCGAGGGCACCGTCATGACGATACGCCGAAGCACCCCGACCCTGCTCTACGCGCACAGCGCTCCCGGGCGCTGGATCTGCAACCTGACGGCCGCGATGGACGAGGCGGCGGCGGCTCTATGCCGCGTGTACTGGCAAAAGGGGCGGTCCCCCGCCCTTCGGCCGGTCCGCATCGCACACCAGGCGCGATAGCTCCACGACAGATCGAGGCGCGCGGTAATGTTGGCCTCCGAGCCCGAAACCCTGTCGCATTTCATCTGGCGCACGCGCTATCGGGACGGTGACGCGCGGCCGCCGGAGCGCTCGATCGCAGACACCTGGGATCGGGTGGCCCGCAGCGTCGCCGCCATCGAGCGCGATCCGCCTCTCTGGGAGGCGCAATTCCGCCGCATCGTGGACGGCTTTCGCTTCCTGCCGGCAGGGCGCATCCTGGCCGGCGCCGGGGTCGCGCGGCAGGTGACGCTCGCCAACTGCTTCGTCATGGGGCCGATCGAGGACTCGATCCCGGGCATCTTCGAGGCGTTGAAGGAAGGCGCTCTCACCATGCAGCAGGGCGGCGGCGTGGGCTACGACTTCTCCACGTTACGCCCGCGCGGCAGTCGCGCCCGCACGACGGGGATGATCGCATCGGGACCGGTATCCTTCCTGCGCGTGTGGGATGCCATGTGCGCGACCATTCTGTCCACCGGCGCTCGCCGCGGCGCCATGATGGCCACCCTGCGCTGCGATCATCCGGACATCGAGGAATTCATCGCCGCCAAGCGATCCGCCGGCGCGCTCAGCCATTTCAACCTTTCCGTGCTCGTCACCGAGGCCTTCATGCAGGCCGTGCGCGCCGATGCCCTCTGGCCGCTCCTCTTCCCGCAGCAGGCGACGGACGATTCCGCCGCCGCGACCCATCTCGAGCGCGCGTGGAGCGCAAGCGCGCAACCTGTCCTCTGCCGCATCTCGAAGTCCGTTCGCGCGCGCGAGCTGTGGCGGCAGCTGTGCGCGGCGGCGCGGGATTCGGCCGAGCCGGGCGTTCTGTTCATCGACCGCATCAACGCCGAGAACAATCTCGGCTACGCCGAGACCCTGAGCGCCACCAATCCGTGCGCCGAGGAGCCCCTGCCGCCCTATGGGGCCTGCCATCTCGGCTCGCTCAATCTGACGTGCTTCGTGAGCCACCCGTTCACACCCTCCGCCCGCCTCGAGCGCGAAACGCTGACCGATACGGCCCGGGTTGCCGTCCGGTTCCTCGACGACGTGATCGAGATCTCCCGGTTTCCGCTGCACCGCCAGCGCCTGGAGGCGCACCGCTCGCGCCGCGTCGGCCTCGGGCTCACGGGCCTTGCCGATGCGCTCGCCATGCTCGGATTGCGCTACGACTCCCCGGGTGCGCGCGAGGCCGCCGCCGGACTCATGCGCGCGGTGCGCGATGCCGCCTACGAGGCTTCGGTGGAGCTGGCGCGCGAGCGCGGACCGTTCGAGCGCTTCGACGCCGGCAGTCACGCGCAGCGGCCATTCATCCGCCGCCTTCCCGAGGCCATCCAGGCCGGCATTCGCCGCCACGGCATCCGCAACAGTCACCTGCTGGCGATCGCGCCCGCCGGGACCATCAGCCTGCTCGCCGGCAACGTGAGCAGCGGAATCGAGCCCATCTTCCGTCTCCAGGCGGCGCGCCGCGTGCTGGATGCGGACGGCACGCCGCGCGAGTTTTCCGTGAGCGATCCGGCCTATGAGCTCTGGCGGCGGCTCGTTCCCGATGCGGCGCGCGTTCCAGAGGTGCTCGACCGCGGCGCGATACCGGCGCGCGAGCAACTGCTCATGCAGGCCGCGCTGCAGGAGTTCGTCGACGGCTCGATCTCCAAGACCGTCGCGCTGGGACGGGAGGCAACGCTCGACGACGTGAGCGACGTCTTCGAAGGCGCCTACCGGCTCGGGCTGAAAGGCTGCACGGTGTTCGAGGAGGGAGCACGCCCCGGGATCGTCGCGACCCGGCCGCCGGAATACATCTTGCGACGGGCGGACGCCCACTGCTGCGAGGCCGGGCGTGAAGCTGACTGACCGGGAAGACGAGGTAACACCATGTCCGCCGTGTGGAGCGCTCCCTGCCTGATTGCACCGGCAGAGAGCCGTGCCCTCGCCGGCGCGATCGCCGCCGAGTCGGCTCTGCCGCTGATCCCGCTCGAGGAGCGCCGCTTCGATGGCGGGGAGCTGAAGCTGCGGCCGCTCCAGTCGGTCCGGAGCCGGGCGGTGTTCGTGCTGCAGAGCCTGGCCGGAACCGGGGAAGCGCCCGTGTGCGAGCGTCTGGTGCGGCTGCTCTTCCTGCTGCAGCTGCTGCGCGATGGCGGCGCGGCGGCCGCGATCGCCGTGCTGCCCTATCTCGCGTTCGCGCGCAAGGACCGTCGCACGCAACTGCGCGACCCGGTCACCTCGCGTTATGTGGCGGAGCTGATCGAGGCCGCCGGCGCGACGCAGCTGGTGGGGCTCGACGTACACAACCCGGCCGCGTTCGATAACGCATTCCGCGTCCCAACCATACACCTGACGGCGATCCCGATGATGGTGGACCACTTTGCCCGGCAGATGACCGGCCGCGGGCTCGCCGTCGTCTCGCCCGATGTCGGCGGGATCAAGCGTGCGCAGATCTTTCGCGAGCGCCTGGCAGCCCGGATCGGGGGCGAGGTCGAGCTCGCGTTCGTGGAGAAGCGCCGCGCGCAGGGAGTTGTCGCGACGGGCCTGCTCGCGGGCGAAGTGGCGGGACGCGCCGCGGTCGTGCTCGATGACCTCTGTGCGACCGGCGGGACGCTGATCCGCGCGGCCGAGGCCTGCCGCCGCGCAGGGGCGCAAAGCGTGCATGCCGCCGTGACGCACATGCCGCTGCCTGCCGGTCTCGACGCGCTGCTCGCCGCGGACGCGATCTCCAGCATCGTCACCACCGACAGTGTGGGCATCGATTTCTCCGCCGCGTGCTCGAGCCGGCTGATCGTTCTGCCGATCGCGCCGCTCATCGCCCGGGTGATCGGGCGCATGACCGCCGGCGAGCCTCTCGCATCGCTCCTGTAGGTTACGTGCGCTCCGGCAACACCGGGCGCGCGCGCACCAGAGCTTCCACCGAAGCGTCCTCGCCTTGCGGCTCGCCCTCGTCCTCCTCCGCGGGGATCGCCCGCCGCGACGATCCGGGCTCTTCGCGCTCCGCCCTGAGCTGCTGCAGGGGCTCGGACCAGTCGGCGCCGGTCATCTCGGTCTCGGAATAGCCGAGGTCGTCGCGCTCGACGTCGTCCACCGGGCCGGTCCAGTCTTCCGGCTGCGCCGCGAGCGCGAGCGGCAGCGCCGCCCAGGTGTCCTCGTCGATCTCGTCCAGATCGCCGTCGAAAGCCTGGATCTCGACCGTCCGCGACGCTTCGTCGACACCGATCACCTGGAAGATCTCGCCCTTGTCCCGGCGCGCGTACCACTGGCCGACCTGCGCGCGGCCCGCACCCGGATTGCGGAGCCCCGTGCCGGCGCCTCGCTCTTCGGGCCGGCTGGCGCCGTCCAAAGTCGTTCCAGACAATCTTGTCATGACACGGCTCCCGTCACGATGAGGGTCTCACCCGAGGCCGAGCGTGCACCAGGGCCGCGGGCGGCGGAATACGGACTACTGCGGATCCGGCCCGCCGGGAGCGGGCCTGGCGCAGGAGGCCGGTCAGCTCGCCGAGGGGGCGCGTGTTGACGACGTCCTCGCGCCGCGCCCAGCCGCGCCGCGCCTGGCGCACGCCTCCGTCCACATTGGCGAGCTGATCGGCCGAGTGGGCATCGCTCCCGATCGCGAGCAGCACGCCCCGATCGCGCGCGGACTTGATGTGGATGTCGTCGAGATCGAGCCGCAGAGGCTGGCCGTTCACTTCGAGGAAGCAGCCGCGGTCGCGCGCCGCATCGAGCACGCGCTCGAAGTCGAGCGCATACGGCTCGCGCTCGCCCAGGAGGCGCCCGCCGGGGTGCGCCAGAATGGAGACGTGCGGCCGCTCCAGGGCGCGCAGCACCCGGGCCGTCTGCTTCGCCTCGGTGAGGCCGAAATGGCTGTGAATCGCGACGATGACGACATCGAGCCTCGCCAGCACCGCGTCCGCCAGAGCGAGCCGGCCGTCCTCGAGGATATCGACCTCGGCGCCTTTCAATATCGTGAAGTCGCGGCGCTCGTCGTTCATCCGGTCGATCGCCTCGCCCTGGCGCGCCAGCCGGTCGGCATCGAGGCCGTGCACGATGCCGAGGTGCTTGGCGTGATCGGTGACCGCGATGTAGGAAAGCTTGCGCGCCCGCGCCGCGGCGCCCATCTTCTCGAGGGAATCGCGCCCGTCGGAAGCGTCCGTGTGCACGTGCAGGTCTCCCTCGAGATCGGCACCCTCGATCAACACGGGCAACGCGTGCCGCGCGGCCGCCTCGATCTCCCCTCGATCCTCCCGCAGCTCCGGCGGGACGAAGTCGAGCCGCAGCGCCCGGTAGACGCGCTCCTCCGTCTCCCCGGCGATGCGCCTGTCGCCGCGGAACAGGCCATACTCGCTCAGCTTCAGGCCGCGCTCCCGGGCCCGGCGGCGCAGCCGGATGCCGTGGTCCTTGCTGCCGGTGAAGTACTGCAGGGCCGCCCCGAAGCTTTCCTTCGGCACCACGCGCAGGTCCACCTGCAGGCCGTTGCGCAGGACACCCGAGGCCTTGGTCGTGCCCGATGCGGACAGCTCGCGCAGGTCGGGATAGTGCTCGAGCGGCCCGAACGGGTCGATTCCCGCGGGCGCGCACAACAGCACGTCCAGATCTCCCACCGTATCCCGGCCGCGGCGATAGCTGCCCGCGATCTCCACCCGGGTGACTCCTGGAATCGAGCCCAGGTAACGCCGCAGCGGCTCGGCGTATTGCGCAGCTACCGACAGAGGGAGCCTGCGCGCCTCGGGCGGCGTGGGCTCGGCGGCGAGCGCGGCCTGAAGACGCGACAACAGCACGGGCCCGAAGCCGCGCAGCTTCGCCAGCCGCCCCGAGGCGAGCGCTCGCTTCAGCTCCCGCCGATCCCTGACACGAAGCCCGGTCATCAGCGCGCGCACCCGCACCGGTCCCATGCCGGGCAGGCCGAGCAGCTCGCGCACGCCGGGCGGCACCTGTCGGCGCAGCTTCTCCAACGCACCCAGATGTCCCGTGGCCAGGAGCTCGCCGATCTTCGCGGCAAGATCCTCGCCGATGCCGGGCAGCGCGTCGTACTCGCTCTCGTCCGCCATCTCGGCGAGCTCGCGGGGAAGGCTGCGCACGACCTGCGCCGCTCTCTGGTAGGCGCGGATGCGGAAGGGATTCTCCCCCTCGATGGCGAGCAGGTCGCCCATCTCCTCGAAGGCATCGGCGATGTCCGCGTTGTGGATGCCCGGCGTGCTCATGATCCTGATGCTGCCTCGAAGCGCGCCGGCGGCACATTGCCAACAATGCGTATGGCGCGGCCGCGCCGCCTGCGGCGACCATGGCCGCATCGGATCGGGAGCCGCCCATGCCCGCCAGCA
This sequence comes from Gammaproteobacteria bacterium, assembly GCA_027306985.1. GTDB lineage: Bacteria > Pseudomonadota > Gammaproteobacteria > Steroidobacterales > Steroidobacteraceae > 13-2-20CM-66-19. Next base: position 11,570 of record DAHUXV010000169.1, on the reverse strand, counting down.
GTCACATCCGCTTCTTCGACCAGATCTGCGCCGATGACGTCGCGCTCGTCGGCGGCAAGACGGCATCCCTCGGGGAGATGTATCGCAGGCTGTCGCCGCAGGGCATCGAGGTGCCCAACGGCTTTGCGATCACCGCCGAGGCGTATCGCTACGTGCTCGAGCAGGCGCGGGCCTGGCAGCCGCTGCGCGAAGCACTGCAGGGATTGCGGGCCGATGACATGGAGGACCTCGCCCGGCGCGGCCGCCGCGCGCGCGAGATCGTCTATGGCGCCCCACTGCCCGAAGACCTGCGCGGCGAGATTCTCGAAGCCTATCGCGCGCTGCGCGCCCAATACGGACAGGAGGTGAGCGTCGCGGTGCGCAGCTCCGCCACGGCGGAGGACCTGCCCACCGCCAGCTTTGCCGGTCAGCAGGAGACGTTTCTCAACGTGCGGGGCGAGGAGCGGCTTCTCGATGCGGTCAGGCGCTGCTTCGCCAGTCTCTTCACCGACCGCTCGATCCACTACCGCATCGATCAGGGGTTCGATCACTTCAAGGTCGCGCTCTCCGTCTGCATCATGAAGATGGTCCGTTCCGACCTCGCCTCGAGCGGCGTCACGTTCACGATCGACACGGAGACCGGATTCCGCGACGTCGTCATGGTGACGGCAGCCTACGGTCTCGGCGAGAACATCGTCCAGGGCGCCGTCGACCCGGACGAGTTCCTTGTCTTCAAGCCGACCTTCGAGCAGGGCCATCGCGCCGTGTTGCGACGCACGCGCGGCAGCAAGAAGATCAAGCTGGTGTACGCGGAAGGCGGGACGCGCGAGACGACCCGGAACATTCCCACGCCGCAGGCGGATCGGGAGCGATTCTGCCTGACCGACGCCGAGGTGTTGACCCTTGCGGAATACGCCATCCGGATCGAGCGTCACTACAGCGAGCGGGCGGGACATCCCGTTCCCATGGACATAGAGTGGGCGAAAGACGGCCTCGACGGGCGGCTGTACATCGTCCAGGCGCGGCCCGAGACGGTGGCGTCGCAGAAGCGCGCGGGGCTCCTCGAGGAGTTCACGCTGAAGGGTACGGGCGCCTCTCTCGTCGCGGGGCGCGCCGTCGGGACTCGCATCGGCGGGGGCGTCGCGCGCGTCATCGCGAGCGCGGCGCATCTCGCGGAATTCAAGCCCGGCGAGGTCCTCGTGACCGACATCACGACCCCCGACTGGGAGCCGATCATGAAGCAGGCCGCCGCCATCGTGACCAACCGCGGCGGGCGCACCTGTCATGCGGCGATCATCGCGCGCGAGCTCGGCATTCCGGCGGTGGTCGGCGCGGAAGGCGCCACCGAGAGACTGAAGACCGGCGAGACGGTCACGGTCTCCTGCGCCGAGGGCGACCTCGGCAGAGTCTACGCCGGCGCGATCCCCTTCGAGGTACGGCGCACCGACGTCGGGAGCCTCCCGCGGCCGCGCACCAAGATCATGCTGATCCTGGGCAATCCGGAGCTCGCCTTCCAGGCGAGCTTCCTGCCGAACGACGGCGTCGGGCTCGCGCGGATGGAGTTCATCATCGCGGAATACATCAGGGCGCACCCGATGGCGCTGCTGCATCCGGAGCGCGTGGCGGACGAGGAAGAGCGCCGCGCCCTGCTCGAGCTCGCCCGGGACTACCCGCGCCCGGCCGACTACTTCGTGCAGCGCCTGGCGGAGGGGGTCGGCACGATCGCCGCGGCCTTCCATCCGAAACCCGTGATCGTGCGGATGTCGGACTTCAAGACCAACGAGTACGCCAGCCTGCCGGGCGGCCGCTGGTTCGAGCCGCAGGAGGCGAACCCGATGTTGGGATTTCGCGGGGCCTCCCGCTACACGCATCCCGCCTACGCGGAAGGCTTCGCCCTGGAATGCGCGGCGATGAAGCGCGTGCGCGAGACGATGGGTCTCACCAACCTGCAGCTGATGATCCCGTTCTGCCGCCGCGTCGCGGAAGGCGCGCGGGTCGTGGCGCGCATGGCCGAGCTCGGCTTGGAGCGCGGCCGGGACGGCCTGCAGATCCACGTGATGTGCGAGATCCCGAACAACGTGCTGCTGATCGACGAGTTCAGCCAGCTCTTCGACGGCTTTTCCATCGGCTCGAACGACCTCACCCAGCTGACACTGGGGGTCGATCGCGACTCCGCGATGGTCGCCTTCGACTTCGACGAGCGCGACGCGGGCGTGAAGCGGATGCTGCAAATGGCCGTGGAGGGCTGTCGGCGCAACAGGCGTCACTCGGGCATCTGCGGCCAGGCGCCCTCGGATTACCCCGAGCTCGCGGAATACCTGGTACACCTCGGCATCGACTCGATCAGCCTCAATCCCGATGTCGTGATCAAGACCACCGCGAGCGTTCTGAAGCTGGAGCAGACATCCGCAGGGGGCGGTCCGGTCATGACTTCGGCGGCCGCTTCCCCCCTGCCATGAGGCGAGCGCGCGGCCGCCGCTATGTAGTTCCGCGTATTTCCACGCGCTGCCGCGCGGCTCACGATGGCTTCACGTAGCGTTGGAGGATCGGACCATGAGAGCAGACAGCGACATCGAGCGAGACGTGGAAGCCGAGCTCAAGTGGGCCCCGGAGATCAACGAGACCGACATCGCCGTCAAGGTCGGCAACGGTGTGGTGACCCTCACGGGTTACGCCGCGAGCGCCTATGAGAAGTATCGCGCCGAGGCGGCCGTGAAGCGGGTCGCCGGCGTGGCCGCGGTGGCGAACGACCTCGCCGTGCGCTGGCCGCTCGGCGGCGGCAGGCCGACCGATCCGGAGCTCGCGCGCGATGCGCTCGCGGCGCTCAAGATCGAGCTGCCGCTCGCCTGGGAGAGAATCCGGCCGATCGTCAAGGAAGGTCACGTGGGCCTCGAGGGCACCGTCGACTGGCACTACGAGCGCGAGCGCGCGGAAGCGGCCGTGAGGCGCGTGCGCGGCGTGCTCAGCGTGCGCAACTCCATCAGCCTCAAGCCCCGCACCGCGCCCGCCGAGATCCAGGGGAAAATCGCCGAGGCGTTTCGCCGCAATGCGCTCATAGACGCCCACAACATCACGATCGACGCCCGCGGCGGCGACATCACTCTGCGCGGCGAGGTGCGCTCGTGGGCGGAGCGCGACGAAGCCCAGCAGGCCGCGTGGGCCGCGCCCGGAGTCGCGGCCGTTCACAACGAGATCACCGTCCGGGTCTGAAGCTCATGACCGCCAAGCGGGTGCTGTTTCAGTCCGCCGCGCGCGAGAAGGTGCTCCGCGGGGCTACCCGGCTCGCGGACGCCGTGCGCATCACCCTTGGCCCGAAATCCAAATCCGTGCTGATCCAGAAGAAGTGGGGTACGCCGATCGTCTGCAACGACGGGGTGACCATCGCCAAGGAGATGGAGCTCGAGGACCCCGAGGAGAACCTCGGCGCGCAGATGCTGCGCCAGGCAGCCGAGAAGACCGGCGATGTCGTGGGCGACGGCACCAGCACCGCGACCGTACTCGCCCAGGCGATCTACGCCGACGGCGTGCGCAACGTCGCCGCCGGCGCCAGCGCCATAGACCTCAAGCGCGGTCTCGATCGCGGGCTCGAAGCCGCGGTGAAGGCGCTGAAGGCCATGGCAAAGCCGGTGGAGAGCCGCAGGGAGAAGGCGCAGGTGGCGACCATCTCCGCCCACAACGATCCGGCGATCGGCGAGCTCGTGGCCGAGGCGATGGAGAAGGTCGGCGGCGACGGTGTCATCACGGTGGAGGAATCGAAGACCACCGAGACGGCGCTCGAGGTGGTGGAAGGGCTGCAGTTCGACCGCGGCTATCTCTCGCCCTACTTCGTCACGGACGCGACCGGCATGGAGGCCGTGCTGGAGCATGCCTAAGTCCTGATCTGCGACCGAAAGCTCAACATCCTGAAGGACATGCTGCGGCTGCTCGAGGAGGTGGCCAAGTCCGGCAAGCCGATCCTGTTCATCGCCGAGGAGATCGAGGGCGAGGCGCTCGCAACGCTCATCGTCAATCAGATCCGCGGGGTGCTCAAGAGCGCCGCGGTCAAGGCGCCGGGGTTCGGCGACCGCCGCAAGGCGATGCTGCAGGACATCGCCACGCTCACGGGCGCGGAAGTCATCTCCGAGGAGTTGGGCACCAAGCTCGAGGACGTGGAGCTGTCGCAGCTCGGACGCGCCGACCGCATCGTCGTCGGCAAGGACGACACGACGATCATCGGCGGCGCGGGCGAGAAGGCGCGGATCGAAGCCCGCATACGCTCCATCCGCAAGGAGATCGAGGACACCAAGAGCGACTACGACCGCGAGAAGCTCGAGGAGCGCCTGGCGAAGCTCTCGGGCGGCGTCGCCGTGATCCGGGTGGGCGCGCCGTCGGAGTCGGAGATGAAGACGAAGAAGGAAGCGCTCGACGATGCGATCAGCTCCACCAAAGCCGCCGTGGCCGAAGGCATCGTGCCGGGCGGCGGGCTGGCGCTGCTGCGCGCGACCGGCGCCGTGACCGCGCTGGAAGCGCAGTGCGCCGGCGATGAGCGCACGGGGGTGCAGATCCTGCGCCGGGCGCTCGAGACGCCGACCCGCCGGATCGCGGAGAATTCGGCCGCCGACGGCGGCGTCGTGGTCGATCGGATGCTGCACGGGAGCGGCAATGTCGGCTTCGATGCGGCCGGCCAGCGCTACGTCGATCTCCTCGAGGCCGGCATCGTCGATCCCGTGAAGGTCGTGCGTACGGCGCTCGAGAACGCGGTCTCCGTCGCCAGCGTGCTCCTGCTCACGGAGGCGACGATGACCGAGCGCCCGGAAAAGCCCGCGGGGCCCACGGCCGCGGAGCCGGAGATGTGAACAGACCGCGGAGGGCTCACCATGAATGTCGGAAAGATTTGCAGGCGCCAGGTCATCACCGTCACACCCCGCACCGATCTCGTGGCGGCGGCGGAGCTGATGCGTGAGCAGCATGTCGGCTTTCTCATCGTCGTGGAGCCCGAGCCGCACGCGCAGGTCGGAAGACCCGTCGGGGTGCTGACGGACCGCGACATCGTCATCTCCGTCATCGCACGCAGAGCCGATCCGACGCTCCTCACCGCCGGCGATGTCATGAACCGCGAGCCGGTGCTGGCGGAAGAGTCGGACTCCATCGATCAGGCGCTGCGCACCATGCGCCGCATGGGCGTACGCCGCCTGCCGGTGGTCGGGTCGCGGGGCCTGCTCACCGGCGTTCTGTCTCTCGATGACGTGCTCGACATGCTCGCCGAGCAGATCGGCCAGCTCTCCGGCGCGGTCCGCAACGAGCAGCGCATCGAGGGTGTGTTGCGAAGCTGATGAAGCGGATCGCAGTCCTCACGAGCGGCGGCGATGCGCCAGGCATGAACGCCGCGATCCGCGCGGCCGTGCGCACCGGCGTATCGCTCGGCTGCGAGATGCTCGGCGTGCGCCACGGCTACACGGGGCTGATCGCCGGCGACTTCGTGCCGCTCGGTCCCCGGGAGGTCGGCGGCATCATCGAGCGCGGCGGCACGGTGCTCGGCTCGAGCCGCTGTCCGGCGTTCCTGACCGACGAGGGTCAGGCGAGCGCCGTACGGCAGCTCTCCCAGCGCGACATCGGCGGCCTCGTCGTGATCGGCGGCAACGGCTCCCAGTCGGGCGCACATGCGCTTTCGCGGCGCGGGGCCAGCGTTACCGGCGTTGCCTCGACGATCGACAACGATCTCGCTGGCTCGGACGTGACACTTGGCGCGACGACGGCCCTCGACATCGCACTCGAGTCCATCGACCGCTTGCGGGTGACGGCATCGGCTCATGGACGCGTCTTCCTCGTCGAGGTGATGGGTCGCGCCTGCGGCTATCTGGCGCTCATGGCCGGCATCGCCGGCGGCGCCGAGGCCATCGTGATCCCGGAAGCCGAGCAGAGTCCGGAGGCGGTCGCCACGGCGATCCGGGAAGCCTATCAGCGCGGCAAGAGTCACGCGATCGTCATCGTCGCCGAGGGCGCCGCGCACGATGCGGACGCCCTCGCCCGCTATTTCACCGAGCATGCCGAGCGGCTCGGCTTCGAGCTGCGCGTCACGAAGCTCGGGCACGTGCAGCGCGGCGGCGCCCCCTGCGGGTTCGACCGCCTGAGCGCAACCCTGCTCGGCGCGGCGGCCGTGCGGCACCTGGCGGCCGGCCGCCACGGAGTTCTGTTCGGAATCGTCGGCGGACGCGTTACCGCGACCGCGCTCTCGGACGTCATTCACACGGTCAAGCCGCTCGACGCCGACTTCATACAGCTTGCACAGGTGCTCTCGCGCTGACGGCGCCTCGAGGAGACAGAGCCATGCTATTGAAAGAGATCTGCACGCCCGACGTGGTCCACTGCGCTCCCGAGGTCACGGCGCTCGGCATAGCCCGACTCATGCGGGAGCGGCACGTCGGCGATGTCGTAGTGGTCGAGGACGAGGAGGACCAGACGCCGATCGGCGTGGTGACCGACCGCGACATCGTCGTCGAAGTGCTCGGCCGGGAGCGCGATCCGGCGAAGGTCACGGCGCGCGAGATCATGCGCAAGCCCGTCGTGATCGCCCGCACGACCGAGGATGCCGGGCAGGCGGTCGAGCGGATGAAGGCCCACGGGGTGAGGCGCATCCCCGTGATGGACGAGCGGCGCAAGCTCGCCGGAATCGTCTGTCTCGATGACCTGCTCAAGCAGCTCGCCGCCGAGGCCGGCGCGCTCGCCGACATCATCTCGCGCGAGCAGGACCTGGAGCATCGCAACCGGCGCTAGGCAATTGGCGCAGCAGCGCCTCGAGCGCTTCCGGCCGCGTGGTCTCGACGCGAATCGCCTCCAACGGCTCCTGCGCAAGCAGACGCTCGAAGTGATTCAGCTGCCAGTCGAGAACCGCGGCTCCGGCCTCGGAGGCATCGCGCTCGCGTGCGTCGATGCGCGCACGCAGGGTCTCGACGGGCGCCTCGCAATACACGAGCCGGCTCGGCACCCCGAGCCTGGCGGCGAGGTCGGCGAATCGGCTGCGCTGCCCGCGCCGCAGGCAGGCCGCATCCACGATCGCGCTGCAGCCGCCGGCGAGAATGTCCTCGGCCGCGCGCGCGAGGTCCTCGTACACGGCCGCGCTCATCCGGCTGGAGTACAGACCCTCGGCGACGGCCGATTGCGTGCGCGCCAGCGCCTCGAGCCCTGCCCGGCGCTTGCGCTCGACATCCGAGCGGATCTGCACCGCGCCGAGCCGCTCGGCGAGCCGGCGCGCGAGCCAGGTCTTGCCGGAGCCGGACAGTCCGCACATGACGAGCAGGAGGGGCGTGCGGGGCGCGAGTGACTTTGCGGCATGGGCGGTGAGCCGGTCGTGCTCGCGGCGCAGAGACTGCCGCCGCATCTGCCCGGCCGTGGCGGCCTCGAGCGCCGCGACCTTGGCGCGCACCAGCGCGCGATGGGCTTGATAGAGCCGCAGAACCCGGCAGGCGGAGTAGTCGCCGCTGCGCTCGAGATACCCGCCGACGAACGCGTGGGCGTGGAGCGGCCGCTCGCGCGCCGTCAGGTCGCTCGCGAGGAAGGCGATCTCGTCGGCCACATCGATCCAGCGGAACGCCGGCTCGTACTCCAGACAGTCGAAGGCGACCAGCCGCTCCCCGAGACGCACGATGTTCCGGGAGTGCAGGTCGCCGTGGCATTCGCGCACCCGCCCGCCGGCCCGGCGCGCCGCCAGGGAGTCGGCGCGACTCGACAGGGCCTGCTCGAGCGCGCCGCGCAAGGCGAGCACCGGCTCAGCGGCGCCGAAGACCTCGGAGGCGTGTGCGCACTCGAGGAGGTTTCGGATCATGAGCGCCCGGAGCTCCTCCGGGCGTCCCCAGGGAGACTGCGGCGAGGCGGCAGGCAGGGTCGCGTGCACCGCGGCCAGCTGCCCGCCGAAGCGCTCCAGCTCGCGCGGCTCGACCTCGCCGCGCTCGAGCAGCCGATCGAGCTCGTGCTTCCCCTCGAAGCGGCGCATGCGCACGGCGTACTCGAGGACCGGACCGTCCGCGCCGTCCGTTGCGATTCTCGCCCCTCCCCCGCCGCCGACCACGCGGCACACGTCCAGGTAGAGCTCCGGGGCGAACCGGCGATTGAGCCGCAATTCCTCCTCGCAGAGGAGCTTGCGCCGCTCGGGCGCGCGCAGGTCGACGAATGGATACCGGACCGGGCGCTTGATCTTGTAGGCGAACTCGCCCGCGAGCAGCACCCAGGAAATGTGGGTCTCGATGAGATCCACCCCGGCGACCGGATGCGGGTACGCCTGCGGCGCGAGCAATCCGCGGAAAGCTTCGGGCAGCACAGGCCGCACATTCTCACCCATCTTCCGGCGGCCTCCGGTAGGCACAATTCCTGATACGCGGCCGGGCTGCGGACGCTAGCATGCCGCGGATGGAATCCTCCGCGGAGCTCGATCCGGACCTGCTGCGGCGCTATGACACGGCAGGTCCGCGTTACACCTCCTATCCCACGGCGCGCGAGTTCACGCCCGATTTCGGCGAGGCCGAGTACCGGCGTCACCTCCTGCTCGGCCGCTGCGGGGCAGCGGCGCCCCTCTCGCTCTACGTCCACATTCCCTTCTGCGAGAGCCCCTGCTTCTACTGCGGCTGCAACCGCATCATCACGCGCGATCACGCCGCGGCGGACCGGTACCTCGACTACCTGTCGCGGGAGGTCGCGCTGCTCGCGCCGCTGCTCGCCGAGAAGCGCCCGGTGCACCAGCTGCACCTCGGCGGCGGCACGCCCAACTTTCTGCGCCCGGAGCAGCTCTCCCGGCTGATCGCGGGCCTCTCCCGCGGCTTCCTGCTGTCGGCGAGTCCCGACAGGGACTATTCCGTCGAGCTCGATCCCCGCTACCTCGCGAGCGGCTTCATCGACTCGCTCGCGCAGCTCGGATTCAACCGCGCGAGCTTCGGTGTGCAGGACTTCGACCCGGACGTGCAGCGCGCCGTCAACCGCATCCAGAGCGAGGCGCAAACGCTCGAGGCGATCGCGCAGTGCCGGGAGCGCGGCTTCCGCTCGATCAACGTGGACCTGCTCTACGGGCTGCCCCTGCAGACGGTCGCCGGCTTCGGCCGGACCCTGAGCGCGGTGATCCGCGCCCGTCCCGACCGGGTGGCGGTGTACGGATACGCGCATCTGCCGCAGCTGTTCAAGGCGCAGCGGCAGCTCGATGCGGCCGCGCTGCCGAATGCCGAGACCCGCCTGGCGCTGCTGCGCCTCGCCATCGGGGAGCTCGGCGCCGCCGGCTACCGGTACATCGGCCTCGATCACTTCGCGCTGCCCGGGGACGATCTCGCCCGCGCGCGGGCGCGCGGCGATCTGCATCGCAACTTCATGGGATACACCACCCATGCCGATTGCGACCTCATCGGGCTCGGCGTCAGCGCCATCAGTCACGTGGCTGACAGCTTCAGCCAGAATCATCGCGATCTGAAGCACTGGGAGGAAGCCCTCGATGCCGGACGGCTGCCGATCTGGCGCGGGCTCGCCGCGAGCTTCGATGACATCGTGCGCGCGGATGTGATCCAGCGGATCATGTGCCAGGGCGTGGTCGACATCCGCACCGTGGAGGACCGCCACGGCATCGCCTTTGCCGAATATTTCTCCGCGGCGCTCGCGAAGCTGGCGCCGCTCGAGGCCGACGGCCTCGTCACCGTCGCTGCGCGCGAGATCCGGGCCACCGATCGCGGACAGCTCCTGCTGCGCCTGCTCGCGATGTGCTTCGACCGCTATCTCGGCCCGCGCGCCGATGCGGCCCAGCCGCCGCGGTTCTCGCGCGTCATCTAGCCGGGGCGCCGGCTGCGGGCCGTCCCCAGGAGAAGCTCTCGCCCTGCTCCGGCACGGTCACCTCCACATCGAGCTCGCGGCGCAGGTGCTGACGCAGTGCGTCCGCCGCCGCGGGCTCACCGTGGGTGACGAAGACGTGCTGCGGCGCCCGCGGCGAGCCGGCAAGCCAGCCGATGAGCTCCCGATAGTCGGCGTGGCTGGAGGTCCCGCGAAGCTGCATGACCTCGGCCCGCACCGGCACCCACTGGCCGTGGACCTTGATCGTATCGGCGCCGCCGAGCATGGCTGCGCCACGCGTGCCGGCGGCCTGAAAGCCCGTGAACAGGACCAGGTTGCGTCCGTCGGGCGCGAAGGCCTCGAGGTGATGCAGCACGCGGCCGCCGGTCGCCATGCCGCTCGCGGAGAGAATGATCATGGGCCCCCCGCGGGTGTTGAGCGTCTTCGATTCCTCGACGCTGTTGACGAAGTGCGCTACGCGCGACATCGCCGCCAGCTCGATGGCGCTCAATCGGTGCTCGTGCGGATAGTCCTGGTAGAGCGGCGTCGCATCCTCCGCCATCGGGCTGTTGAGGTACACCGGCGCGTCGGGAATGGCTCCCCTGGCCTTGAGCCGCGCGATCAGATGCAGCAGGAGCTGCGCGCGCCCGATGGCGAAGGTCGGCACGACGACCACGCCGCCGCGCGCGAGCGTGCGCTCGAGAGGGGCCGCGAGCTCGGTTTCCGCATCGACGTTCGAGTGCAGCCGGTCCCCGTAGGTCGACTCGATCACCACCCGGTCGGCCGCCGGCGGCGGATCGGGCGCGCGCATCAGCGGGTCGTGCGTGCGCCCGAGATCGCCTGAGAAGAGAATGCTCTCGCTGTCGCCCTCGCCCAGGGCCTCGATCCGGATCGAGGCGGCGCCCAGGAGGTGGCCCGCACGGGTGTAACTCGCGCCAACTCCGGCGCAGACCGCGATGTCGGACGGCAAGGCCACGGGGTGGAGCAGCTCGAGCGCCGCACGCGCATCGCCCTCCGTGTAGAGCGGCCGCGCCGGGGCATGCTTGGAGAAGCCGTGCCGGTTCGCGAACTCCGCCTCCTCTTCCTGCAGCCGCGCGGCATCGGGCAGCACCAGCGCGAGGAGCCTGCGCGTCGCCTCGGTGCAGTACACCGGACCGCGGTAGCCCTCGCGGACGAGCACCGGCAGATAGCCCGAGTGGTCGATGTGGGCGTGGGTCAGCAGCACCGCATCCAGGGACCGCGGCTCGAACGGCAGCGGCTGCCAGTTCCGCTCGCGCAGGCGTTTCACGCCCTGGAAGAGCCCGCAGTCGACGAGCACGCGCCGCGCGCCGAGCTGCAGCAGATATTTCGAGCCGGTCACGGCTCCCGCGGCGCCGAGGAAGGTCACACGCATGACGATGGGATCATCGGCCGACGGGCCTCGCCTCGTGGTGCGAATGGGCGAATGCCGGTGAAGGCTCTTCCTTCGCTTCCGCCACCAGCCGCTGCTGCAGGCAGCGCAGCGCCCCCGCAGGGTCCTCGGCGTATTCGAAGAGCCCGAGGTCCTCCTCGGCGATCATGCCGTGGCGGCAGAGCGCCTCGAAATTCACGATCTCCTTCCAGTAGGCCGAGCCGTAGAGAATCACCGGAATCGAGCGGGAGAGCTTGCGCGTCTGGGCAAGCGTCAGGATCTCGGTCAGCTCGTCCAGCGTACCCAGGCCGCCGGGGAAAGCGACCAGCGCCCGGGCCATGTGCGCGAACCAGAGCTTGCGCATGAAGAAGTAATGGAAATCGAACGCGAGCTCGCGCGTGATGTAGGGATTGGGGCGCTGCTC
>DAHUXV010000026.1 GCA_027306985.1 Gammaproteobacteria bacterium | reverse complement strand
TATTCCGCGTGCTGCACTCCGTCGTTGTCCACCGTCTGGGTGAAGTAGCCCTGCTCGTACAGGAGGCCCACGGCGATGAAGTTGGCGCTTCCATCGCTCGCGGACTTGCAGTAATCGCCGGCGAGGACGCCGAGGCCGCCCGAATAGATGGGGAAGCTCTCGTGGAAGCCGTATTCGGCGCAGAAGTAGGCCACCAGGGGCTCTCCGCCGCGGGGGGCGGGCGCGGTCACATAGGCGTCGAGGGCCTCGAGACCCTCGCGATAGCGCGCCAGGTACACGGGATCCCGTGCGGCCCGGTCGAGGCTCGACTGCGCGATGCACCGCAGCAGCAGCCGCGGATTGCCGCTGGTCTGCTTCCACAGCTCAGGGTCGAGGTCCTCGAACAGCGCGCGGATCGGCCGATGCCAGGAAAAGAAGAGATTGCCGGCCAGCTCGGGCAGGCGCTTCAGGGTCTCCGGAACGACGGGAGTGATCTCTAGGAGCGTATTGCGCATTGCGATCCTGCGTCGGGCTTCCTGCGGCGAATGAGACCGCGCAGTCTAGCGGGTCGGGCGGGGCTCTGCTCAGGGAGGGCCACGCAGAAATCGCGGCAAAGCCGGGGGCTTGAGCTCAGGCGGCCGCTCAGGACCAGTCGATGTCCCGCACGAGAAGCACCGGCTGCTCCTTGCCGAGGCGGACGCGATAGCGGGTGCTCCGCCCACCGGCGGTGGGATCCCTTTCGATGACCCCGAGCTGCTCGAGGCGTGCGAGGTCGCGCGAGGCGGTGACGCGCTCGACCTTGGTCTGCCGGGCCGCCCGCTTTGCCGTAAGCCAGCCGTCATCCGGATCGTCCGGCGCGAGCGCCATCTCGAGCAATCGCCGCTGTCGCGGTGTCAGAGGCGTGTCGCGGTGGCGCGCCCAAAAGTGGGCGACCTGCACTACCCGCTCGATGCAGGCGCGCGCCTCGTCGTACGCCTGCACGACACAGCTCGTGGACCACTCCAGCCAGTCGGTGATGTCGAGGCTCCCCTTCTGGGCGCTTTCGAGCTGCGCGTAGTATTCCTTGCGGCGGCGCATCAATACAGGTGACACCGCCCAGAGGCGTGAGGTCCGTTGAGAGTGAAAACCTGCGCTTTGTGCGAGAGCCAGATCGAACACGGCCCTGCCCAGGCGGCCGTTGCCGTCCTCGAAAGGGTGGAGCGTCTCGAACCAGAGGTGCGCGATGCTCGCGCGGACGGTGGCACTCGAGTCCTGAGGACCGTTGAACCAGTGCAGGAAACGGCGCATTTCCGCTTCCAGCCCGCTGCCCGGGGGCGCCTCGTAATGGACGCGCTCCCGGCCGACAGGGCCGGAGAGAACCTGCATCGGGCCCACACCGCGAAGGATCCCGACGAGAATGAGAGACAGACCGGAGCGCCCGGCGGGAAAGAGGGAGCCGTGCCAGGCGCAAAGCCGCTCGAGGGTCAGTATGCGCAGATTCTGGGTGCTGTCGGCGAGCACATCGATCATGCCTCGCGCAGCGGGAGCGAGGCGATCGGCGTCCTTCGACCGGGCGCCCAAACCGAGTCGCCGCATGATGGACGAGCGGACCTCATCGGGATCCAGGCGCACCCCTTCGATTGCCGAAGTCGACACGGTCTCGCGCGCAGTGAGCTCCGCCACCGCAAGACTCAGATGGTCCGCATCCAGCGCCCTGGCCAGGCCGGCCAGAAAATCCTGCTTGCGCTGCACGCCCTGGAGCAGGGGCATGAGCCGTGCCGCGGTCCAGCGCCACCGGGGCCAATCGAGTCGCTGCCAGATGTACCGGGCCATTCGCCTATTCGTATCAGAACCCGATACGAATATACCGTTTATTCGTATCGGAGGCCATGGACAGTCGCACGGGTTCGACCCACGCGGGTGGCCGGAGCCGGACGGCCCATTTATATGGAAATCAGGGAGTTTATAAAATTCCTGTAAACCTCGGCGCCGGTAGACTGTGCCGCATGCGAAGTCTCTACTGGCGGGTGATGATGGCAGCCGGCGTCTCATTCCTGGTCGCGGCGGGCGCAGCGGGATCGCCGGCACGGGCGCAGCGGCAGCCGGTTCCGGGCGCCGGCCTGCCGGCGCCGTCGCTCGGCGGTCGCTGTCTGCCGCGGAGCAAAGCGTACTTGCGGGCCCAAATCCGGGGAGCCGTGCGGCTGGATGTCGACCTGCGTGGGGCAGCCTTGAAGTGCGAGGGAGGACCGCGGCTCGAGGGTGGCGGCCTGCGGATGGGGTTCGAGGGCCGCGTGGGATCTGCCGGGCGCGTGCGAATGATCTTCGGCATCTCCGGTGCAAGGATGGGTCGACCCGGCCGGGAGCTGCCGACGAACCTGACAGTGATCTTCGAGGGCCGCAAGCTCCTCTTTGCGACGCAGGGAGACCTCAACTGCACCGTGGATCGCCTGATGCAGGAACCCATCGGCAAGAGCGACGCTCAAAGTCCACCTCGGGGCGGAGTCGGCGAGGCGCACGCCCGCCCGGCTGCGCCGCGCAGGGGCGTGGCGAGGCCCCGCGCGTACCGGGTGGTGGCGCACGGGTTCTGCATCGCGCCCGTCAACGACCTGAGTGGACGCCGGCGGATCGTGGTCACGAGCTTCGATTTCGCCGGCCGCGTCGATTTCAACACTTTATGAGCAAGAGCGAGGGTATCCGTTCGTGAGCAGTCAGCGCCGTCCTCTGCATTTGACTTGGGCTGTGGGAATCGTTCTCGCCGGCGCGCTGGCCGCGGCCTGCGCGGCGCAGTCGCTTCCCATCGAGAGCCTGACCCACTTCCCGCGCACGACGCTCGAGATCGTCTCGCACGGACACCGGGACCGCTTCAAGGTCTGGATCGCCGATACGCAGCTGCGTCAGGAGCAGGGACTGATGTTCGTGCGCGACCTGCCGCGGAGCGAGGGGATGCTGTTTCCGGAAAGCGCGCCGCAGGTGGCGCACTTCTGGATGAAGAACACCTACATCCCGCTCGACATGGTGTTCGTGGGCGAGGACGGCCGGATCGAGAAGATCATCGCGAACGCGCGGCCGTTCTCCCTCGCCGTGCTGTCCTCCGACGAGCCGGTGATCGCGGTGCTGGAGATCAGCGGCGGCGAGGCGAAGCGGCTCGGGCTCGCCGTCGGCGACAAGGTGAGCTGGAAGAAGCCCCCCGGCCCCTGAGCGCTACATCGCGGGGCGGTGCTCCGGCGCGCCCTGCTGGCGGTTGCGGATCCACCGAGCCACGACGCGATTGAGGATCGTGAGCGGCAGGGCGCCGTGCTCGAGGACGGCGGCGTGGAAGGCCTTGATGTCGAACTTCGCCCCGAGGGTCCGCTGCGCCTCGTCGCGCAGCTTGAAGATGTCCATCTGGCCGATCATGTAGGAGAGCGCCTGCCCGGGCCAGGCGATGTAGCGGTCGACCTCGGTGTTGATGTTCTGGGTGCTGAGCGCCGTGTTGTGCTCGAAGTAGGCGACCGCCTGCGCGCGGGTCCAGCCTTCGGAATGGATGCCGGTGTCGACCACCAGGCGCACCGCCCGCCACATCTGCCAGTCGAGGTAGCCGAACCGGGAGTAAGGATTGCCGTAGAGCCCCATGCGGCCGCAGAGCGACTCGGTGTAGAGCGCCCAGCCCTCGCCGTAGGAGCTGTAGTAGTCGAAGCGGCGGAAGTCCGGCAGGCCCTTCAGCTCCATCGCGATCGGGATCTGCAGCTGATGGCCGGGACGGCCTTCGTGACAGACGAGCACCTGGATGTCGTATTTCGGCCGGCTCTGCGGCTTGTAGAGGTTGACGGCCACGTAGCCCGCCACGCTGCCGTCACCGGCCGGGGGCACTGAATAGGCCGGGTAGGTGTCGGGCGCGAGCGATGCCGGGATGGCGCGCACGCCGTAGGGCACGCGCGGCAGGATCCAGACCGGGAAATACTTCACCAGCAGCGGGTTCACCCGCATGGCCGCGGCGCGATAGGCCTCGAGCAGATGAGCGGGGCTCTTGTAGTAGAAACGCGGATTGGTGCGCAGGTAGCGCACGAAATCCGGGTAGCTGCCCTTGAAGCCGACCTGATCGAACACCCGCTGCATCTGGGCGTGGATCTGGGCGACCCGCTCCAGGCCGAGCTTGTGGATCTGCCGCGGGGTCAGGTCGGTGGTCGTGTATTTGCGCACCATGTAGGCGTAGTACGCCTTGCCATTGGGCAGCGCGTCGGCGGCGATCGTCTTGCGGCAGTGGGGCAGATAGTCGCCGTCGAAGTACTTCTGCAGCTTCCGGTACGCCGGCGTCACCACACCGGCGATCGCTTTCGTGGCCTCGGCCCGCAGCCTCGCCTGCTCGGGAGCCGCAATGATCGACGGCATGCGCCTGAAGGGCGCGTAGAAGGGGCTCGCCGTCGGATCGGAGACGACATAGGCGGCGATCTGGTGGGGCACGCGCTGCATCACCACCTGCGGCTCGGTCATTCCCGCCTGCACGCCGTGGCGAAGCAGCGCGATGGTCTCATCCATGTACGGTGCCAGGGTCCGCAGCCGCTGCACGTAGTGGCGGTAATCCCCCAGATTCCGGAAGCGCAGGGTCTGGGTGAGGATCCTCAGGGTCTGGATGCCGTCGAGCTCGTTCATCGGCATCAGGTAGGTCTTCAGGTCGTAACCCTGGACCCGCATCCGGTAGCGATACTGGAACAGGTCGTAACTGATCCGGTCCTCGCGGTCGAGCTGGGCGCGATCGATGGCGGCAAGGCGGGCGAGGGCGTGAAGATCCCCGGCGTGCTCGCGCGCGAGGCTCGCGAGGCTCACGTCCGGCCAGCGGCCGTCGTACTGGTGAAAGCCGTCTCCAGAAGCCTCGAGCGGGTGCTCGCGCATCTCCCGCTGCCATTCGGTGCGGAACAGGCGATGCAGGGCCGCTGCCGCCGGGCCGGGGGCGGCGGATGAGGGGGGCGCGGCAGCGGCCGCGCCGCTCGCCAGCAGGGCACAGAGCGCGAGCGCGCCCCAGGGTCGCATCACGGTATCCCCCGGTGTCGGTCTGCAGTTACGGGTGATCGGTCTGCGCGATGAATGCGGCGACGTTGTCGTGCAGCCGCTTCAGCGCGGGCACATGGACGTAAACCATGTGGCCGGACTCGTAGTAGTGATACTGGATGTTCGCCTGCAGGCGCCGCTCCATCGGCAGGTGGGACATCTCGTACATGCCCTGATAGAAGGGCGTGGCGAGATCGAAGTAGCCCCCGTTCAGCATCACCTTGAGCTTCGGGTCCTGCATCATCGCGTTGGCGAGATCCGGCATCACGTTGAGCGCCCGCGGCAGGTCGAAGTCCACGCCCGGCTGCCGGTGGGCGAAATTCCAGGTGCGGTAGAGCGGGATCTCAGGCCGGTAGTACATCCCGGCGCCGTAGTGCAGATCGTCGCGCGCGTAGGCGTTGAAGGCCGCGACGTACGCCGAGCTGATGGCGGCCGACTGCGGGTCGTACTCGGCCCGCTCGCTCAGGGGATCGAGCGAGGGCCCCTTGAAGCGCGAGTCGAGCCGCCCGGTGGTCTCGTCCGAGCCGGCGAGCAGCTCGTGCTCGAACTGGCCGCCGTCGATGCGCAGGTCCGCCTTGAGGAGGTAGGCGACGGGAAGGCCGGTGTACTCGTGCAGCTTCGCGGCGATCGCCTGCCGGTCGGCCGGGCTCAGCTGCGAGCCCTCGCGCAGCGCCTGCGCGTAATCGGTCAGGGCGAAGTGCTCGACCTTGGTGAGCAGGGGCTTCAGCGGCTGGGTGCTGTCGGGGAGCCTGTGGTGGTACCAGGCCGTCGCCGCATAGGAAGGCAGCGCGAGCTCGTAGGGCAGATCGACTCCGGGGTTGAAGCGCACGAGGCCCGTGGAGTCATCGTAATTGAGGATCTGCGAGAGCAGGATCACGCCGTTGAAGTCGATGTTGTCGTGCGTCTCGAGCACGTTGATGAGATTGGCCGAGCGCGGCGTGCCGTAACTCTCGCCGAAGAGGTACTTGGGCGAATTCCAGCGGCCGTACTTCGAGAGAAACTCGGTGATGAACTCCGAGTAGGCATGCACGTCCGGATCGGCGCCGTAGAACGCCTTGGACGCGCCCTTGCCCTCGAGGCGGCCGTAGCCGGTGCCCGGCGCATCGACGAATACCAGGTCGCTGGCATCGAGCAGGCTGTAGTCGTTGTCGACCAGCCGATAGGGCGCGGGCGAGGTGTGGGTGTGATCGGCCGTCACCACGCGGCGGGGCCCG
>DAHUXV010000167.1 GCA_027306985.1 Gammaproteobacteria bacterium | reverse complement strand
GCGTGTCCCGGCATCACGCCGATGATGGTGAGCGGAATCGGCGCCATGATGATGAAGGGCACGAAGTACGAGCCGAACTGCCCGACGATCAGCAGATAGATCAGCATGAGCCCGACCGAGTACGCGATTCCCATGTCGCGGAAGGTCTCGTAGGTGATCTGCCATTCCCCGCCCCACTTGATCGCGAAGGTGTTGGGATTGTCGGGCTGGCGGATGAAGTGCTGCGCGATGGGCACGCCGCCCGGGGGCGAGTGCCGCAGCCGCGAGACGATGGCGAACATGCCGTAGAGCGGACTGTCGAGCCGGCCGGCCATGTCGCCGGTGACGTAGGTGACGGGCAGCAGGTCCTTCTGATAGATCGGCTGCTGCCGCGTGCTCTCGCTCACGTGCACCAGGTCCGCGAGGGGCACGAGCGCTCCGCTCGTGGAGCGCACCTCGAGGGCGAGCAGGCTCTGGATGCGCGCCTGATCGGCCACCGGCAGCTCGAGCCGCACCGGAATCGGATCGTGCTCGCGGCCCACGTGGACATAGGTGGCATCGAGTCCGGACAGTCCGATCGCGAGCGTGCGGGTGACCTGCGCCTGCGCGACACCGAGGAGCGCCGCCTTCTGCCGGTCGACGGCGACCACCAGCCGGGGTGAGGACGCGACGACGGAATCGTCGACGTCGACGATGCCCGGGGTGCTGTCGAAGACCTTTCTCACCTGCTGCGCCAGGCGCACCTGCGCGGCGTAGTCGGGGCCGTAGATCTCCGCGACGATGGGGGCCTGCACCGGCGGCCCCGGCGGCACTTCGACCACCTGGATGGCGGCGTGATACCGGCGCGCCACGGCGGCGAGCGCGGGCCGCACCGCCAGGGCAATGGCGTGGCTCTGGCGGTGGCGCATCTCCTTCGGCACGAGCTGCACCTCGATCTCGCCGAGCTCGGGGCTGTGGCGCAGGTAGTACTGGCGCACCAGGCCGTTGAAGGTTGTCGGCGCGGCGGTGCCCGCGTACACCTGATAGTCGCTCACCTCCGGCACCCGCGCGATGACGCGCGACAGCGCGTTGAGGAGCCGTGCGGTCGTCTCCACAGTGCTGCCGGCCGGGAGGTTCGCTATCACCTCGAACTCCGACTTGTTGTCGAAGGGCAGCATCTTCAGCACCACCGTCTCGGTCACCGCCAGGCCGACCGCGACCAGGATCGCCGCGAGGAGGCCCCAGTACAGCCGGTGGCGGTACTTGCGGCCGTTCCCGCCGGCGAGGAAGGGGCCGACCACGCGCTGGAAGAGCGGCAGCAGGGCCGGCGCCGGGGCATGCTCGGTCGCCGGCACGTGGCTGGCGCCGAGGAGCTTGCGGCACAGCCACGGGGTGAACATCAGCGCCACGCCGAGGGAGATCAGCATCCCGGTGCTGGCGTTGATCGGGATGGGGCTCATGTAGGGGCCCATCAGGCCGCTCACGAAGGCCATCGGCAGGAGCGCGGCGATCACGGTGAACGTCGCGAGGATGGTCGGACCGCCGACCTCGTCGACCGCCCGCGGGATCAGCTCGCTCAGCGTGCCGCCACCCATGCGCATGTGCCGATGGACGTTCTCGACGACCACGATCGCATCGTCCACCAGGATGCCGATCGAGAAGATGAGCGCGAAGAGCGATACCCGGTTGATGGTGAAGCCCCACGCCCACGAGCCGAACAGGGTGGCCGCCAGCGTCACGGTGACCGCCGCGCCGACCACGACCGCCTCCCGGCGCCCCATGCTCAACAGGACGAGCAGCACGACCGATACGGTGGCGAAGATCAGCTTCTCGATGAGCTTCTTCGCCTTCTGGTCCGCGCTCACGCCGTAATCGCGCGTGACGGTGACGTGCACCCCGGAGGGAATGTAGGTGCCGCGCAGCTGCTGCACGCGTTGGATCACCTGCCGTGCGATCGTGATGGCGTTGGTGCCGGGCTTTTTCGCGATGGCCAGCGTGACCGCCGGAGCGTAGGCAACGGGAGCGAGGCCGCGCGCGGACGCGCCCGGGCCGGTGCCGAACCAGACGTAGGAGTCCGGCTGGTCCGGCCGCATCGTGACATCGGCGACGTCTCGCAGATACACCGGCCGGCCCTGGTACACGCCGACCACCAGGCTCGCCACGTCTTCGCGGCCGGCCAGGAACTCACCGGCCTGGACCGGCACGTCGCGATCATGGTCGACGAGGGAGCCGGCCTGGCGCACGAGGTTGGCCGCCTCGAGCGAGCGGGCCAGCCCGGAGGCGGTCAGGCCGTAGCCGGCGAGCTTCTGCGGATCGAGCTCGACGCGCACCATGCTCTGCGGGGCGCCGATCGTCTGCACCTGGCGCGTGCCGGGGACCCGCAACAGCTGCGTCTCGATGGACCGGGCCACCTCCCCAAGCTGGTAGGAGCCGCGTGTCTGATCGTTCGTCCACAGCGTCAGCGTGACGATCGGCACATCGTCGATGCCCATGGGCCGGATCAGCGGCGGCAGGATGCCGGCGTTCGCCGGCCGCCAGTCCTGGTGCGAATAGATGGCGTTGTAGAGCCGCACGATCGCCTGAGTGCGCGGCTCGCCGACCTCGTACTGCACGGTGAGGATCGCCAGCCCGGGCTGCGAGACCGAATAGATGTGCTTGATGCCGGAGATCTCCGACAGCACGTGCTCCATGGGCGTGGCGACTTGGGCTTCGACCTGGCTCGGAGAGGCGCCCGGAAACGGAATGAAGATGTTCGCGAAGGTGACGTTGATGTCGGGGTCTTCCTCCCGCGGGGTCACCAGCAGTGCGAAGAGCCCGAGGAAGAGCGCCGCGATCGCCAGCAGCGGCGTCAGCTGGTTGTGCAGGAAGCGACGCGCCAGGCGCCCGCTCGCGCCGAGATCGTCGCTCATTGCGCGCCGCCCGACTCGGCGGCCATCGGGCCGAGGCGCTGCATCGCCGCGAGAGGGTCGAGCGCAACCCGGTCACCCGGCATCAGGCCCGAGAGCACCTCGAAGCCATCCCCGTAGGGCTCCCCCAGCCGCACCTGTTGCAGCGAGGTCCAGCCGCCCTGCCGGACGAGGTATACGGCCGTCACCGCGCTGCGCCGCACGATCGCGCTCGCGGGCACCAGCAGCCGCTCGCGCCGGCCGACGACCATGCCCACCCTGACGAGCATGCCGGGATCGACGCCCGGGAGGCTCTGCGGAAGATCGAGCCACGCCCGGAAGGTATTGGAGGGCGTCGATGCGACCGGAAAGACGGTCACGTGGGTCGCCTCGATCCGCTTCCCATCCGCATAGACCGCCGCCTTCATGTTGCGGCGGACCGCACCGACGATCGACTGAGGAATGTTCACCGCCACCCGCAGACGCTGCAGGGAGACTCCGCTCATGAGCGGGGTGCCGGGCACGACCGTCTCGCCCACCTGGACCAGCCGCTGAGTGACGACCCCGGCGTAGGGCGCCCGGACCTCGGTGTAGGCGACGCCCTCCGCGGCGCCCGCCACCGCGGCCCGCGCCGCACTCAACTGCGCCGCGGCCGCGTCCCGCTCGGCAGTGGCCCGATCGAGATCGGCTTTCGGCAGGACTTGGCGGTCGTACATGTCGCGAATGCGCCGATAGCGCGTCTCGGCCTCCGACGCGCGCGCGGACGCCGCGCGTAGCGCCGCTCTGGCCTGAAGCAAGGCCGCATGCTGCTCGGTTGCGCGCAGCCGGACGATCACCGCTCCCGCGGGGACATAACTTCCAACGTCGTAGTAAATGGCCGCGACCCGGCCGGATGTCTGAGCCGCCACCGTGGCGTGATCGATGGCCTCGACGGTGCCGTCGAGCCGCCACTCCGCGGCCGTCTGCACGGGCTCAACGATGGTCGCCCGCAGCGGCGGCCCGGGCGCGGTCGCGGGGGCTTGCGGGCCCGGCTTGCTGCTGCAGGCCGCAAGCAGCAGTGCGCCGGCGGCGCAGGCCGCGAATCTGCGGACGACTCTCATTCGGGACTCCGGTCCGCGGATCAGCAGAACGCCGCGCCGGGCTTGAACCCGAAGCTTTTCAGGATCCGCGCGAGCGGACAGAAGCCGGTGAACGCCGACTGCAGCAGGTTCAGGCCGACGAAGGCGGCGAGCAGCAGCCACCAGGGGCTCACCAGAACTCCCAGCAGCAGGCCGAGCAGCACGACGGTGCCGGCGAAGGCGAGCACGATGCGGTCGATGGTCATGGCAGCACTCCTTAACCGGACGGCGAAAACGCCCTGGCGTCTCACGGCCGTCATCTTATATTAGCTATGTCTAAATTAGCAATAGTAGATTATACTGATCGGGTAAATCCGTATGCGAAGGAGGCGACGCCGATGAGTCGTGTAGCCGAGACCCGCGCCCCGTCCAGCGCGCTCACCCGTGCGGCCCGGGAACTGTCACCGCACGCGGCCGAGGCGGCGGCCCTGCTCAGGGCGCTCGCCAACGAGCAGCGGCTGATGATCCTCTGTCACCTGGTGCCCGGCGCGCTGACGGTGAGCGAGCTCAACGAGCGCGTGCCGTTGAGCCAATCGGCGCTGTCGCAGCACCTCGCCGTGCTGCGCGAGTCCGGTATCGTGCTGACCGAGCGCAAGGCGCAGAGCGTGCGCTACTCGCTGCCGCCGGGACTGGTGACGCGTCTGCTCGGCGTCCTGCACGAGGAATATTGCGCCACTCAGGCGCCGCTCTCGCAGGCGAGATAGCGCGCCACCGGCAGGCGCTCGACGACACGGCCGGCGTCCATCACCACCACCTCGTCCACGAGTCGCGCCAGGCCGCTCAGCCGGTGCGTGATCAGCAACAGCGTTCGATTGCGCGCCGCCGCATCCAGCGCGGCATACAGATCGCGCGCCGTACGGGTGTCCAGTCCCTCCGTCGGCTCATCGAGCACCAGCACCGGGGCATCCTGCAGCAAGGCGCGCGCAATGGCGATCCGCCGGGCTTCGCCGCCGGATACCCGTGCGCCGCCCTCGCCGAGCGCGGTGTCGTAGCCCGCCGGCAGGGACGCCACGAACGACTCCAACTGAGCCAGCCGCACGGCGCGCGCGACCTGCGCCGCGCCGGCCTGCGGCGCGGCCAACAGCAGATTCTCGCGCAACGACATGTTGAAGAGCACCGGCTGCTGCGCGATCACCGCGATGCGCCGGCGCAAGGCATCGCCCTGCAGCGCCTCCACGGGCCGGCCGCCAAAGCGCACGCACCCCTGCTGCAGGGGGTAGAATTTCAACAGCGCCGCGAGCAGCGAGCTCTTTCCCGCCCCGGAGGGACCCACCACCGCCACCCGCGCCCCGGCGGCCAGCGCCAGATCGACGCCCTGGAGGGCCCACGGCACGTCCTCCGCATAGCGCAGATGCGCGTTCTCGAACACGATGGCCGGATCCGGCGGCAGGGGCGAGGAAATGTCCGGCTCGACGAACGCCGGCGAGGCGTCCGCGAGCTCCAGCACCCGTCCCCCCGCCGCCAGCGTCGCCCGCCACTGCGCCAACGACTCCGACAGCGGCGCGATCGTCTCGAACGAGGCCAGCGTCAGCAGCGACAGCATGACCAGCAGCGGCGCCGCCAGTGTGCCGCGATGCACCGCGGCCAGCCCCGGCGCCAGCACGGCCAGCAGCGTCAGCTGCGCCAGGAGCCCCACCAGCGCACCGGTCACCGCCTGCAGCCGCTCGACACGCGTGCGGCGTGCGTCCAACGTGGCGGCCAGCGCATCGATTCGGGCGCTGTGCGCGGCAACGCCTCCCCAGGCCAACAGCTCCGCGTGTCCGCGGATCGAATCGAGCAGCATGCCGCGCAGGGCCGCGGCCTCGCGCACCGCCCGGCTCGCATCACCCGCGGCGCGGCGCTGCATCCAGGCTGGCAACAGCACGCCCGCGCAAGATGCGCCGAGCAGCAACGCCGCCGCGGCGGCGGGCAGCACGATCAGTGAGAGCAGAATCCCGACGGCGAGGGTCAGCAGCGCCACGGCGCCCGGCACCAGTACGGCCAGATAGAAGTGCTCGAGAGCGTCGATGTCGGCGCGCACGCGGGCAAACCGATCGGCGCTGCGCAGCGCCGACAGGCGGGCCGGCGCCAGCGGGATGCGTCTACGGAACAGCCACGAGCGCAACCCCGTGAGGCCCCGCAGCGTCGCCTCGTGGGTGACCACGCGCTCA
>DAHUXV010000154.1 GCA_027306985.1 Gammaproteobacteria bacterium | reverse complement strand
TCGCTCAATTTCCTGATCTTCGCCCGCATCGTGCAGGGCGTGGGCGGCGGCGGCCTGCAGCCGGTCACCCAGGCGATGCTGGTCGATACTTTTCCGCCGCAGTCGCGCGGCAAGGCGATGTCGGTCTACGGCCTCACCGTGATCCTCGCGCCGATGATCGGGCCGCTGCTGGGCGGCTGGATCACCGACCAGTTCTCCTGGCACTGGATCTTTCTCATCAATGTGCCGGTGGGAGTGCTCTCGCTCACGCTGGTGGAGATGATGGTGGATGAGCCGCCGCTCATCGTCGAGGAGCGCCGACAGCGCTGGGCGCGGGGCGTGCATTTCGACCTGCCCGGCGCCGCGCTCATCGCGTTCGCGCTGGGCTCGCTCGAGGTGATGCTCGACCGCGGCGTGCAGGATGACTGGTTCGCGAGCCCGATCATCCGCGGCGCCGCCCTGGCCGCCGGCGTGTGCCTGATCGCGTTCGTGCTCTGGGAGCTCATCGAGCGCGACCCGCTGCTCGAATTGCGGCTCTTCAGGTACCGCAGCTTCGCCACCTCGAACTTCATCATCATGACCACCGGGGTGATCCTCTTTGGCACGACCCAGTTCATCCCGCAGATGATGCAGCAGGTCCTCAACTACACCGCCGAGCAGGCCGGCCTCGCCCTGACGCTCGGCGGCATCGTCACGCTGGCCACGATGCCGCTCGCGGGCATCCTCTCCGGTTTCGTGCAGCCGCGGATCCTCGTCGGCTGCGC
This sequence comes from Gammaproteobacteria bacterium, assembly GCA_027306985.1. Lineage (GTDB taxonomy): Bacteria > Pseudomonadota > Gammaproteobacteria > Steroidobacterales > Steroidobacteraceae > 13-2-20CM-66-19. Next base: position 12,151 of record DAHUXV010000154.1, on the reverse strand, counting down.
CTTCGTCGTCGAGGCGCTGGCGATGTGGCACATGACGCACTTCGCCACGACGGTCACCTTCGAGCAGATCGCGCTCGCGCGCATGTGGCAGGGCGCGCCCATTCCGTTCCTCTTCGTGCCCCTGTTCAGCGCCGCTTACGTGGGGCTGCCGGGCACGAAGACCAACAACGCCTCGGCCATGATCTCCGTCGGCCGCAATCTGGGCGGCAGCATTGGCATCTCGCTCGTGCAGGCGCTGCTCGCGCGGCGCGAGCAGTTTCACCAGGCGCGCCTCGTCGCGCGGCTGCAGCCTCTGAATCCGGCGTACGAGCACGGCATCCACGCGCTCACCCGCACCCTCATCGCCCGCGGCGCGCCCCCCGCGGCCGCCTCGCAGATGGCGGTCGGGGCGCTCTACCGGATCGTGCAACGGCAGGCGGACATGATGGCGTTCAACGACGTCTTCTGGGCGCTCATGGTTTTCACCGTGCTCACGCTGCCGACGATCTTCCTGCTCAAGCGCGCTCCGCTCGCGCATGCGCATGCGCGCGGCAGAGCGGCGGCCGTCACCCAGCACGCCTCCTGAAAGGCGCCGGGCACGCCGCCTGCGCGCTACAATTATCGTATGAGCCAAACCACAACCGATGGGATCACCGAGTACGACCCCGAAGAGGTCCAGGCGCTGCTCGAGCAGGGGCGCGTGCTGCTGGTCGACGTCCGCGAGCCCATGGAGTTTGCGGCGGAGCGCATCCTCGGCGCGTTGCTCTACCCGCTGTCGACGTTCGATGCGGGGCATCTGCCCCCGCAAGGCGAGCGTGCGGTGGTCTTCCACTGTGCCGCAGGCGGCCGCTCGCTGACTGCCGCGCGGATGCGCCAGGCCGCCGGTCAGCCGGCGGCGCACATGGCCGGCGGGATCTCGGAGTGGAAGGCCCAGGGCCTGCCGACCGTGCGCGTCGGCTCACGCCCGGCTTGAGCGGCTCCGACCACCCCCGGGCGATCCGCTCGTTCGTCACCCGCAGCGGGCGCATCACCTCGGCCCAGGAGCGTGCGCTCGAGGCGCTCTGGCCGAAGTACGGCGTCGACCTCGGTGCCGCGCCGCTCGACCTGGATGCGCTCTTCGGCCGTGCGGCCCGGCGGGTCGCCGAGATCGGCTTCGGCAACGGCGAGAACCTGCTCGCGCTCGCCACGTCGCGGCCGGCTGAGGATTTCCTCGGCATCGAGGTGCATCGGCCGGGCGTCGGGCGGCTGCTGCTGCAGCTCGAGGCGCGCGCGCTCGGCAACGTCCGGGTGGTCTGCCACGACGCGGTGGAGGTGCTGCAGCGCCATCTCGGCGGACCTTGCCTGGACGAGATCCTGATCCTCTTCCCCGACCCCTGGCCCAAGAAGCGCCACCACAAGCGGCGACTCATCCAGCCGGCTTTCGTGGCTCTCGTGGCGGAGCGGCTGCAAGGCGGGGGCACTCTGCGCCTGGCCACCGACTGGGAGCCCTACGCGGCGGAAATGCTCGCGACGCTCTCGGCGGAGCCGCGACTGCGCAACGTCGCCGCCGATGCTGGCTTCGTCCCGCGACCCGCGGAGCGCTCACCTACGCGGTTCGAGCGTCGCGGAGAGCGTCTGGGGCATCTGGTGTGGGATCTCGAGTTCCGGCGCGTCTAGCCCAAGGCACAGGGAGGTGTCCCCCGCCGCAGCTGGCGGAGCCTCGAGCCAGAGCCACGCTTCCTGCTCGCGGCGCGCGGTCTCGCGCGACCGGATCCAGCGCGTCGAGCTACCGGAAGAAAGCGGTACGCAGTCCGTCGATCACGAACTGCACGGCCAGCGCTCCGAGCACCACGCCCAGCAGCCGTCCGGTCACGTTCACACCCGTGACGCCCATCAGCCTCATGAGGCGCTCCGCCAGCAGCATCACGGCGAGGGCCACCGCGAGCACCGCCGCCACGGCGGCGAGCAGGCCGAGGAACAGCGTCGGCTGATGCACGATGTGCACCGGCCCGAACCACAGCAGCTCGGTCGCGAGCGCTCCGGGTCCGGCGATGAACGGGAAGGCCACGGGAAAGACGGAGATGTCCGCCCGCCGGCGGCTCTCGGCCCGCTCGTCGCTCGAGGTGCGGCTGCCGGACTCGCGCGCGAACACCATCTCGAGCGCGAGCAGAAAGAGCAGCACCCCGCCGAAGATGCGGAACGCCCCGAGGCTGATGCCCATCACCGCCAGAAAGGGCGCCCCGCCCAAGGCAAAGAGCACGAGAATGAAGGCCGCGACCCACACGGCCTTGACCGCCATGCGCCGTTGGTACTCCCGCGTGGCCCCGTGCGTCAGCCCGCTGAAGAGCGGGATGAGGGAGATCGGCTCGACCACGACGAAGAACACGACGAAGAATTTCAACGGCTCGAGCATGGACCCTCGCGGAACGGCATTCGCTGCTTGAAAGCGGCACGGGCGAGGCGCAACATCGTAGCCGACCCCGCGCGGCGGGCGGAGGATAACAGCCTCGGGACCCGCGGGCGCAAGTCATGCGCTCACCAAGGACCCGCGATCCGAAGCCTCGGGCTCGCGCCTTCTGGAGGTTCACATGGCGGCTCCTCAACCCGGCATCGGCGACTGGTATCGCTCGAGCGGCGGCGAGCTCTTCGAGGTCGTGGCGACCGACGACCAGGAGGGCACGATCGACATCCAATACTTCGACGGTACCGTCGAGGAGATGGACCGCGAGGACTGGGAGACGCAGTGGGAGGACGGCGCGCTCGAGGCGGCCGAGGCGCCCGAGGACTGGAGCGGCTCGGTGGACGCCGAGGGCGCGGACGAGGACGGCCGCGGCTCCGACAATGTCAACCAGGACCCGACGCTGCGCGCGGGCGCGCTCGACGGCATCGACCTTTTCGAATTCGAATAGTCACATCCTGTATCTCATCCGTCTGCGGCCAGCGCGGCGAGATCCGCATCCGCGGCGATGAGCACCACATCGCCGATCACTTCGAGCGGTACCGCCCGCAGCCGCTCGCCGGCGCATGGGCCCGCGAGGCAACGGCCTTCGTCCTTCTCGAACAGCGCCCCGTGCGAGGAGCAGAGAATCATCGCCCGATCCGGCGTCAGGAATCGGTGCGGACGCAGGTCGAGCGGATGACCCGCGTGCGGGCAGTGATTGAGGTAACCGCGCAGCTCGTTCCCGCAACGCACCACGAAGCCTCGCAGCGGCCAGGCGCCGCCGCCGAGCCGGAATCCCCTCGCGCCGTGCTCCTCGAGATCGGCCAGGCGGCAGATCACCCGCTCGAGGTCGAGCTCAGGCGCGGGCATCGGCGCTGCTGGCGGGCTGCGCGGCGGCGAGCGCCGACAACCCCTCGCCCGCGATGCCGCGCCGCCATATCCAGATGAGCAGCAGCAGACCGGGGATGCTGAGCGATGCCGAGTAGACGAAGAAGAGCGGATAGCCCGTCGAGCGCGACACGAAGCCGGAGAAGCCCTCCAGCAGCTTGCCGGTGAGCGCAAAAAGCGAGGAGAAGAGGGCGTACTGAGTCGCGGTGTACTTCGGGCTCGTGAGGCTCGAGAGGAACGCGATGAACGCAGTGCCCTGGACCGCAATGGCCAGGTTGTCGATCCCGTTCGTGATGCCGAGCCCGACGAGCGTCGCGGTATGAGTGGTAGCGAGGAGCGCGAAACCGCAGTTGGAGATCATGACGAGGACACTGCCCGCGACGAGCGAGCGCAGCAGCCCCCACTTCGCGACCAGCAGCCCGCCGAGGAACACGCCGAGCACCGACACCGTCAGGCCGACGACCTTGACCACCCAGGCGATCTGGTCGTTGGAGTAGCCGTGATCGTGGAAGAACGGCAGGGTCATCGCGCCCTCGGCGTATTCCGTCAGCCGATAGGCGCCGATGAGCGCCACGGTGACGATCGCGATCCGGCCGCGATAGCGGGCGAAGAAATCCACCAGCGGACACACCACCGCGCCGACGAACCAGGCGCCGCTCTCCCGCAGCGGCCGCGGCCAGTGGGCGCGGCGCTGCAGCCACTCGACCGCCCGCGCCTCCCGCGCAGCGGCATCGGCGCTGATCGCTGCTTGCGGCTCGCGAATCACGAGCGTCGTCACCAGTCCGACCGAGGCCAGCAGCGCCAGCCCCAGGTAGCTCACGTGCCAGGTGAATGCCTGTGCGAGCGTGAGCGCGCCGGCGCTGCCGGCGATCAATGCGATCCGGTAGCCGATCTGGTAAGCGGCCGCCATCGCACCTTGCATGGAGGTGGGGGCGGACTCGATCCGCCAGGCGTCCATCGCGATGTCCTGGGTGGCCGCGAAGAAAGTCAGGAACAGGTCCCAGATGACGATCTGCCGCATTCCCGCGGCAGGGTCGCTCGCCGCAAGGCGGAAGAGGCCTATGGCAATGCAGACTTGCGCGAGGAGCAGCCATGCGCGCCGCCGGCCGAGCAGCCGGGTGAGCAGCGGCAGCGGCATCCGGTCCACGACGGGCGCCCACACGAACTTCAGCGAGTAGGGAATGGTGGCCCACGCGAGCATGCCGATGAGCGGCAGCGCGATGCCGGACTCGCGCAGCCACAGGGTCATGGTCTGGAAGGCCGGATAAAACGGCAGCCCGCTCGAGAAGCCGAGGAAGAGCATGGCGATCATGCGGGGCTCGCGGTAGACGGCGAGCGCCTGCAGCCAACCCGGGCGGCGGCCATTGACTCGGTCCATGGGCATCAGGCCATCATAGCGGCATGCAGGACTATCAGCTCACCTTCATCGAGCTCGCGCTCTCGCGCCAGGCGCTGCGCTTCGGGCGCTTCACGCTCAAATCCGGCCGCGAGAGCCCGTACTTCTTCAATGCCGGCCTGTTCAGCGACGGCGAGGCCATCGCCGTGCTCGGCCGCTGTTACGCCGCGGCCATCGTGCGCTCGGCGCCCGCGTTCGATGTGCTCTTCGGGCCGGCCTACAAGGGGATTCCGCTGGTCGCCGCCACCGCGGCCGCGCTCTTCGAGCACCACGGGCGCAATGTGCCGTACGCCTTCAACCGCAAGGAGGCCAAGGACCACGGCGAGGGCGGCACGGTCATCGGCGCGCCGCTTCGCGGACGGGTGCTCGTCATCGACGATGTGGTCACGGCGGGCACCGCCGTGCGGGAGTCGCTCACGCTCATCCGCCAGCAGGGCGCGCAGCCGGCGGGCGTCGTCTTCGCTCTCGACCGCCAGGAGCGGGGGCAGGGAGAGATGAGCGCCACCCAGGAGATCGAGCGCGAGCATGGGATCCCCTGCGTGAGCGTCGTCACACTCGCGGACCTCATCGAGGCGCTGTCGCAGGCAAGCGACGGGCGGACCGCCATTTCTGACGACCAGCTCACAGAGCTGAAGGCCTATCGAAGGCGGTACGGCGTCTCCTGAGACTTGCCTCCGCGCCCGGGTCGGTCAGAATATCCTCATCTATGTCGCTATCGCATCGGCGTCTCGCTTTCCTGCTCGCGCTCGCCTGCGTTGCCGGACCGCTATGGGCGCAGAGCAACAGCGGGCCGGTCGTCTACCGCTGGGTGGACAAGCACGGTGTCGTTCATTTCGGCGACAGCGTCCCGCCGAAATACGCGCGCGAGCGGCGGGAGCTGCTCAATGGCCAGGGCGTCGTGATCGGCCACGTCGATGCGGAGAAGACCCCCGCGCAGCTCGCCGCGCAGGCGCGCGCCCGGGCGCGGCGCCAGGCGCAGAAGCAGCGCGATTATTTCCTGCTCAGCACGTATGCCTCGGTGAAGGACATCGAGTCGCTGCGCGACCAGCGGCTGTCGCAGCTGGAGTCGCAGCAGACCGCGGCGCAGCAATACGTGCAGAGCCTGCAATCGCGCCTGGCCTCGCTCGAGGGCCGCGCGCAGCAGTACGAGCCCTACAACTCACGGCCGGACGCGCGGCCGATGCCCGATGAGCTCGCGCAGGAGCTGGTGCAGACTTCGAGCGAAGTCAGCCTGCAGGATCAGTCCATTCAGCAGCGGACGGAGCAGGAGGCACAGGTGCGGGCGCAATTCCAATCGGACATCGAGCGCTTCGAGCAGTTGAAGGCGGCGCCTCCTTAGGTTTATCGGCGCAAATCGCTCCCGGCGATTTGCGCGAGCGCGGCCATGTGACTCGCTCGATCCCGCCGCCCAGGGAGCGGCCCTGGGCGGCTCACCGGCTTGCTTTCGCACGGCGCAGACCGTGAGCCCGGCGGGCATCAACAGAGGCCGCCGCCTTCCTCGGCCGGGGCGGCATTGAGGCGGAAGACGCGGAAGAGCTCGCGCCCCATCCCGCAGCCGTTGGCGGTCAGGTCGGCGGTGGCGGCCGGCCGGCGGCTCCAGGCTTCCCCGGGCACCAGCGCCTCGAGCGTGCCCTTCACGCTGTCGAGCCGGATGATGTCGTCGTCACGGACTTTGCCCAACGGGCCACCGCTTGCGACTTCCGGGGTCAGGTGGATCGCGGCGGGCACGGCGCCGGAAGCGCCCGACATCCTGCCATCCGTAACCAACGCCACCCGGTGACCCTTGCTTTGCAGCGACGCCAGGGCAGGCGTCAGGCCGTGAAGCTCCGGCATGCCGTTGGCTCGCGGCCCCTGGAAACGGACTACGACCACGACATCCCGCGCCAGCTCTCCGCGCTGGAAGCTCTCCAACACCGCCTCCTGGCTGTCGAAGACCCGGGCGGGCGCCTCGATGATCCGCTGTGACTGACCGACGGCCGACACCTTGATGACCGAGCGGCCGAGGTTGCCGCGCAGCAGCTTCAAGCCGCCATCGGCGCTGAAGGGATCGGCGGCCGGGCGCAGCACCGTCGTGTCGGCGCTGGCGGCGGGGGGCTCGCGCCAGGCGAGGCCGGCCGGGGAGAGCCACGGCTCGAGCGCCGCGGCACGCAGTCCGGCGCCGCAGATGGTCTGCACGTCCGCGTGCATCAGGCCTGCCGCGAGCAGCTCGTTGATGAGAAATCCCATGCCGCCGGCGGCGTGGAAATGGTTGACGTCGGCGCCGCCGTTCGGATAGATGCGCGCGAGCAGGGGCACGACCTCGGACAGGTCGCTGAAGTCGTCCCAGTCGGTGATCAGGCCGGCGGCGCGCGCGATGGCGACGAGGTGCAGCGTGTGATTGGTCGAGCCGCCGGTCGCGAGCAGGCCGGCGATCGCGTTGACGATGCTGCGCTCGTCGAGCACCTTCGCGAGCGGCAGATACTCCCGCCCGAGGGCGGTGATCCGCGCCGCGCGGCGGGCGGCGGCGGCGGTCAGCGCATCGCGCAGCGGCGTGTTGGGCGGCACGAAGGCGCTGCCGGGAAGATGCAGCCCCATGACCTCCAGCAGCATCTGGTTGCTGTTGGCCGTGCCGTAGAAGGTGCAGGTGCCGGCGGCGTGATAGCTCCCCGCCTCCGACTCGAGCAGCGCCTCGCGTCCCACTTTGCCCTCGGCGAAGAGCTGGCGGATGCGCGCCTTTTCCTTGTTGGGAAGCCCCGAGGGCATCGGGCCCGCCGGCACGAACAGGGCCGGCAGCTGGCCGAAAGCGATCGCGCCCATGAGCAGGCCGGGCACGATCTTGTCGCAGACGCCGAGGCAGAGCGCCGCATCGAACATGCCGTGCGCGAGGGCGATGCCCGTCGACATCGCGATGACGTCGCGGCTGAAGAGCGAGAGCTCCATGCCGGGCTGGCCCTGAGTCACGCCGTCGCACATGGCGGGCACGCCGCCCGCGACCTGCGCGGTGGCGCCGGCCTCACGGGCGGCGGCGCGGATCAGGCCGGGGAAGCGCTCGTAGGGCTGGTGGGCCGACAGCATGTCGTTGTAGGCCGTGACGATGCCGAGGTTCGGCCAGCGCAGCTCCTTCAGCGCCTGCTTGTCCGGCGCCGCCGAGGCCGCAAAGCCGTGCGCCAGGTTGGTGCAGGAGAGGCGCTTGCGCGCCGGCTCCCCGCCCGCCTGGGCAGCCATCCGCTCCAGGTAGGCGGCACGCGGGCCGCGGCTGCGCTCGCGGATGCGCTCGGTGACCTCGCGCACGCGAGGATGCAGGGAAGGCGGCGCGGACATGTCCGATTTCATTCCTCTCCTGGAGCCTTGTAGCCCTCGGGCCTGCTCGAGCCGGTGCCGAAGAAGAACTTCTCCATCTCGGCCTCGAGGAACTTGCGGGCCTTGGGCTCGATGGGTGTCAGGCGGTACTCGTTGATCAACATGGTCTGATGCTGCAGCCAGCGCGCCCAGGCCTCCCGGGAGACGCCGTCGTATATGCGCCGGCCGAGCTCGCCGGGATAGGGCGGCCGGTCGAGACCCGGCGCCTCGCGCTTGAGCATCACACACTGAACCGTTCGGGCCACGTCGTGCCTCCAGTCAATCGAAGAGTTACCCCTGACGCCCCGTCACGCCCGCCAGCCGCTCGAGCAGCAGCCGGATCGGGGCGGGCAGGCCCAGCCGCGCCGGCTCGCGCGCGCAATACCACAGGGTCTGCGCCGGATCCGGCGCGCTCGCGCTGCCGGAACATTGGGCCAGGAGCGGCGTGATGAGCAGGTCGAAATGCGTGAACGCGTGCTCGACCGGCTCCAGCGGCACCGGCCGGGCGGGGGCGCCTTGGAGCATCCGCCGCGCATAATACGCTGCTTGCGCCGCGGTGGTGAACTCCGGCAGGCACCAGAGCCCGCCCCACACCCCTTTCTCCGGGCGGCGCTCGAGCAGCACATCCCCGTCCCCGCGCACCGCGGCGAGCATGAACACCTGGCGCCGACGCCGTTTGCGCGCCGGCTTTGGCGAGGGTAGCTCATGCTGGCGCCCGGTCTGGCGTGCGGCGCACGTGGCCGACACCGGGCAGCTCATGCACGAGGGGTTGCGGCGTATGCACACGGTCGCACCGAGATCCATCACCGCCTGCGTGTAGACATCGACACGCTCCGCGGGCGTGCACTCATCGGACAGGGCCCACAGTGTCTCGAGCACCGCGCGATCGGAGACGCTGCCGGCAACTCCGAAGTGACGCGACAACACGCGGCGCACGTTGCCATCGAGGATCGGGAAGCGCTCGCCGCGGCTCAGCGCCAGAATGGCCCCGGCCGTGGAGCGGCCGATGCCCGGCAGGTCCGCGACGGCCTCGAACCGCCGCGGAAACCGGCCGCCGTGCCCCGCGGCGATCCGCAACGCGGCGCGATGCAGGTTGCGCGCCCGGGCGTAATACCCCAGCCCCGACCAGAGATGCAGCACGTCATCGAGCGGCGCCGCGGCGAGCGCGCCGACGCCGGGAAAGCGCTGCATGAACCTCTGGTAGTAGGGTATGACGGTGGCGACCTGCGTCTGCTGCAGCATGATCTCCGACACCCACACCCGATAGGCGGTGCGGCGGCGCTGCCAGGGCAGATCGTGCCGGCCGTGACGAGCGTGCCAGTCGATGATGGCGGCGGAGAAGTCGCGCACGCTTGCGCGCGGTCGGGCGGTCACCTCACTGCACCTGCAATCGCACGTCCTTCAGGGTCGTGCCGCCGATGGTTGCGCGCTCGAGCTCGAGTGTTCCCCGGGCGTGCAGCGCACGCAGCGCGCTCACGGGGAGCCGTAGCGGCTTGTGCCGCTTCGACCGCGTCAGGTAGCGGCCGAAGTCGACCCGATTCGCCCGCAGCGCGAAGGTCCATTCGTCTCCCGCGGCATTCGCGCCCGCGACCGCGGATTTCAGCGGGGCCCGCGCGACCCAGCCGGTGATCGTGGTCGCATCCAACCTGGCGGTCAGCGGCTCGACCTCGAGCGCGCCGCCGCGGTACCGCCAGTTCCCGGACAGCGACAGCTCACCCGGTGCGCTGGGGTCCTCCAGCACGGGCATGTGGATGCCGAGAGTCTGGGCGAGCCGGCGCAGCGACGGCACGGCCGCCGTCACGGCGCCGCTCGCCATCAGCCGGCCGGAGGCATCCCGGCTGGCGTCCAGGGTGCCGTCCGCCTTCGCATCGGCGATGTCCAGGGACCACCGCGATGCGGTGAGCTCGAGGGTCGTTGCGCCGAGCTGCAAGCGAGGCGCATCGAGCGACACGCGGACTCCGTCCGCAGGCAACCGCAGTCCGCCGCTCCCGGCGCCCGAGCCGGGGCTCGCCGCGGTCGCGGCGTGCAGCACGAAGCTCGTTCTGACAGACAACGGCTTGCCGGCACGCCAGGCGCCGACGCTGAGCTGCCAGTCCGTCAGGCTGACATGCTCGCGGCTGCGCGCGTCGATGTAATCGAGAGAGCTGTTCACCAGATCCAGGCCGCCCAGGGTGGTGGCGGCGTGCGGGCCGGCTGCTGCGGAGGTCGACGGCGGGGCTGCGGGATGCAGCCGTGCGGTCAGATCGTCCCAGCTGCCCCGGCCGTGCGGTCCCCGGCGCAGGTGGAGGGTGGCGCCCACCAGCCGGACGCGCCCGATCTCGAGCCGCCGATGCAGCAGCAGCGGCAACAGCCGCACGCGCACCGCCGCCGACCGCCAGTCGAGCAGATCCGGCTCGCCGGCGGCAGCCGCGCTCTCGAGCCTCCCGGGCCCGGTGCGCACGCCGAGCCAGGGATACCAGGTGAGCCGCAGGTGTCCCTCCAGGACGAGGGGCCGCCCGATCTGGCGGTGCACGGCGCTCTCGATCGCGCCCCGGTAGCGGTCGGGGTCGATGACGAGCGCGGCGATGAGCACCGCGGCCACCGCGAGCAGGACCACCGCGACGGCAATGCCGAGGATCCGGCGAACGACGCGCACGCTCGGGTTCAGTTGCCGTCGCGCGCCCGGCGCGACCTCGACCTCGAAGTCGAGTCGATGGGAGTGCCGGGATGCGTCGCGATCGTTGCCCGCACCGCCTTGCGCCAATAGGCGTCGGCGGCGGCGCTCCAGGATGGGTCATCGAGGTTCGGCCACGCATCGGGCGTGAAGCTCGGCGCGCCCTGCAGCGCCGCGCTACCCAACACCAGCTGGCCGCCCTTGATGCTCGCCATGGCGGCGTCCCAGGGCACCGCGGCGAGTCTGCGCCCGACCGCGGCGGGCGCGGGCTTGCCGGGCTCGGGTATCACTTCGGGAGCGGCGTCCGGCTCGCTGCCGTAGGCGATCACCAGGTGCGTCGCTCTACCCTGCCGGTTGAAGAGGATGTCCTTCACCTCGCCGAGCGGGCTGCCGTCCGCCGACACCACCGCCATGCCGATCAGTGTCGAGGCGCGGCGCTCGGCCGCCTTGCGGGCGGGCGCGACCGCGCTCGTGCCGGCGGCGGCTTGCGGGGTGGATTGCGGCGAGCCGAAGGGCGCGGATGCCCCGCCCGCAGGCGAATCCGGCGTGCCCGGCATGGCCGCGGCGGCGGCGCCGTGCGGCGCGGGGTGGGTCGCGGCGGGGGCGTCGGCCGCCGCGAATGGGCCCTCCGACTGGCTGCACGAGCCCAGCGCGAAGCCCAGCGCCGCGCACACGAGCGGCAGGAAGATCCTCATCATGGGCGAACTCTAGACTCTGCGGACTGCAAGCCGCGCTCCATCCTCAAGGTTTCGGCTCACCATCTGACGAGCGGCGGCAGGCTCATGAGATAGGCCTCCGGGTCCGCGTCGGTCTGAAAGCCGAATTTCGTACCGCGATCATAGACGAGGTTGAACTCGACGTACCGGCCGCGCTTCACGAGCAGCCGCTCGCGGGCCGCCTCGTCGAAAGGGGTGTCCTTGCGCCGCGCGACGATCCTCGGGTAAACGTCGAGGAAAGCTTCGCCGACCCGTCGCACGAACGCATAGTCCGCGTCCGCGTCACCGCTCGCGAGATCGTCGAAGAATATACCCCCGACGCCGCGCGGCTCGTGCCGATGCGGCAGGTAGAAGTACCGGTCGCACCACTCCTTGAACTGCCGATAGGCATCCGGCCGGTACGGGTCGCACGCGGCGCGCAATGCGGCGTGGAATTCCGCCGTGTCTTCCTCGAACGGAAAGGTCGGTGTCAGATCCGACCCGCCGCCGAACCAGGAGGCGCTCGTACTCAGGTAGCGCAGGTTCATGTGCACCGCCGGCACGAAGGGGTTCCACATGTGCGCGACCAATGAGATGCCGCACGCCACGAAGCGGCCGTCCGATTCCGCGGCGCCCGCGATTTGGGCACGCGCTTGCTCGCTGAAGACGCCCCACACGTGGCTGACGTTCACCCCGACCTTCTCGAAGACGCTCCCGCGCATCAGCCGGGACTCGCCGCCGCCCTGCAGCCGGTGCCCCTGCGGCCGGCGCCAGCTGCGAGCCTCGAAGCGGTGCTGCGGCTC
>DAHUXV010000149.1 GCA_027306985.1 Gammaproteobacteria bacterium | reverse complement strand
TCCAGCGCCTCGAGCACTTCGCCGGCGGCATCGATGCGCTCGCGGGCCTCGAGCACTTCGCGATGGAGCCGCTCGGCCAGCACGATGTGCCGCGCGAAGATCTCGGGGCGGTTCTGATACCCGATGGCGAGCGCGTCGGCGAATCCCGCGGTGGTGACGAGCAGCACCGGCTCGCCCTTTCTCTCGAGCAGCGCGTTGGTGGCGACCGTGGTGCCGACTTTCACGGATTCGATGCAGCCGGCGAAGGAGGACTGCGAGCCGATCTCGGCGAGCAGGATCTCCTGGATGCCGGCGATGCCCGCGTCCTCTCCCGCCGCCCGCGCCGAGAGCACCTTGCGCACGTGCAGCGCGCCGTACGGCGCCAGGCCGATCACGTCCGTGAAAGTCCCGCCGCGGTCGATCCAGAACTGCCAGCCGCGGCGGCTCATCCGCCGCAGGCTCCCCGCCGCGGGCAGCACAGCGGGCGATCGGAGCGGCCGTCGAGAAGCGCTGTCACGGCGCGATTCTTCCCGGTGCCGGTCGCGGCCGCAACTGGGCGATGACTCTTCATGATGGCGCGGCGGGGGGAGAGCTCCATATAGGATAGGCGCGGGTCCCGTATATTGGATCGTCCAGTATACGGGACCGTCCAATATACGAGACCATTCAATATGCCAGGCCGTCCACTATACGGGACTCTCGCCGCCATCCACCTGCGCGTTGCCCCCGATCGGGATCGCGGAGCCTCGCCGGAATGACCAACCGAATCTCAAACGAGCGACCGTCGAGCGGCATCGGCGCCAGGACCCTGGCGGTGCTGTTACAAACCAAGCGTCCGGAGGTCCCCTGGCGGGTGTTGCTGCGCAACACCGCGGCCGTGGTCGTGCCGCTCGCGCTCGGCATCGCGACGGCCCGCGTGGGCATCGGCCTGTGGATCGCCGTCGGCGCGCTCATCACGATGTATTCGGATCAGCCCGGTCCCTATCGCCAGCGGCTCGCCTGGCTGCTCGCGGTGTCGGCGGCCGGCGGCTGCGCCGCATTCGTCGGCCTGGTGCTCGGCGGCCACCTCGCGGCGCTGCTGGCCGCGACGGTCGTCATCGCCTTCGCCGGGGCGCTGCTCGTGGTCTTCGGCGATGCGGGCGGCCGGGTCGGGATGGCGGCCATGATCCTGCTCGTCATCACCGCCGCCAGCCCCGCGAGCGGCCCCGGGACCGCGCTCAAGATCGCCGCGCTGATCGCCTGCGGCGGACTGCTGCTCACGCTCTTCTCGATCGCCGCCTGGCCGCTGCAGCGCTACGGCCCGGAGCGGGAAGCCCTCGCCGCAGTCTATCGCGGACTCGCCGGGCTGGCGCGCCAGCGGACCGTGGATGGCGCGGCCGCGCCGGCCCTGAGCGCGGGCATGACGGAGCTGCAACACACGCTCCTCGGGCCGCTGCGCTCGCGCGGCCCGGTCATGGACAGCTTCAGCGTGCTGCTCGAGGTCGCCGAGCGCATTCGCCTCGAGCTGACGGCCCTCGCGAGCGCCGAGCCCGGCCAGTCCGGCGACCGCATAGGCCGGCTCGTCAGCGACGAAGCCGCCACCCTGTTGGCAGACATCGCCCACGGCATCGCCGGCGGCACGGATGCCGATGGAGCGATGGCCCGGTCGCTGCAGCGGCTGCGCGCCGCCGAAGCCGCCATTGCCCTGCCCGGCGCGCCCGCTTGCGAAGCGGCAACATCCGATGCGCGGGACGCTCCGCAAACACGCCGCTTTCATGCCCTCTGCGGCCAGCTCGCCGCCGCCGCCCGCAACGCCGGCCGCGCCAGCGCCGCCGGAGCGCTGCGCGTCCAGGAGGAGGATCTGCAGCTGCCGCGCGCGATCCGCCCGCAGTCGCCGGTGCCGACTCTCGCCGCGAGTCTCACGCCGCGATCGGCAGCGTTTCGGCACGCGATCCGCACCGCGGTCTGCGTGGCCGTGGCGCTCTGGCTCGGGCGGGCGCTCGAGCTCTCGCACGGTTACTGGATTCCGATGACGGTAGCCATCGTCCTGCGCGCGGATTACGGGGCCACCTTCTCTTACGGGCTGCTGCGTGTCGCCGGGACGGTCATGGGGCTTCTGCTCACCACGGCGGTGGTGCACGTTCTGCCGGCCAATCCCTGGGCATGGCTCGCGGTGATGGCGGTGCTCTGCGCCGCCTTTCGATATTTCGGCACGGTGCACTACGGCGTCGCGGTCACCGCCCTCACCGGGATGGTGGTGCTGCTGCTGGCGCTGGCGGGCGAGCCGCCGGAGCCCACGGTGCTCGCCAGGCTGGTCGCCACGGTGATCGGCAGCGCCATGGCGCTCGCCGCCTACGGCTTGTGGCCCACGCGGGAGCGCGAGCAGATCCGCCCCGCTCTCGTGGGATTGCTGCGCGCCTACGGCGCCTATGTCGCGAGCCTCGGCGCCGGCAGCGAGTCCCATGAGCGGCGCGAGGCGCGCAATGGAGCGCGCGTCGCCCGCGCCAACGCCGAGGGGGCGCTCGCCCGCCTGCTTGCGGAGCCGGCGGCCGCTGCCGCACCGCTCGCGGAGCTGACGCAGTCGCTGCTCGCCAACAGCAACCGCCTGGCGCGCACCACCATGACGCTCGAGTCCGCCCTGAGCGGCCCGGGAGCGGTGCCGGCGCGAAGAGGCGTTCAGGCGCTGGCGACCGAGGGCGCCGGCTCGCTGGCGCGGATCGCCGAGGCAGTCGAGCGGCAGGCGCCCCCGCCCGCCGGCATCCCGCCGCGGCTGCGGGCCTTGCAGCGCGATCTCGCGCGCGAGCTCGACGCCTCCGGCAGCGGCGGCATGGGCGGAATCGGCGCCGAGCTCGCAGCGCTCAGCGACCGTCTCGTGGATAATATCAACACGCTCGGACACATCGTGGCCCGGGCTCAGGCAGCCAGAGCACACGAATAACGGGAGATGTCCTCATGTCCATCAAACGGTCGGCGATCGCCATCGCGCTCAGCACCACCGCGGCCGTCGCGCTATCGGCTCAGGCCGGCCAGCCGGTCAATCTCGGCGTCGACAAGGGGCTATGGGAGCTCACGACGCACCCCCGGGTGAGCGGTGCGATGCCGCCGCAGCTGCAGCAGCAGCTGCAGAGCATGCCGCCCGCGCAGCGCGCGCGGGTCGAGGCCACCATGCAGGCCGCGATGGCGGCCGCGCAGAGCGAGCACGTGCTCAAGGAGTGCATGACCGCCAGGCGGCTATCGAATGCGTTCGACAGCGCCAGCCACCCGGCCCAGTGCAAATCGACGCTGGTCAGCAACACGAGCACGGAATTCGAGTACCACCGCGTGTGCGCGCTCAAGGACGGCAAGGGGCACACGGAGACCGCCCGATTTCACCTGCTGGACCCGCATCACCTGTCCGGCACGGTCGATATCGTCACGACCGGCCCCGGTCACTCGATCACGGTCCACGAGAGCATCGAGGGGAAGTGGCTCGCCTCGAGCTGCGGCGCCGTGAAGGACGGGACGATCGTGAAGTAGCCGCGCGCCGCGGCGACGGCTACACCGTCGCCCGCGCCCTGCGCTTCGCCCCCGATCCCGCGGCGTGTGTGCGTGCGCCGCTGCCGTTGGCCGCGCGTCCGCTGCCGTTCCCCTTGCGGCGTGCCCGGCCGCGACGGCCCGTGCCGTCACGCTCGTAGGACTGCACGTTCGGCCCCTGCGGGCCGTCCTCCCTGAATGCCGCGGCGCTGAAGTCGAGGCCCTTGAGGTAGCGGCGGAAGTCCTTGCCGAGCGCCGGATGGCCGAGCGCGTATTCCACCGTCGCCTGCAGGTAGCCGAGCTTGCTGCCGCAGTCGTAGCGCTTGCCGTTGAAGCGGTAGGCGTACACCGCCTCCTCGCGCATCAGCGCCGCGATGCCGTCGGTGAGCTGGATCTCCCCGCCCGCGCCCTGCCCGAGCCGCTCCAGATGCTCGAAGATGGACGGCGCGAGCACATAACGCCCCACCACCGCGAGGTTGGAGGGCGCCACCGCGGGCTTCGGCTTCTCGATGATGCTGCGCACCCGGCTGGTGTTGGATTTGTCGGCCTCCACCGCCACGATGCCGTACTTGTCGGTATCGGACCGGGGCACCACCTGCACGCCGAGCACGCTCGCCTTCTTGGCCTCGTAGACTGCGGCCATCTGCGCCAGGCAGGCCACGTCGCTCTTGATGAGGTCGTCCGCCAGATGCACGAAGAACGGCTCCGCCCCGACGGCCGGCTGCGCGCAGAGCACCGCATGCCCGAGTCCCAGGGGCGCCGGCTGACGGATGTAGATGCACGAGGCATAGGAGGGAAGGACGCTGCGCAGCTGGTTGAGCACGTCGCTCTTGCCCTGGCGCTCGAGCAGCTGCTCGAGCTCCTGGTCGGAGTCGAAATGATCCTCGATGGCGCGCTTGGAGGCGCCCGTGATGAACACCAGGCGGGTGGCGCCCGCGGCCAGCGCCTCTTCCACCGCGTACTGGATGAGGGGCTTGTCGACGACGGGCAGCATCTCCTTCGGGCTCGCCTTGGTCGCGGGCAGGAAGCGGGTGCCGCGTCCGGCCACCGGAAACACGGCGGTGCGGATCACGGACTTCGGGGTCATCCTCATCGGGTCTCTCCAACGAAATTCACGCTTGCGGCAAGTGTAGCGTGTGCTTCGCAAATTGCATGCCGTCCCCGCCGGACCGGGCAGGAGCCCGGATCCAGCGCTTGATCAGACTGCTTTCTCCTCGCTCTTCTCCGCCCACTTGAAGACCGCCGGCCGCATGCTGTCCCAGGAGCGGCACTTGGGGCAGCGCCAGTACCAGCCGACGCTGAGCAGGCCGCAGTCATCGCACTGATAGCGGCCGCCGCTGTCCCCGATCCGCGTCAGCAACGCCCCGAGCGAGCGGGCATCGGCCGCCGATTCCGTCTCCGAGCCCGCCGCGCCGGCGATGTCGGGGAGCCGGCGCACCTCCTGCGGCGGCAACGCCGTCGCCAGCAGCCAGGTGAGCTGCCTGGAGCTGATCGTGCCGTTGCGGCTCAGCCGCAGCGCGATCTCGCAGAGAACATCCTCGGGCCGGGTCTTGGCCCAAAGGCCGAGCACGTGGGGAATGATCTCGAGCGCCAGCTCCGGCGATTCCTCCAGCGCCTTCAGGTAGAGGCCGAGCGCCGCCGGCGCATCGCCCGCGAGGTCCGTGATGCGCGCCGTCAGCACGTCCGCGCGCGGCAGGTCCTCCTGGTGGGTGCGCGCCTGACGCAGGAGCGTCCGCGCCCGCTCCGCATCCCCCTGCACCAGCGCCTGCTCGGCGAGCTCGCAGAGGTAGTGCGCCGCGACCCGCCGCCGCTCGAGCTGCGTCGCCTGCGGCAGGGCATGGAAGATCTTCAGGGCGTTGGCCCAGTCGCCCTGCGCCTCGTAGATCCGCACCAGGTGATCGAGCGCGGTCTTGCGGTACTCCCGCGAGGCCGACAGCTCCTCGAGCAGCTGCTCGGCCCGATCCATCAGTCCCGCGCTCAGATAATCGAGCGCCAGCGCGAAGGCCGCCTTGTCATGGAGCGATGAGCCGCCCTGCTCGCGCAGGCGCGAGTGGACGGCGATCGCCCGGTCGACCTCGCCGCGTCTGCGAAAGAGACTGCCGAGCGCGAATTGAATCTCCGCCGCATCGCCGTCCGCCTCCGCCATGCGCGCGAAGATCTCCACCGCATGATCGAACCGGTCGTTGATGAGGTGATCGAGTCCGACATAGTAGTCGCGCGGCAGCCGCACCGTGCGCGACTCGCTTGTGCGCCGTCCCAGGAACCAGGCGGC
>DAHUXV010000139.1 GCA_027306985.1 Gammaproteobacteria bacterium | reverse complement strand
GCGCTCATCACCAGCGGTCTGTTCGACCGCTTCCCGAGACTGCGCGTGGTCGTCGGTCACCTGGGCGAAGCCCTGCCCTTCTGGCTGTTCCGCATCGACTACATGCACCGCGCCACCGTCGCCTCGAAGCGCTACGAGGTGCTGAAGCCGCTCAAGCAGCCGCCCAGCCACTACATGCGCGAGAACGTCTACGTCACCAACAGCGGCATGGCCTGGGCCCCGGCGATCACCTTCTGCCAGCAGGTGCTCGGGGTCGACCGGGTCCTGTACGCGATGGACTATCCCTATCAGTTCGTCGCCGAGGAAGTCGGCGAGATGGAGCGCGCCGCCATCCCGCCCGGGCACCGCGCGATGTTCTATGAGGCCAACGCCCGGCGGGTGTTCGGCCTTTGAGCGGGCGCGGTCAACCCCACGTCCTGGCGCGCCGCACGCTCTTCGCATAGGGCTTCAGGCCCGACCAGATCGTCAGCGCCGCAAGCGGTCCCATGATGGCCGCCGTCGCCGCCATCGAATAGCGCAGCAGCGCCTCGTCATGGAAGACGTGGTCGGTCAAGAGCGCCACGAATGTCGGCCCGAAACCGAAGCCGACTGCGTTGAACACGAAGAGAAAGAGAGCCGTGACCTGGCCGCGCATCTGATTGGGCGTGACGATCTGCAGGGCGGCGCTCTGCGGCCCGGGCAGCAGCATGTTGATGAAGAACTGCACGCCGAAGACCAGCATGGCGAGCCGCGGCGTCGGCATCAGCGGAAAGAGAACGGCCGCCGGAATCGCTGCCGCGACGCCCACCACCGTCACGCGCAGATCCGCATCGTCGTAGCCTTTGCGGGTGAGCCACTCCGACAGCGCGCTGCCGGCCATCAGGCCGAGCGGCGCCGGTATGATGACGGCGAGACCGGCCGCCCAGCCGGCCTGCGCCATGCTCAACCCGTAGGTGCGGTGGAGGAAGGTCGGGATCCAGGCCTGGTCGCCGAAGGCCAGGATCACGTTCAGGGCGAGCCCGAGGAACATCGGTACGTAAGTCCTGCGGCTCTGCCACATGAAGCGGGCCACTTCGCGCACCGGCAGCGCCCGCGCCGCGGTGCCGTGCATGAGCCCGCGCCTCGCCGGCTCCGGCACGGTCGCCAGGAGCAGCGCCACCGCGAGCCCCGGCAAGCCGACCAGCATGAACGTGATCTGCCAGGGCCGCAGGATGCCGATGCCTGGAAGCGCGATCGGCGGCAGTCCCGAGGCGAAGTGCAGCACCGTGCCGCCCATGACCAGCGCGAAGCCCGTACCGGCAACGAAGCCGAAATTCAGTGCCGAGATGGCGCGCGGGAGCTTGTGCGGGGGAAAGAGATCCGCCAGCATCGAGAACGTCGCCGGTCCGTTGCATGCCTCCCCGACGCCGACGCCGACGCGGGCCGAGAAGAGTTGCCAGAACGTGCGCGCCAGGCCGCAGACCCCGGTCATGACGCTCCAGATGCACAGCCCCACGCCGATGATCGTGCGCCGGCTGCGCGAATCCACCAGGCGCGCGATGGGCAGTCCGAGGAAGAGGTAGAAGAATACGAAGGCGAAGCCGATGAGCAGACTCACCTGCGTGTCGGTCAGGTGCAGATCGTGTTGGATCGGCGGCACGAGAAGCGTGACGATGCCCCGGTCGAGGAAGTTGATCATCAGCGCCAGGCTGAAGATGGCCACGGCGTACCATGCCCGCCGCGGGCTCGGCCACGCGGGCTGCTCCGCGGACGAGGCCTGCTCCCCGGGCGCGCCGGTCTGCGCGGGCGATGGCGTATCCTGCGGGGCCCCTGGAGCGGCGCGGGCTTTCACGCGAGGAACTTCCGGGTCGCCTCCACCGTCTGCTGGGTCTTGTCGCCGAGATCGGCCTTGGACGGCACTGCGAGACCTCGCTGAACCGCGGGCCGGGGGGCGATCGCATCGTGCCAGCGGCGCAGGTGATCGAGACCCTCCAGGGTCACCCCTGACCACTCGTGGCCGTGGATCCAGGGGAAGAGCGCGATGTCCGCGATCGAGTAGTCATCCGCGATGTACTCGTGCCGCGCGAGCTGCCGGTCGAGCACTTCGAAGAGGCGGTGTACCTCGCGCTGGTAACGGTCGATCGCGTAGGGGATCTTCTCCGGCGCGTAGCGGTAGAACACGTTCGCCTGCCCCATCATCGGGCCGATGCCGGACATCTGGAACATCAGCCACTGCAGGACGCGCGAGCGGCCCTTGAGGTCCCGCGGCAGGAGCTTGCCGGCCTTTTCCGCCAGGTAGATGAGGATGGCGCCCGACTCGAACACGGCGAAGTCCCCCTCGTCGTGATCGATGATGGTCGGAATCCGGCCGTTGGGATTGAGCGCGACATACCAGTCCTGCTTCTGCTCCCGCTCCGAGAGCTTGATGTGCCGCCAGGTATAGGGCAGGCCCATCTCCTCGAGCGCGATGGAGATCTTCCAGCCGTTCGGGGTCTCCGAGGTCAGCAACTCGATCATGCGCATCTCCTTCCGGATCAGTAAGGCCGGGCGGCGCGCTCGCCCTGCGTCTGATTCGCGCGGTAAATGACGTAGTCGCGGACCGCCTCGATCTCGCGCGGGGTGAGCTGGCCCGCGAACGACACCATCCCGCCCGGCTCGAGCAGACCGCCGCGAACGATGCGCTGCCAAAGGCCGGGATTGACGAGGGCCTGCGCGTAGCGAAGATCCGGCAACACCCCGCCGCTGACGGCGCTGTCGCCATGACAGACACTGCAGAAGGACTGGAACTTCGTCCTGCCCAATGCGATCGCCTGCGCGCTCACCGTGGCGGGCGGCGGCGGATCCCGCATCCATTGCGGCGGCGGCGGCGGCGCGGGCATGGCCTGCCGGCCGCCCAGCCTGAAGACCAGAAGCCGCGGGACGTTACCCTCATTGACCTGCGAGTCGAGCGCGAGCTGGCCCGCGGCGAGGGCGAACGCGCCACCCCAGCCGATCTCCACCGCCACGTACTGCCGCCCGCCGACCTCGTAGGTGACCGGGGGTGCGACGATGCCGGTGTGAGTCTCGACCGACCACAGCCGCCGGCCGTCGGTGGCGCGATAGGCGCAAAAGCGCCCCATGCTGTCGCCCTGGAACACCAGATTGCCCGCCGTCGAGACCACGCCCCCATTCCAGGGTGTGCCGAGCGGAACGCTCCAGGCCGCGCGTTGAGTCGCGGGATTCCAGGCCACGAGGAATCCGGTGAGGCTCTTGCGGATCTGCGCGACCACCTGCGGATTCTCGGGCAGCGCGGTGAAGGCATCACCCGTGTTCCAGCCGAGCTTGCGCAGCGAGACGCGCTTCGCGGCGGCATAGGTGAACGCCATACCGCTCACCGGAAGGTACACGAGGCCGGTCGCCGGATCGTAGGACATGGGTTGCCAGTTGTGCCCCCCGGCCGCGCCGGGCATCGCCAGGGTCGGCTTACCGGTCAGGTCATAGAACCGGCCGGTGTTCTCGATCGGGCGGCCCGAGGAATCGAGGCCGCGGGCCCAATTGATGGGGGTGTAGGGCCGGCCGGAGATGAAGCGGCCCGTGGTCCGATCGAGCACGTAGAAAATACCGTCCTTCGGCGCCTGCATGAGCACGCGCCGCACCTTGCCGCCTATCCTGATGTCCGCCAGGATGATCTGCTGATCCGCGTCATAGTCCCAGACGTCGCGCGGCACTTCCTGGAAGTGCCAGACGTAGTGGCCGCTCTGCGGCCGCAGCGCGACGATGGAGGTGATGAAGAGATTGTCCCCGGGACTGCGCACCGTCCCGTTCCATGGCGAGCCGTTGCCGGTGCCGATGTAGAGGAGGTCCGACGAGGGATCGTAGGAGATCGCGTCCCAGACGTTGCCGCCGCCGCCGTACTTCCAGTATTGGCCGTGCCAGGTGGGCCGGGCGATACGAGCGAGGACGGCGTCGGAGGCTGCTCCGTCGCGCACGCCCGGCTTGCCCGGCACGGTGTAGAAGCGCCAGTCTTCCTTGCCGGTTCTCGCATCGTAGGCCGTGACGTATCCGCGGGTGGCGAACTCGCCGCCCCCGTTGCCGATGATCACGCGCCCTTTCACGACGATCGGCGCGCCGGTGATGGTGTAGCCCTTGGTGTAGTCCGCAGTGCGCACCGACCACAGCGGCCTGCCGGTCTTGGCGTCAAGGGCAATCAGACGGCCGTCGTAGGTGCCGACATAGACGCGTCCCCTCCAGATGGCGACTCCGCGATTGCCGACGTCGCAGCAGCCGTGCGCATCGGCTGAGCGGGGTACGTGCGGGTGAAACACCCACAGCCTCTTGCCCGTCGCCGCATTCAGGGCGACCACTCTGCTCCAGGCGGTCGTCAGATACATGACACCGCCAGCGATGAGGGGCGTGCCCTCCTGCACGCGCCGGTCGCCCGGGATGTCGTAGTGCCAGGCCAGCCCCAGGCGGCCGACATTGCGGTCATTGATCTGCGTCAGCGGGCTGTAGCGCTGCTCATCGTACGTACGCCCGTAGGTGAGCCATTCCCCAGGATGTCGATCGGCATGGATGATGCTCGCGCCGTCGACCGCCGCCGCACCACCGAGGGACGATGCCGCGCCCGCGGCCAGCGCGCAGCCCGACGCGCCGAGCAGACCCAGGGTCATCGCCAAAGAACGTAATCCCGACATGTCTCCTCCGTAGGACGCGCCGCAGTAAAGCGCCACCGGCTCCCTGCGGACTCTTCCGGCAGCGCCAAGATTGTCGATCCGCAGCGAATCGGTCCCTCGCGGCCGCGGTGCTACAGTGTCCCGCGAGGCAATCCCGGGGGACGATGCACATGCGGGAAGTAGCGGGCAAAGTGGCTTTCGTGACCGGCGGCGCGAGCGGCATCGGCCTCGGCCTCGCCAAAGTGCTGGTGCGGGCGGGCATGAAGGTCGTGCTGGCGGACCTGCGCCAGGATCACCTCGATGAGGCTCTCGCCTGGTTCCGCGGACAGGGTCACCTCGCCGAAGTCCTCGGGTTGCGGTTGGATGTGACCGACCGGACCGCCTATGCGCAGGCGGCGGATGCCGCCGAGCGCGCCTTCGGCAAGGTCCATCTGCTGGTCAACAACGCGGGCATCGGGCTGCTCGGCCCGCTGAAGCTCGCCGGCTACAGCGACTGGGACTGGGGCCTCGGAGTCATGATCGGCGGCGTGATCAACGGGATCCAGACCTTCCTGCCGCGAATCCTCGCGCACGGCGAAGGCGGCCACATCGTCAATACCTCGTCGATGGCGGCGCTCATCCCGATCAACAACGCGGCCATCTATGTCACCTGCAAGGCGGCGATGGTCGGGCTTTCCGAGGTGATGCGCGGCGAGCTGGCCGCCGACGGCATCGGCGTGTCCGCCTTCTGCCCCGGACCGGTGCAGACCAACATCCGCGAGAGCGGCCGGACGCGCCCGGAGGCACTCAAGGCGGGCAGCGGCTATGCCGAGCTCGAGCGGCAGCTCGAGCAACGGGCCAACTCGCCGCTGTGGATGGATCCCGTGGAGTGCGGCGAGCGCATCCTCGCCGGCATCCGCCGCAACGACCTCTATATCCTCACCCACCGGGAGTTCAAGGAAGGGGCGTCGCAGCACTACGAGGCGCTGCTCGCCTCGTTTCCCGATGAGCCCGTCGACACGGCGCGGGCGCAGAACATCCGCTATCTGCTGGGCAATCCGGTGTTCGCGGAGGAGATTGGGAAGAAGAGGAAGAAATAGGCTCGTCGCACTGGCCGTCCATGGCGGCGGGGCACCCGGCCCGGCCCGTCCGGGGCCGGGCGGGTAGGCGGATCGACGACACGTTAAGTGTCGTCGATAAGGGCACCGCCTACCCCCACCGCGAGGGTTCCGCGCCCGGCACGAAGGCCTGCTGCGGCCTGCCGCTGCGGGTGTAGGCGAGCGCACGCCGCACGGCGGGGCGCTCGCGCATCCGCGCCAGAAACTCCACGATACGCGGCGTGGCGGTGGCGTTGAGCACCTCGGGGGCCAGTGCGGGCAGCGGCGCGATGAGCGCGAACGCATCGATGTCGGCCACGGAATAATCCGGCCCCGCCAGCCAGCGCGAGCCGGTGAGCGTCCCCTCGATCCGCCGCAGCGAGAATGCGAGCCGCTCCGCGATGGCGCTCAGAGCGCGCGCGTCGTAACGGCCATCGAGCAGCGCCTCCCAGGCCGCGCGCCGCTCCACGGGCTCGATCCGCCCCAGCTGCGACTGCAGCCGCCGCCGGTCCTGTTGCTCGAGCAGCGGCCGCAGATGCCGGGCGCACCCCAGTATGCTGACATCGGCGCCGATCGCGGCGAGCACCTGACCCCAGGCGCGGGCGCGGTAATGCCGGAAAGCGTCGCCCGGATAGAGCTCCGTGCCGGGAAACGCCTCGGCGATGTATTCCAGCATGAAGAACGAGCCGCTCACCCGCGTGCCGTCGTGCACGAGCAGCGGCCCCTCCCGCTCGAGTTGCAGCCGCGACTCGGTGTCCACCGGAAATCCGGGCTCGAGCTGCTCGAACGAGGTCGGATCGAACCAGCGGCTCAGGAACGATACTTCCTTCTCCTCGAGCGCGATCAGAGGCTTCAGGAAGTAGGTGTTGGGCTCCCAGTGGTACAGCTCGAGCACGATGCCTACCTTCTCTCCAGCATCCCGATGCGCGAGGCCAGCTGCGTGCGGCCCTTGGCCCACGTCTGCCGCGCCGCCGGACGCTCGTAGATGCGGCGCAGCCACTCCATGATGCGCGGCGTGAGCGCGTCGTTGCAGTGCTGCGGCTGCGAGAGCGGCAGCGCGTAGCCGAGATTGAAGCCGTTGATGTCGCCCAGCGAATAGCTCTCGCCCGCGATCCAGGGGTGAGCTGTCAGATGCGCCTCGAGCACATCGATGCCGAACATTACGCGGCGGCGCGACTCCTCGAGCTCGTCTGCCGTGAACTCGTTGAACACCGCCTTGCGCCATGCCACGCGGCGGGATGGCAAGGGGATGCGCTCGATCGCGGCCGCCAGCTCCTTCTGATCCCGCTGCCTGACGGCGGGCCCGACGAATACGCTCCAACCTATCATGCTGAGCGAGGGCGCCAGATAGGCGTCGAAGAAGCGCATCCACCAGCGCATGCGCCAGCGCGAGGCGGCGTCCTTCGGGCGCAGCGCGGGACCGTCGAACTGCTCGTCGATGTACTCCATCATCGGAGTCGACTCCGTCAACACCCTGTCGCCGTGCACGAGAGCCGGAATGGTGCCGTCGGGATTGATCCGCAGATATTCCGGCTGGTGCTGGTCGAAGTTGAGCAGATCCAGATAGCGACTCTCGTATTCGACGCCCTTCTCGGCAAGGGCCAGCATGGGCTTGCCGGAGTTCGCGTTCGGCTCCCAATGGTAGAGCGTCAGCATGGCGGCGCGGACTCCACTGTCATGACCTGCCAGACTAGCCGCTCGCCGCGGCCGCGCACTCGATGCTCCGGGAACCCCGATGCCACCCGGGACGAACACGTCCCCGCGCGCTGCGAAATGGGACTTAAGCGCATCGATCGGGCCGGTCCGCCTCTGTTACCCTGTCACGGACCAACGTGTTCGCGAGCAAGCCGCCCATGCCCGTCGACCCCGAGCTGCTGCCCATCCTCGCCGCCCTGAGCGCCGGGCCCCGCCTCGCCGAATTGCCGCTGGCGCAGCTGCGGGAAGGGCCGCCGCCGATTCCGCTGAGCTCGCCGGCACGGATGGTCGAAGTGACCGACCTGCGGATTCCAACTTCAGAGGGTGGACTGCCGGCGCGCCTCTACCGGCCGAGCGAGGTGCGGCCGCTGCCCCTTCTCATCTATTTCCACGGCGGCGGCTTCGTTCTCGGCAGCGTGGACTCGCACGACATCATCACGCGCGCACTCGCCCGGGCGGCGGACTGCGCGGTCCTGTCGGTCGACTATCGCCTGGCACCGGAGTACCGCTTTCCAGCGGCTGTCGATGACTGCATCGCGGCGATCGGCTGGGCGCATGCGCATGCGGCGGGACTGGAGGTGGATGCCGGCCGGATGGCGGTGGGCGGGGACAGTGCCGGCGGCAACCTGGCCACCGTCGCCGCGATCCACGCCCGTGACGAGGGCGGGCCGCCGATCGCGGGCCAGCTGCTGATCTATCCGGTCACGAGACTCCGGGCGCCCGCGGAAGGCTCGATGCTTGAGAACGGCCGAGGCTACTTCCTGCAGGCCGACGACATGGCGTGGTTCGAGAGCCACTATCTGGGGGAATCGGGCGACCCGGACCACCCCGACGCCTCACCGCTCCTGGCGCCGCGCCTGGACCGCCTGCCGCCGGCCTTCGTCCTGACCGCGGAATTCGACCCGCTGCGCGATCAGGCGGAGCAATACGCCGCAAGAATGCGCGCAGCGGGGGTGGACGTCACGCAGGTGCGATTCACCGGTGCCATCCACGGCTTCTTCGGCATGCCCATCGCCATCGGCCAACGCGCGGTCAAGGAGGCCGCTGACTGGCTGACACGGCGCCTGCGCCCCGGGCCGCCGCGGCCGCCGGGCAATTCGCTCCGCGTATAGAAGTCATTCGCTCCAGGCGCGCATGCGCCAAATCGGCAGGGAATAAGATTTCCAGACGCGGGAACAGGGGCGCGCCGGGTGCAGCAGGGGACTCGGCATCAATACACCTTCGTCCGGCACGCCCTGGCCGCGTCTATAAGACATCAAAAGGGGGAAAGATCATGTGGTCGACACGCAGCGCGACGCGGCTCCACGCTCCGCACCCGGATCTCGCCACTCACCATGCTCCGGCACCGCGACCGCCGGCAAGGACGCGGCTGCCGCTGGCGCTCGGCGTCGCCGCCGCGGTCTCGGCGTCGCTGATGAGCGGTCACGCCCACGCCCAGGACCGGCACAGGCAACTTTCGGCGCACCTGCACGAGGTCATCGTCACCGCGGAGTTCTCCCAGCGGACCCAGCTGCAGAGCACCCCGATCGCGATCACGGCCATCACGGCGCGGCAGATCGACGAGCGCGGCCTGACCGATCTCGCCTCCATCGGCGAGAACCAGATCGCTCCCAACGTCAACATCGAGCCGGCCACCGCCGCTTTCGGACCGACCCTTTCGGTATTCATCCGCGGCGTCGGCCAGGGGGACTTCGATCCGGCGCTCGAGCCCGGTGTCGCCATCTATGTCGATGACGTCTACTTCGGCGAGACCCAGGGAGCGAACCTGAGCCTCCTCGATCTCGCCCGGGTCGAGATCCTCAGAGGCCCGCAGGGGACGCTCTTCGGCAAGAACGCCGAGGGCGGCGCGATCCGCCTCGTGACGCAGAAGCCGGACGGATCGAACAGCGGCACCGTCGACGCCACGTTCGGCAGCTTGAATCGCATCGACCTGCGCGCCTCCTACGACATGGCGATCTCGCGCAAGCACGATCTGTACATGCGGGTCTCCGCGATCAGTCAGCGGCGCGACGGCTACCTCAAGCGGCTCGATTACGCCTGCGTGCACCCGGACCTCGGCGCCAGCCAGGGATACCCCGTGAACCTCGCCGCGCCGCAGCTGCTCACCTCGCAGAACCGGCAAGGCGGCTGCGTGCTCGGCACCGAAGGCGGAGTCGACGTCGCCGGCGGACGCATCGCACTGCGCTGGGCGCCATCGGACCTGCCGATCGAGATGAACCTTTCCGGCAGCATCGTCCAGAACAACTCCGAGGCCGCCCCGACCCACCTCATCGAGGTGCTGCCGGCGCAGCTCGCCGGCATCAACGGCTGGCTCAGCGCGCAGTACGGAGTACCGTTCGACCAGCGGTTCATCAGCTCCGACATCTACACCAACTACTCGAGCTTCCTCAACATCTCGAACGGCTCGAGCATTCCCGCGCAGGCGAAGGTCAACAACGACGACAGCCTGACCTACAGCTTCGACTGGAACCTCACCCCGGCGATGCACCTGAAGGCGATCACGGGCTGGCGGCATTTCGTCAGCAGCTTCTCCGACGACCAGGACACGACGCCGCTTCCGGTCGCGAGCGCCACCGACGGCATCCAGCACGATCAGTTCAGCGAGGAGATCCGGCTCACCGGCAGCACCGGAATCGGCTCGCTGCCGCTCGATTACGCGGCGGGCGTGTTCTACCTGCACAACTCCAACACGCTGCTCAACCAGATCTTCCTGCCGCAGTTCGGCATCTTCTTCGACTCGAACAATCCGGAAGTCCTCAACGACAAGGCGGCCTTCGGTCAACTGACGCTGCATCCGACCAGGAAGCTGAGCGTCGTCGGCGGCATCCGCTACACGTGGTTCCGCAAGCGCTACACGTTCGACCAGGTGCCCGTCAACCAGCTCGACCCGGCGGCCCCCTATGCATTCGGCACGCCCGGCCCGATTCCGTACGGATTCCCGCTGATCGGCGCCTCCGCCGCGTCCAAGTCCTCCTTCATCGACTGGAAGGCGGGCGTGAACTATCAGGTCACGCCGAACCTGATGGCCTACGTCTCGGCCTCGACCGGACACAAGGGCGGCGGCGTCAATCCGCGTCCGTTCGATGCCTCCGAGGTCGTGCCCTTCGGCCCGGAGAAGCTCACCAGCGAGGAGCTCGGCGTCAAGAGCGAGTGGCTCGATCACCGGCTGCGGATCAATGCGGATGCGTTCACCAGCCAGTACAAGGACCTGCAGCTCAATGCCAACCGCACCACCTCGACGGGCGTACCCTTTGCCGGCATCTACAATGTCGGCCGGGCGCGCATCTCGGGCCTGGAGGCCGAGGTGGACATGGAGCCGGTCGCCGGATTCCTCATCCAGGGCTCGGTCGGCTACGAGCATTACCAGACGCTGAGTCTCGGCACCGCCGTAGGCTGCCAGGATCCATCGGTCGCGAATCCCGTGAACGGCGTCAACTGCGTCGCCGGCAACCCGGGCTATGGCGATGAGCCGGTCTTCACGCCCCGCTACAACGCGAGCCTCGGCATGCAATACGCCATCGCTGTCGGCGACCGGGGCGTGCTGACGCCGCGGCTCGATGCGAGCTATCGCGGCTTCGAGTACGGCGATGTGATCAACAGCCCGACCTCACTGGCCAACCTGCCGGCGCTGACTCTCCTCAACGCACGGGTCACCTGGTCGGATCCGATCCCGCACTGGACGATGACCTTCTTCGTCACCAATCTCGGCGACAAGCAGTATTACATCAACACCTTCAACCTGACCGCCTTCGGCGAAGGCACGATCGTCGGCCAGCCCGGCATGCCGCGCGAGTACGGCGTCACGCTCGAGCGCAGGTTCTGACGGCCGGAGCGGCGCGGATGCTGACACTCTACAGTTTTGGGCCCGGGGCCAACTCGCTGAAACCCATGCTCGCGCTCTACGAGAAGGGGCTGCCGTTCACGCACCGGTTCCTCGATCCGGCGAGGTTCGAGCAGCACGAGGACTGGTTCAAGAAGATCAATCCGCGCGCGCAGGTGCCGGCGCTCGATCACGACGGCCGGGTCATCACCGAGTCGACGGTGATCTGCGAGTACCTCGAGGACGCCTTCCCCGGGCAGAACGCCCTGAGGCCCGCGGACCCTTACGAGATCGCGCAGATGCGCATCTGGACCAAATGGGTGGACGAGTACTTCTGCTGGTGCGTCTCGACCATCGGCTGGGAGCGCATGATCGGCCCGTTCGCGCGCTCGCTGAGCGATGCGGCGTTCGAGGAGAAGGTCGGGCGCATTCCCATACCGGAGCAGCAGGTCAAGTGGCGCAGCGCCCGCAAGGGCTTTCCCAGGGAGGTGCTCGAGGAGGAGATGCGCAAGGTCCACATCTCGATTGCGCGTCTCGAGGCTCGTCTCACCGAGAGTCCCTGGCTCGCCTGTGACCGCTACACGCTCGCCGACATCTGCAACTTCGCGATCGCCAACGGCATGGAGCGGGGCTTCGCCGACGTCGTCAACGAGAAGGAGAGCCCGCGCGTGATCGATTGGATCCGGCGCATCAACGAGCGGCCGGCCGCGCGCGCGATGTTCGCGAAGTCGCAGCGCGAGAAGCTCGAGCCGGCGGCGCGGGAGGCGGCGGCGGGGCGCTGAACGGACTCGGATGCACGGCGACAGCCCAACGTATCGGCAGCGGGGCGCGGAGCTCGGGGGAGCGCGGCAGGCCGCGGCGCCGGCCGCGGTGGCCGTCCCGCAAGCGCTCGCGCCCTGGCCGCGCGCCCGGACCGCGTGGTACGCCCTCATCGTGCTGACGCTCGCCACGATGATGAACTTCTTCGGCTTGTACGTCTTCCCGCTCATGGTGCAGTCGGTCAAGCGGGATTTCGCGCTGAGCGACGTGCAGATCGGGCTGCTGCTGGGGCCGGCCGGCATCTTCTTCTTCATCTTCGTCGGCATTCCGCTCGCCCGGCTGGTCGATATCTATCCGCGGCGCATCATCCTCGGCATCGGGCTCGTCTTCACCAGCGCCTGCACGGTCCTCGGGGGATTCGCGCAGAGCTACGGGCAGATGTTCGCGAGTCGCATCTTCGTCGGCGTCGGCGGCTCGGCGCACGGTCCGGGCTGCTACTCGATGCTCGCGGATTACTTTCCGCCGGCGAGACTGCCGCGGGCGTTCGCCGTATTGCAGTTCGGGTTCATCTTCGGGACCGGGCTCGCCGCGATCGTGGGCGGCGCGCTGCTCGGCCTCGTGGCGGCCTGGCCGCCGACGCATGTTGGGCCGCTGCTGATCCGCAACTGGCAGTGGGTCCTCATCATGGTGGGCACGCCGGGCCTGGCGGTCGCCGTGCTCGTCTATCTGCTGCCCGAGCCCGCGCGGCGGGGCAAGGTCGCCGCGGCCGCCGCGCTGCCCGTGCGCGCGGTGTTCAGGGAGATCGGCCGGCGCCGATCGGTCTACTTCCCCCTGTTCCTCGGGCTGGCGCTGACCTCCATCGAGGCCGGCGGGCTCCTGGAATGGCAGCCGGCCTGGATGATGCGCACCTACGGCTGGACCGCGGCGCGGGTGGGATTCTGGCAGGGGATCACGTTCTTCGTCGGACTGCCGCTCGGGGTGCTGTTCGGCACCTGGCTCACGGAGCGCCTCGCGAAGCGATACAAGGACGCCAACGTGCGCGTCACCACCCTCCTCTTCACGCTCGCCATACCGTGCGCCGTGCTCGCGCCCCTGCTGCGATCGGGGCTGCCCGCGCTCATCCTGGGGTCGATGACGGGTGTCTTCGGAATCGCTTCCGCGGTGCCGCAGAACGCCGCCATCCAGACCATCACCCCGAACGAGATGCGCGGCCAGGTGACCGCCGTGTACCTGTTCATGTTCACGGTCTTCCAGGCGCTCGGGAGCCTGTTCATCGCGTTGTTCAACCAATACGTGATCGGCGTCGACAGCGAGCTGTGGAAGACGCTCTGCTTCACGGCGGCGATCATCATGCCGCTGGCCGCGTGGGCGATCTCACGCGGGATCCGGCCGTACGGGGCCGAGATCACGCGGCTCGAGACCGTGGAACTGTCGCGGACGTAAGAGACCGGCAAGCGAGGCGCTCATGCAGAATCTTCAGGGCAAGGCGGCGTTCATCACCGGCGGCGGCTCGGGCATAGCGCTCGGTCAGGCCAAGGTGCTCGCCGGGGAGGCGGGCATGAAGGTCGTCATCGCGGACATCCGCCAGGATCATCTGGACGCGGCCATGGGCTGGTTCGCCGAGAGGAGACTGCCCGCGCACGCGATCCGGCTCGACATCACGGACCGCGAGGCGTACGTCCGCGCCGCGGACGAGGCGGAGCGGGTATTCGGTCCCGTGCACCTCCTCTGCAACACCGCCGGCGTCAGCCAGTTCGGGCCCATCGAGAAGGCGACCTACGACGACTGGGACTGGCAGCTCGACGTCAATGTCAAGGGCATGATCAACGGCGTGCAGACCTTCATGCCGCGGATGATCGAGCGCGGCGCCGGCGGCCACATCGTCAACACCGCCTCGATGTCGGCGTTCGTGGCGCTGCCCAACACCGCGATCTACTGCACCACCAAGTACGCCGTGCGGGGCCTTTCCGAGTCGCTGCGCGTCGAGCTCGAGAAGCACGGCATCGGCGTCTCGATCCTCTGCCCGGGCGCGGTGAACACCAACATCCACGAGTCGGTGCTGTCCAGGCCCGAGCGCTACGGGAGCACCGGCTATTACGGCGCGGACCCCGAGACCTTCAAGCGCCTGAAGTCGGTGATCGAGAGCGGCATCGACCCGCTCGACCTCGGCCGGATCGTGCTCGAGGCGGTCAGGCGCAACGACTTCTGGATCCTGCCGTACCCGGAGTTCATCCCCACCCTGGAGAAATACAACGGCGAAGTCCTCGCCTCGCTGCGCCGCTATGAGAGCGATCCGGACTACCTGCGGCGCAAGAAGCTCGGCAAGGCAATGCCCGGCGCCAGGTAGGCGCGCCCATGGACTACCCGGCGCTCGAGCTGCACATCGACGGCGAATGGCTGGGCGCCGGGCGCCGCAGAACCCAGCGCGTGGTCAATCCCGCCACCGGCGGCTCGCTGGGCGAGCTGCCACTGGTCGACGCGCAGGACCTGGAGCGCGCATTGCAGGCGGCCGAGCGGGCATTCACGCGCTGGCGGCGCTCGTCCCCGGAGGAGCGCTCGCGGGTGCTCAAGGGCGCGGCGCAGCTCATTCGAGAGCGCGCCGGGCGCATCGCGCGCATCGCGACGATGGAGGAAGGCAAGCCCTTGAGGGAGGCACGCGCGGAGACGGCGATGGTCGCCAATCTCTTCGACTTCTACGCGGAGGAATGCCGCCGAGTCTACGGCCGGGTGCTGGTGCGCCCGACGGGGACGCGCTCGCTGGTGGTCAAGGAGCCTGTCGGCCCGGTCGCCGCCTTCGCCCCGTGGAACTTCCCCGTCGGCAATCCGGGCCGCAAGCTCGGCGCGCCGATCGCGGCCGGATGTCCGGTCATCCTCAAGCCCGCGGAGGAATCGCCCGCCTCGGCGATCGAGATCGTGCGCTCGCTCATCGATGCGGGGCTGCCGGGCGGGGTCGCGCAGCTCGTGTTCGGGGTGCCGGATGAGGTGTCCCGGCACCTGCTCGCCTCCCCCATCATCCGCAAGCTCTCCTTCACCGGCTCGATCGCGGTGGGCAAGCACCTGCTCGGCCTCGCGGCCGCGACGGTCAAACGGACCACCATGGAGCTCGGCGGTCACGCGCCCGTGATCGTGTTCGACGACGCCGACCTCGATCGCGCCGTCGAGATGCTCGCCGCGGCAAAGTTTCGCAACGCCGGTCAGGTCTGTGTCTCCCCCACCCGCTTCTACGTTCAGCAGGGCGTCTACGAGCGCTTCGTGACCGCGTTCGCCGCCCGGGCACTTCAGATCGAGGTCGGCGACGGCCTCGTGGAGCGCCACCACATGGGCCCGATGGCCAATCCCCGCCGCCCGCAGGCGATGGAGTCGTTCGTATCCGACGCCCTGAGTCACGGCGCGAAGCTACAGACCGGAGGCGCCCGTCAGGGTAAGGAGGGGTTCTTCTGGCAGCCGACGGTGCTTTCCGACGTGCCGCCGCACGCGCGGATCATGAGAGAGGAGCCCTTCGGGCCCGTGGCGGTCATCAGCCCATTCGCCACCTTCGAGGACGCCGTCGAGCAGGCCAACCGCCTCCCCTACGGGCTCGCCGCCTACGCCTTCACCGAATCGGCCAAGCGCGCGCTGCTCATTGGGGATGCGCTCGAGGCCGGCATGGTGGCCATCAACGCCGTCATGGTTGCGGCGCCCGACGCGCCGTTCGGCGGCGTGAAGGAGAGCGGCCATGGCGCCGAGGACGGCCCGGAGGGCCTGGAAGCCTGCCTCGTCACCAAGGCCATTCACCAGGGCTGACGCGGGCAGCGCCGGACTCCCTGCGCCAACGCCGCCTTTCCCGGCGGGCTTGCCCGATAGGAGCTATCCGAACTGCGAATGCGCGCCGCCCCGGGGATCGGCTACCGTAGCTGATGGGCGCCGCAGACGCCCGAGGGGGTGGGCATGATTGCGCTCGAGACTTTTTCGACGGCCGGCCTCGATCCGCGCCGCAAGCTCGAATACTGGAACGAGACCGCCTGCGCCTCGTTCACGCCGGTCGTTTCCGATCCGTTCGATGTGCGCAGCTTCTGCGGCCGGCTGACCCGGGCGCGGCTCGGGGAGCTGCGGTTGGGCGAGGTCTACTCCGAGGGGCAGATCGTTCGTCACCTGCGCTCGCACGTCGCCCGCACCCAAACCGCCACCTTCTTCCTGCAGATGCAGCTCGAGGGCCAGAGTATCGACAGCCAGGACGGCCGCGAAGCGCGGATCGGTCCCGGGGACTTCACGCTCTGCGACACCTCGCGCCCGTACGAGATGCGCTTCGAGTGCGCCAACCGCATGTTCGTGCTGGGATTCCCCGATGCGCTGCTGCGCCGCCACCTGGCGCATCCCGAGAGCCTGGTGGCGATCCCGATGCCGGGCGGCTCGGGTCTCTCGGGCATGCTCTCGCGCTTCCTCAGGGATTTCTGGTCGCGCTGCCACGACGATCTGCAGCCCTGCGCGGCCGAGCGGCTCACGCGGGTGATCCTCGACCTGATGGCGAACGCGTACGGCGAGCTGCCGCAGGCGCAGCTCGATCGATCCTCGCTCGCCACCGCGCACCGCGTCCGCATCGTCACCTACATCGAGGAGCACATGGGCGATCCCGAGCTGACTCCCACTCGAATCGCCGAGGCCTGCAGGATCACCTCGCGCTATCTGCACTACCTCTTCGAGGAGGAGTCGGAAACGGTCGCTCGCTACATCCTCAGGCGCCGCCTGGAGGACTGCGCCAGGGCCCTCACCCTCCCCGCGCTGCGGGGCCGGTCGTTGACCGCGATCGCCTTCGATCACGGATTCAACAGCTCGACGCACTTCGGGCGCGTGTTTCGGGAGCGCTACGGCATGTCGCCGCGCGAGTACCGCAAGCGCGGCACGTGGACCGCGGTCACGGCAGCTTCGCGCTGATCTCGACGATCAGCTCCCGCAGCCAGGCGTGCGCCGGATCGGGATCGTGCCGGTTGTGCCAGAGCAGCAGCTCATGATGCACGGGCGTCGGGAATGGCGTTGGGAAGGTTTTCAGCGCCGAGACGGCGGGCGCCATCCGCAGCACCCTCTCGGGCATCGTCGCCACGTAGGGAGTGCCCGCCAGCACCAGCGGCAGGTGCAGCAGGCTCGGCACCGCGAGCTGCACGGTCAGGTCGATGTCGAACAGGCGGCGCACCAGCTCTTCGGTGCTGGCGGAATACGCGCTGGGCGCGCCGAACGCGTGCGGCAATGAGAAGAACTGCTCCGCCGCGAGGCTATCGCCGACGGTGGGGTGATTCGCGTCGACGGCGCAGATCCAACGCACCGGCCGCAGCCGGACCATGCGCAGCGAATCCGGCCAGGCCCGGGCGGCGTACAGCCGCAGGCTGTCGAGGCATACGCAAAGATCCGCCTCGCCGTACTCCAGGCGGGTCAGCATGCTCTCGGAGATGAGCTGCACCCGGCACGAGATGCTGGGCGCCTGCGCGGCGAGGCGCTTGATCAGGGCCGGCAGCAGGTCCGGCAGCGCCTCCTCCGAGATGATGATGGTGAACTCGCGGCGCGCCGTGGCCGGATCGAACTCCGGCTGGGTGCCGAGGGTGGCCTGGATCCGCAGCAGCGCCTCGCGCACCGGCTCGACCAGCGACTGTCCGCGCGGCGTCAGCTCCAGGTTGCGCCCGACACGCACCAGCAGGGGATCGTTGAAGTACTCGCGCAGCTTGTGCAACGCCGCGCTCATCGCCGGCTGCGACACGTAGAGCTTGTCGGCCGCACGGCTGATGTTCCTCTCGTGCAGCAAGGCATCGAGAGAGATCAGCAGGTTCAGGTCGAAGCGCCGCAGCTCGAGCACGGGTCATTATATGTGCAATGGGACGGCCGCCGTAAGGCGGCCAGGATCGGGGCGGCGCGGCCGGGCGCGGTACTCGCGCGGCGTCACGCCAAAATGGGCCCGGAAGACGCGGCCGAAATGAGTCGCGCTGTTGAATCCGTGGTCGAAGGCGATGGCGGTCACGGTCCGCCCGCGCTGGCTGTCCGCGAGCAACGCCTGCGATGACGCCTCGAGCCGCCGCCCCAGGATGTAGCGCGCGACGGTCTCGTCTCCGTCCGAGAACAGATAGTGCAGGTAACGGGTCGTGATCCTGCAGGCCCGGGCGATGTGCGCGGGCGACAGGTCCGAATCGTACAGGTGCGCGTGGATATAGCTGATGATGCGAATCCTGTGGGCCGAGCCCCGGGAGGAGCGCTCGGCGTGCGTCCTCGGCACCTGCGCATAGGCGGCGCCCAGGATATCGAGGACCGCGGCCGCGATCTGCTCGGCCGACTCGCCGCCGAGCGAATAGCGGCACTGCAGCCAGTAATGGCGCAGGAAGCCGGACATCAGCCCGGCGACCCCGGCTGCCGCGCGCATCGGCGTGGCGGCGAGCGACTCCGGGCAGGCGACGTGCCGGCGCAGTTTCGTGGTGGGCACCCCGAGCACGAGGATCCGGCTGCCGCCGGGGCAGCTGATCTCGTAGTGGCGGGTGCCATCGCACAAAGTGAAGTCGCCGGCACGCAGCAGGGCCTCGCGCCCATCCTGGCGGACGATGCCTTCGCCCTCGAGCTGCAGGTGCAGGAAGAAGCGCGGCGGGTGCATGCGGGCGCCCGAGGCGCGCGCCAGCCGGGCCTGCCCTTCCGAATCGATCTCCATCGCCAGCAGGTCGCCAAGCTCGGTCCAGGCGGCCGGGCCGCGGGCATGGCTCTGCGGGTGCGGCGCGGCCTGATCCGCCGGTCGGCGGCAGGAATCGGCGCCGGCTGCGGACGACTCTGTGTAGGTCATATCTCCCCCTCGCAGCCGCGGCTTGACGCGGATTGCAGGCGTTTTTTATACGGAGGCGCTCCGGGCCGAACAAGCCGGCCGCGGTTATAGGTGGTATCGCGCGGCCCCGGGGTAGGCCCGGCGCGCCGGCTTTCACCGGCGGCCTCGTGCCGTTTCGCCTTCAGTGGAACGCACCGGGGGGATTGGCGGTACATCATGGGCCCCTGAAGTCACGCGGCCGTGAACGATCCGGAGCAAAGATGATGAAGCAGGAAAACCTCGAGCAGTTGCTGCGCCGCACCGGCAATCCGGTGCGCTGGCTGCGCAACTCGCAGATCGGCGCCTATGTCTACCCCG
Organism: Gammaproteobacteria bacterium; assembly: GCA_027306985.1. Taxonomy (GTDB): domain Bacteria; phylum Pseudomonadota; class Gammaproteobacteria; order Steroidobacterales; family Steroidobacteraceae; genus 13-2-20CM-66-19. The sequence goes on along the minus strand of DAHUXV010000139.1, from coordinate 16,504 downwards.
TGGTGCCGTACGAATTCAGCAACTGGCGCACCGAGCAGGTGGCCTGGCAGAGGACGGCCGTGCTCTATGATCAATCGCACCACATGGCGGAGATCACCGTCAAAGGGCCGGACGCGCTAAAGATGCTCTCCCGCCTCACCATCAACAGCTTCAACGGCTTCGTCCCGAACAAGGCCAAGCAGATGGTGCCCTGCAGCCACGACGGCTATGTGATCGGCGACGGGATCCTGTTTTACCTGGACAAGGACGAGCTGCTCTTCGTGGGTCGCGCGCCCACGGTGAACTGGATCCAGTTCCACGCCGAGACCGGCGGCTACGAGCTCGAGGCGATCCGCGACGACCGCTCGCCCTCCTATCCGCGCGGCAAGCCGGTGCATCGCCGACACTACCGGTTCCAGATCCAGGGACCGAACGCCATGCAGGTCCTGACGAAGCTCAATGGCGGGCCGCTGCCGGAGGTCAAGTTCTTCCAGATGGGGGTCATCGACATCAAGGGCCGCAAGGTGCGCTGCCTGCGCCACGGCATGGCCGGCGAGCCGGGACTCGAGATCTGGGGTCCGTATGCCGAATACGACGAGATCCGCGAGGCCGTCGTCGAGGCCGGCCGGGACTTCGGCCTGAAGGAGGTCGGGGCGCGCGCGTACTCCAGCAACACCCTCGAGTCCGGCTGGATCCCCTCGCCGCTGCCGGCGGTGTACACGGGCGAGGAGATGCGCCCCTACCGCGAATGGCTGCCTGCGAACGGCTACGAGGGCTCGGGCTCGATCGGCGGCAGCTTCGTGTCCGAGAGCATCGAGGACTACTACCTCACTCCGTACGCCCTCGGCTATGGCCCGTTCATCAAGTTCGACCACGATTTCATCGGCGCCGAGGCGCTCAAGCGCCACGCCACCGAGCCGCAGCGCAGGAAAGTCACCTTCGCCTGGAACCCGGCGGATTTCATCAAGATCTGCGCCTCGCTCCTCGAGCCGGAGGGCGAGAACTACAAGTACTTCGACTTCCCGAACTGCAATTATTCCTCCGCCTCCTACGACCGCGTCATGGCGGGCGGCCGCACCGTCGGATTCTCGATGTTCGGCGGCTACAGCTATAACGAGCGCATGGTGCTCTCCCTCGGTGTGGTCGACCCCGAGGTGCAGATCGGCGATGTCCTCACGCTGGTGTGGGGCGAGGAGAACGGCGGCACCACCAAGCCCACCGTCGAGCCGCACAAGCAGCTCGAGGTCAGGGTGCAGGTCGCCTCGGCGCCCTACTCCAGGGGCGCCCGCGAGAGCTATCACTCGGGTTGGCGGACACAGCAGCGCTGAGCGCGCCGTCCCGGCGCCGGATCCGGACCCCTTCCCGGATCCGGCGCAGCGGCGGGGCGCATCCTGCCCCGCGCTGCCTCAATCCCCTGCGGCCAGCCAGGCCTGCAGCGCCGCAGTCACGGCCTGCGGTTGCTCCAGCGTGACCATGTGGCCGCTCTGCTCGATCACCGCGAGGCGCGCCCCGGGGGTGAGTCTGGCCATCTCCTCGTGCCGCGACAGCGGGCTCCAGGAGTCCTCGCGCCCGCATACGATCAGAGTCGGACAGCGGATCGCGCGCAGCACGGCCTCAGCCGAAGGCCGGGTGAGGAGGGCCAGAACCTGCGCGGCGAAGATGCCGGGTGTCTTGCGCCCGATCATCTCCAGGATCGACTCGATCAGCATCCGATCCCGCAACCGCTCCGGGTGGACCATCCCCGGCACCCATTCCCGGCCCATGGCGCGCATGCCCTGCGACAAGGCCACATCGAGCAGGCGATGGCGCTGGCCGGCCTCCGCCTCGCCGGCCTCTCCTTCCGGCCTCGCCTGGTAGCCGGTGTCGAGCAAGGCCAGGCCCGCGACCCGCTGCGGCGCGTTGCGCATCACCTCGAGCGCCACGCGGCCGCCCATCGAGTGGCCGACCAGAGAGAACCGCGGCGGCGCCGACTGCAGAGCCGCCTCCGCCATGGTCCGCAGCGAGTCGGTCGCGCCGTAATCGGCGACGACGCAGTCGTAGCGCCCCGACAGCGCCGCGAGCTGCGGCTCCCAGACCGCGCGGTCGCACAGCAGCCCCGGCAGAAACACCACGGTCTCGCGGGTCACGATCGGTCCTCGCGCAAGCGGAAGTCCTGTTGGCTCGCCGCATACTCGATGAAGAAATCGAGTGCGCGCGGATCGGCCATGGCGCTGGCGTTGGCGGCCTTCGCCGGCGCCATGCCGAGGAGGATCCGCCGCACCGGAACCTCCATCTTCTTACCGGTCAGGGTCATGGGGATGGCGGGCACGGGGATGATCTTGTCGGGCACGTGCCGCGCGGTGTACTCGCGGCGCAGCGTCTCGCGGATCTTCTCCGCCGCAGCCTGCAGCGAGACTCCAGGCGCGAGCTTCACGAACAGCGGCATGAAGAATCCGCCCTCCGGCAGATCGAGGTTGACGATCAGGCTGTCCTCGATCTCGGGCAGCGCCGCCAGCGCCCGATAGATCTCCGCCGTGCCGATGCGCACTCCGTAGCGGTTCAGCGTGGCGTCCGAGCGCCCCAACACGAAGCTGCCGCCGCGCGCATTGATGCGGAAGAAGTCCCCGTGCCGCCACACCCCCGGGAACTCCTCGAAGTAGCTCTCGCGGTAACGGCGGCCGTCCGGATCGTTCCAGAAGGAGACCGGCATGGACGGCATGGGTTGCGTGATGACCAGCTCGCCGACCTCGTCGATGACGCCCTCACCCCGGTCGTTGAACGCCTCGACGGCCACCCCCAGCGAGGGGGCCTGGATCTCGCCGGCATACACCGGCAGCGTCGGCACGCCGCCGACGAATCCGGTGCAGCAGTCCGTGCCGCCGCTGCCGTTGGCCACCCCCAGGTCCTTCTTCACATGGGAGTAGACCCAGGCCATGCAATCGGGGGTGGCCGGCGAGCCGGCGAGCGAGATGCTTCGCAAGCGTGACAGGTCGTAGCGCTCGCGCGGCACGATGCCCGCTCGCGCCATCTGCTCGACATAGGTGGGACTGGCGCCCAGCATGGTCGCATCGGCGTCCTGCGCCAGCTTCCACAGGATGTCAGGGAAGGGATGTGCGGGGCTGCCGTCGTAGAGAACGGGGATCGCGCCGGTGGCCAGCGTGCTGGCGAGGAAATTCCACAGCATCCAGCCGGTGGTGGTGAAGAACAACAGCCGCTCGCCCGGGTGCAGATCGAAGTGGAAGATCGCATTCTTCTGGGTCTCGAGCAGGATACCGCCGTGGCCGTGAACGATCGCCTTCGGGAGCCCTGTGGTGCCGGAGGAGAAGAGCGTCCACAGCGGATGCTCGAACGGCACCTCTTCGAAGCGGAACCCGCCGGCATCGACCGTCGGGTGATCGAGCAGCTTGGACCACGACAGGGCCTCAGACCGCGGCGGCGGCGCCCCCGGGTCCAGGTAGGGCAGATGGATCACCTCTCGCAGGCTGGGCAGCCCCGCCAGAATCCGCCCGAGCTCCGCCCGGCGATCGAATGCCTTGCCGCCGTAGCGATAGCCGTCGATGCAGAAGAGCACCTTCGGAGACAGCTGCGCGAATCGGTCGAGCACGCCCCGCTCGCCGAAATCCGGCGAGCAGCACGCCCAGATGGCCCCGATCGCGGTGGTCGCGAGCATCGCCACCACGGTCTGCGGGATGTTGGGCATCCAGGCGACCACCCGGTCCAAAGGCTGCACGCCGAGCGCCCGCAGCTGCGTCGCCAGAATGCGCACCTGGTCGCCGAGCTGCGGCCACGTCAAGGCTTCGAGCGGCCGGGTCTCGCTGGCGTGCAGCAGCGCGATGCCTCCCGCGCGTTCCCGGCGCAATACATTCCGGGCGTAGTTGAGCTGCGCGCCGGGGAACCACTCCGCCCCGGGCATGGCCCGGCGGCCGAGCACCCGGGTGTAGGAGGAGGAGGCCTGCACCCCGAAGTAATCCCACAACGCGCCCCAGAACGCCTCCAGGTCCGCCACCGACCAGCGCCACAGCTCCAGGTAACTGCCGAACGACAGCCCTCGCTCGCGCTGCAGCCAGCGGCAGAAGGCCGTCACATTGGCATGCTCGATGCGCTCCGCGCCCGGTGTCCAGAGAATCTCGCCCGCTTGCATCGACCTTCCCGCCCGTGAAAACAACGGGCCGCCCGACCCACACCGACCGGGCGACCCGCCGGTGAGCGTAGCGCCCGGGCCGCGGCGGCTGCGCGGATCAGAGCGCAACGCCTATGAACCGACAGCGCAAGGCGGCAGCGTGTAGGGCCGTGCCACTGCCCTTCCATGGCGGCGGGGCCCCCGGCCCGCGCATCCCTGCGCGGGCGCTCGCCGGAGCGAGGACACCTCGAGTGTCCTCGCTGAAAGGCACCGGCTCGCCCATTGCGCTTCGGCCGCCGGCGAGGCAGCATGCGGGGAGGTAGCCTTCCCGGTGCCCACCCTTGGGGGATCGACTCCAATCCATTGCGGCTCGCCACTGGTCGACCGAAGAGGTCGCGGACCGGCCCTTTTCCTATTGGGTGGACACGGTATGCGATCGCTTCCTGGAGCTCGACATCGACTCCCCGGTGCGCGAGCGCTTTCGGGCGCGGCTCGACCAGACCGAGCTCGGCCCGGCGACCGCCAACTGGCTGTGTGCCGATGCCCAGCGGGTGCGGCGCACCCGCGCCAAGATCGCCCGCGCCCATTCGAGTTTCCTGTTGATGCAGCTGCGCGCCGGCCGGGTTCAGATCACACAGGCCGGCCGCAGCACGCTGCTGTCCGCCGGGGAGTGCATTCTTCTCGATGGCGCTCAGCCCTATGAGCTCGAGTGTCCGGAAGCGACCCGCTCGTGCGTGCTGCAGCTCTCCGATGAATGGCTCAGCCACTGGGTGAGCGCGCCCGAGCGCCTCGCGCCGCGGCATTTTGCCGGCCGGGGATGGAGCGGCGCCCTGTGCGCGGCGGTGGCCAGTCTCGAGATCGACTCCTGCGACCACCTGGCGCTGCCGCGCGGTGAGGTGGCCGATCACATTGCGGCGCTGCTGAGGTTGGCCCTGGGGCCCGAGCCGCGCGACGGGGAAGACGGCCGCCACCTGCAGGAGCGGCTGCTGCGCACGCTGCGCAGCGGTCTGTCCGACCCGAGGCTTTCCCCGGCCACCCTCGCGGCCGAGCATCGCATCTCGGTGCGCAGCCTCCATTATGCGTTCGCGGCCACCGGCACCACCTTCGTCGAGCAGCTGATGCGCGCCCGGCTGCAACGGGCGCGGGAGCTGCTGGCCGATCCGCACCTGCGGGACCTGCCCGTCATCGAGGTGGCCGCGCGCTGCGGCTTCGCCGACCCGAGTCATTTCGCACGCCGGTTCCGGCGGCAGTTTGGCGTTACGCCGCTCGCGTTTCGCCGCGCCGCCGGCGCGAGTCATTAGACCCCCGGGACGGGCCGCGCCTGCGGCGCGCATCGCTCCGGTGCCGGTGCGCGGCAGCTCCCCGCCCGCATCCCGGGGCGCATCGGCCCACGGCCGGGAAGCGCGGTCCTGCGCCAGCGCCCTTCCCATGGCCCAGGGCATTATCCCTTTACGATTCAATCACTTGATGAAACCCCTCACTCTCGATCGGAGGGCGGGACCGCCCCGCCCCAGCACCGCCGATCGTGCGCTGTCGGTCGAATGTGTTGCGCTCTGGTGCGCGCGCCCGCCGTGGCTGCGGCGCTACGCTCGATACTCGGTGGTGTAGCAGCCAACACAGTCTCATGAATTCCGCTATCCGAAATCGCCTGCGGGTAGCCGCTCGAACAACATCGCGCGACGGGGCATCGCGCTCGTCTGAGGGGGATGACATGAATTCGAGTCTCTTTACGAGGCTTTTTGCGCGCGCCAGCGCGGCCGTGCCGCGGCTCGCGGTATGTGGTCTCGGCCTCTCGGCGGTCTGCACGCCGGCCGTGGCGCAACAGCAACAGTCGCCGTCCGCGACCGGTCAGATGCAACAGCTGCAGGAGATCGTGGTCACGGCGCAGAAGCGGGCGCAGAACATCGAGAATGTGCCGATCGCCATCACCGCCTTCACTCCCCAGATGCTGCAGCAGCAGAACATCACGAGTCTGGCGCAGCTCGGCAACCTCACGCCGGGCGTCACGCTGACCGCGGGCTCGCCGTTCTCGGGCGACCGCTCCGTCCTCTCGGCCTCCATCCGCGGCATCGGCCAGGACGACTTCGCGTTCAACACCAACCCGGCGGTCGGCGTGTACGTCGACGGCGTGTACTACGCGCGCACGATCGGCGCCAACGTCAACCTGCTGGACGTGCAGAACGTCTCGATCCTCAAAGGTCCTCAGGGCACGCTGTTCGGCGCCAATACCATCGCCGGCGCGATCAGCATCACCACCCGCACTCCGGGCAACACCCCGAAGTTCATCGCGGAGTTCACCGGCGGCCGCTTCAGCCGCCGCGATGTCGCCTTCAGCGCGGACATTCCGATCATCAAGAACAAGCTCCTTTCGAGCATCACCGTCTCCTCGCAGAACCAGGACGGCTTCCAGCGCGCCATCCCGTATCCGACCAACTCGCCCTGGGGCCAGAGCCCCTTCGTCGTGACGCAGCAGCAGGCCTGGCCGGCCGCCGGCTACCAGACCTCCGACAGCTACGGCGGGACCGGCGTGTTCGCCGCGCGCGGCAAGCTCCTGTGGCTCGTCTCCGACAGGCTCAAGATGACCCTCGAGGGCGATTGGACGCACGAGAATCAGACGGCGTTGCCGAACGTGATGCTCGGCGTCTTCTCCGGCAACCTGGCCTCGTCCACCTTCTCGACCCTCTACAACCTCTGCATCGGCAATAACGCGGCGACCCTGCCCGGGGCCATTCAGGCCGCCGGAGGCCCGCCGACCTTCGTGGGCGCCAACGCCCTCTTCGCGAGCACGTGCGCCCAGCCGCGCGGCCAGGTCCCCGGCATCGCGATCGGCGGCGCTCCGCTGCTCGCGGCCGGGTATGTCGGCGGCCCCCCCGGCCCCTACAATTACAACAACCATCCGGGGACGGCCTACCTGGGCTCGCCCTACCCGCGGATCTACGACAACTATGCCGCCACGAACACCGGCAGCTACGACACCACTTACGCGAACGGCCCGAACTTCGCCCGCAACGACGTGTTCGGCTTCTCGCTCAACGGCGAATACAAGATCAACGACAACCTCGATCTGAAGTCCATCACCGGCTATCGCCAGGTCGACTGGCGCATCGGCACCGACCTCGACGGTACGCCCGAGACGCTGCTGCAGGTGACCGACCACCAGCACCAATCGCAGATTTCGCAGGAATTCCAGCTTCTCGGCACCAACTTCAACGACTCGCTGCATTGGGTGGCGGGCCTCTACTACTTCACCGAGTCCGGCTTCGTGCACGACTTCGTGCCGTTCGAGGGCATCCTGGTCGTCTACGACGGCCACGGGAACGACGTCGAGAACAAGAATTACGCGGCGTACTTCCATGCCGATTACCGCCTGGATCAGCGCTGGGGATTCTCGGTCGGCGGCCGGTACACGAATGCTCAGGCCTACTTCATCGGCAGCCAGGGCGATCTGAACTCCTTCCCCTTCGGCTCGCAGTGCTGGCAGAGTGCGTGCCCGTATTCCATAGTACCGGGCGTCCCCGACAACCAGATCATCCCGAATGCGGCTCCGGCCGGGAACCCGTACTTCCGCTACTTCCCCGGTACGCCCGACAGCCAGGCGTGGCGCGTCTTCGACCCCACCGCCAGCATCCAGTTCCACATCACGCCCGATACGATGAGCTATCTGACCTGGAGCAAGGGCTTCCTGGCCGGCGGCTGGACGACCCGCCTGTCGGCGCTGATTCCGAATCCCCAGGATGCGCGGTACGGTCCCGAGAAATCCGACGCGTTCGATCTCGGCATCAAGTCCGCGCTGTTCAACCGCCATCTGATCCTCAATGCCGACGTCTACGACACCGCCTTCGACGGCATCCAGCTCAACGTGCAAAGCGGCATCTCGCCGGAGCTGATCAACGCCGGCAATGCCAGGATCAAAGGCGCGGAGCTCTCCTTCCAGTCGATCGTCGCCAACACCGGGTTCCGGCTCAACGGCTCGATCTCATACATCGACGCCTACTACACGTCGTTCCCCGCCGGCCTGAGCATCGTGAACTTCCCGCAATACGCGCTGGCCGACGGCTCGACGGTGTGCTGGAACGGGGCGGCGGCCCATTGCACGGTGCAGGGGGGCAGCAGCCCGTATTCGGCGCAGCTGCCGAAGACGCCGAAATGGAAGGGGGTGCTCGATCCGGAGTACAGCTTCGGGTTGTCGAACGGAGCGCTGATCAGCTTCATCCCCGTCTTCACCTACACCACGAGCATGTTCAACGACTCGTTGAACACCCCGCAGCTGCGCCGCCCCGTGACGCGCATGCTGGACGCCTCGCTCCATTATCTGTCACCCGATGGTACCTACGATGTGGCCATCGGCGGCACCAACCTGACCAACGACCGGTATATCACCGGCGGCCAGGCGAACTATGGCGCCGGCGTGATCGACGGCTACGTCAATGCGCCGCGCGAGTGGTACGCCACCGTGCGCGTGCAGTTGCAGTAGTGAGCCACGCCGCAGATCCGCACGGTTGGCCGGGGGCGGGGCGCGGTGGCGGCGAGCGGGCGGACAGGAGTCCGCCCCGCACTCTCGCGAGGCAGCGACGAGGCAGCGGGATGGCCGCCCCGGACGGAGCGGGCATCTCGTCGCGGGAATCATAGGCGGCAGCGCATCGCCCCCCGGCGTGTCCCCGCGGCGATGCGCGGGGGGTCGCTCGCGGATTTCGCCGGGACCCGCGATGTGGCGATGCTTCAATCCATCGCCGGCCGGCCGGTGTCCTGCCGCGGCTCCGGCGCGGCAAAGGAGCCAACATGAACCGATTCGAGCAGGCAGTCCATGACTGCATGCAGCCCACCGCCAGGCTCCTGGAGCGGACCACCGACCCCCTGCATCGGGCGATCCTGCTCAACTTCTGGCGGCACGTGCACCTCGAGGGCGCGGGCGACTATGAGCGGATCGTCGCGCCCGACATGATGGTGGAGCATCCCGTGTACCGGGTGGCGTGGGGCGCCAGGCCCGCCGTCGTCGAGGGCAAGGCAGCCGTTCTCGCCTTCTACAGGAGCGTCGGCGAGACGGTGCTGTGGCATTCGGACGATCGCCTCGCGGTGGCGGACTGGGGCATCTGCGACGAGATCACGTTCCATCAGCTCGCGCGCGGCGCCGACCTCGCGGCCGTGGGCTACGAGGTCGGGCGCGCCGACAGGCTCTATCACGTCTCGAGCCGGCAGGCCTTCATCTGGCCGTACGACGCGCGGGCACGGCTGGCCGGCGAGCATCTCTACGAGGACAAGACGAGCCTGGCTATCGAGGAAGTCGCGCCCGCGGAGGCGATCAGCCCCGCGCGCGTGCGTGAGATCCATCGCGGGCAGCTGGCGAAGCTCGAGGCGCGGATGGGCCCGCGCTTCTGGGTGCTGGAGAAGCCGCTGTGACCGCCGGCGATCATGCGCGCGATTTGTTCGCCGTCCAGGGGCTCGGCGTCATCGTCACCGGCGGCGCCAGCGGCATCGGCCTCGGATACCTCGAGGCGCTGGCCGGCAGAGGCGCACGGGTCACGATGTTCGATATCGACCCGCAGCGCGTGCAGGCGGAAGTGGGCCGCCTGCGGCTCGCGGGGCTCGATGTTGCCGGCGAGGCGCTCGACGTGACCGATCATGCCGCACTCGATGCGGCCGTCGATCGCGTGGTGCGCGGATACGGCAAGCTCGATGTGATGTTCGCCAATGCGGGCATCGATTCCGGGCCCGGCTTCATCGGCGGGTGGGCCGGAGAGGACCGGCCACGCGTACCGGAGGGTGCGCTCGAGCGCTACACGGACGAGCGCTGGAATCGCGTCATCGAGGTGAATCTGAACGGCGTCTTCGCGACCGTGCGTGCGGCCGCCCGGCACATGAAGCCCAATCGCGGCGGACGCATCATCATCACCACCTCGCTCGCCTCGCGCAAGGTCGAGCCGGCGATCGGCTCCGCCTATCTGGCGGCCAAGGCCGGCGCAGCGCACTTCATGCATGCCGCGGCGCTGGAGCTCGGGGGCTTCGGCATCACCGTGAATGCCATCGCCCCCGGCTTCATCGTCACCAACATCGGCGGCGGCCACGCCCATGCGGCGCAAGTCCAGCAGCGCATGGCCCGGGCGATCCCCCTGGGCCGTGTGGGCTTCCCGGCGGACCTCGACGGCCTCGCGGTGTTTCTCGCATCCGCCGCATCGTCATACATCACCGGCCAGGAAATCGTCATCGATGGCGGGTGGGGTCTCGGTTAGGGGCACATCATGAAGGCCGCAGTGTTCCGTGGTTTCGACTCGCCTCTGGCCATCGAGGATCGGCCCGAGCCCCGGCCGGCGGACGATGAGGTGCTGATCGAGGTGGCCCGCTGCGGCATCTGCGGCAGCGATCTGCACATGACGCGGGAGCCGGCGTTCCGCACTCCAATCGGCGCCGTGCTGGGTCATGAATTCGCGGGCACGGTCGCTGAGCTGGGGCGGAACGCTCACGGGCTTGAGGTCGGCGACCGTGTGGCGGTGGCGCCGGTCCGGGGATGCGGCAGCTGCCCCTCGTGTCTGGCGGGAGAGCCGGCCTGGTGCCGGCAGATGCTGCTGCAGGGGGGCGGTTATGCCGAGCTCGCGGTGGCCAAGGACCGGCAGTGCATGCGGCTTCCCGTCACGACCGCAATCGAGGATGGCGCGCTGGTCGAGCCGCTTGCCATCGCGCTGCACGGCGTCACGCTGGCGGATCTGACGCCCGGGTCCCGTGTCATGGTGATGGGCGCGGGTCCCATCGGGCTCGGGGTCGCATACTGGGCGCGCCGGCTGGGAGCCACCGGCGTCGCGGTCACGGATCTTACGACCCTGCAGGCGGATCGAGCCATGGAGATGGGCGCGACCGTCTTCGTCCGGGCGGACGAAGACGCCGTTCAGGCCGTTTCGAGCGCGCTGGGCGGCGCGCCCGATGTCGTCTTCGAGTGCGTCGGCCGGCCCGGAATACTGTCCCGCGCCATCGAGCACGTGCGCCCGCGGGGGCTCATCGTCATGCTCGGCTTGTGCACTGCCCCGGACAGCTTCGTGCCGTTTCAGGCGGTCTCGAAGGAGGTGCGCATCCAGACTTCGGCCTTCTTCACCCTGGGTGAATTCCGGGCCGCGCTCGATGCGCTCGATGGCGGCCGCTGCGCCGCCAGGGCGATGGTGACCGCCACGGTCTCACTGTCGCAGATGCCCGCGACCTTCGAGGCGTTGCGCCAGCGAACCTCCCAATGCAAGGTCATCGTGAGTCCGGACTGAGCCCGGATGCGCAGCCCGCGAGCCGCTGCGCCAGCTCGGCGGGGCGTGAAAGGAAGGGCGAGTGGCCCGCCTCGAGCTCGAGCACGCTTCCCGTCCTCGCAGCGAACAGTCCCCGCTGCAGCTCGAGCGGCATCACGCGATCCTGCGTGCACACGATGTAGGTCGACCGGGTGCGCAGCCAGGCGGGATCCGCGACCGGCTCGGCGAACGGCGCTGCCGGCTGACTGCGCAGCCTGCCGATCGCCCAGGTCCGGGTCTCGGGGTCGCAGTCGCCGTAGAGCAGCTCCGCCGCCTGCCCGAGGTCGGGCAGGGTCATCCCGCGCGCATCCACTGTGATCCAGGGAGCAGGCTTGCCATCCCCGATGGCAAGCAGGGACTGCCCGCGCTCGGGCACGAAGGCGCACACATAGGCCAGGTGCGCCACACGCGGATGGGCGCCGACCGCGGGATGCGAGATCACCATGCCGCCGTACGAGTGCCCGCACACCAGCACCTCACCGGCCGTCTCCTCGATCACCCTGCGCACCTCGGCGGCATCCGCCGAGAGGTCCGCCGCGGGCGGGGGGTCGATACCGGTGCTCGGCAGGTCAACGGCGCGTACCGCGAAGCCGAGCCGCTCGAGCAGCGGGACCACACGCGCCCAGCACCAGCTCCCATGCCAGGCGCCATGCACGAGCACGACGGATCGGACCGGGCGCCTCACGCGGCCGTCTGCCCGCAAGCGCAGGTCAACACTTCGCGCAGGTCGGTCAGAATGCGATGCGGCCGGCGCTGCTGCGGCTGGCGCAGCCACTCGTCCCGGCTCGTGGTGCCGGTCGTGACCGCCAGCGCAGTCGCACCGCCGCGGCGGGCCATGAGACTCTCGACGATCGGATCGTCACCGACCACGCCCACGTGCGCCATCGCGACGCCGAGACGGCGGGCGACGAAGCGCAGCGCGTGCAGCGAGGGCTTGCCCATCACCGTGACGGGCGCCCGCGTCAGCCGGCGGATGGCCCCGACGATGGCGAAGCTGTAGCCGATCGTGCGCCCCTGCCGGGTCGCGAAGAACGGCACGTCCGAGGCGGAGAACAACCTGGCTCCGCTCCAGATCGCCTGCGCGGCGGTCTCGATATCCTTCATCCCGCACTGCGGATGCCAGCCTACGTACACCGCATCCACTTCGGCCGCGCGGGGCTCTCCCGTGTAGACGGTATCGATGCCGGCCTCCGCGAGGGCATGCCCCACGCCGCGGGTTCCCAACACCAGCGCGCGGCGGATGCCGCGGCGCGCCATGTGCTCCGCCGCCACGCTGGAAGGCGTGATCATCTGCGCATCCGCCACCGGCAGTCCCGAGCCGCGCAGCTTCGCCGCCTGCTCCGCCGGCGGATAATTGCTGCCGTTGGTGAGCAGGACGAACGGAAAGTTGCGCTCGCGCAGCGCGGTCAGCACTTCCGCGGCCCCCGACAGCAGCTGGTAGCCCCCGAGAGAGCGATCGCTCAGCAGCAGCGTGCCGTCGACGTCGAACATCAGGCCCTTGATCTGCGGCAACGGTCCATTGTCGATTGCCGTGCCACAGGCCGTCCCTGGCGGCAGGCCGCCCAGCCCGCTCATCCTGACCGGTCGCTCGCGCGGGTCGGGGACACCTCGAGTGTCCTCGACGAAGACACCGCGCTCGCCCTCGAGGACGAGCGGCGCAGCTGCAGGCGAAAGCCGCCCTTTTCGATCGACACGTGGGACAGATCCCGGCGCGAGGTCAGCTTGCGAATGAGGTCCATCGCCGGCCGGCCCGACGGATCGTAATGCCGCGGCGCCGGACCGGCCGCCAGCATGGCATCGACCTGGGTCTGCGGCATGGTCGCCCGCAGCAGAAACTCCTCGTCCGAGAGGCCCTTGCCGAGCTTCCTGCGCAGCTCCCCGATGGCCGCCATCGGCGGCTCCGCCTCCAGCTCCCGGGTGCGCGGGAGCGATGCGATCTGCGCCATCACTTGCGGCTCGATCGGCACGGTGGGCCTGCCGAAGCGGCCTATCGCGTAGCGGATGAGCTCGTCGGGTACCATGGAATACCGTTTGCCGCTCGTGACATTCATGACGGCCTGAGTGAGCAGGATCTGCGAGAACGGCGTCATGACGATGGGCCAGCCGAGCTCCTGGCGCACCTGCCCGAGCTCCTCGATCACCGCGCCCTCGAGATGAGAGACGCGGCTCTCCTTGAGGTGGCGGCGCATGGTGCCGACCATGCCCCCGGGAAGCTGATGGTGCTGGTAGCCGGCATCGAACCCCTGCGGGCTCCCGGATGGCAGTCCTTCCGCCTCCGCCAGGCGGGTGAAGTAGCTCTCCACCTCGGCCAGCGCCTCCGTGTCGACCTCGACGCTGTGACCCAGCGTGCGCAGGTTCGCGACGATCCGCCCGGAGGGAGGGTTGGAGATGCCGTCGGCCGCCGCTCCGGATGCGCACTGCAGGGCGCTCACGCCCAGATCGGGGGCCTCCAGGTAAGTATGCTCGGCGAGCCCGATCGTGCAGTGAGAGTGCAGCTCGAGCGGCTTCGCTCCAATCCGCGCCTTGATCGCCGCAATCAGGCTCGTCGCCCGCTTCGGCGAGAGCAGACCGCCGGGGTCTTTGATGTAGAGCGCATCCACATCCGCACAGGCGGCGAGCCGGCTCGCCCGCTCGGCATAATACGCATCGTCATGGATCGGGCTGATCGTGAACACCAGCGCCGCGATGACGTATTCGCCCCCGCCCTGCTTCACCATGCGGGCACAGGCGATGTTCGCCTCCACGTCGTTCATCGGGTCGGCCAGGCAGAAGCGCCGCAGGCCGTTGCGCGCCAGCACCCGGAAAGCCAACGCCATGAACTCCGGACTTGCCGTCTCCCAGGAGATGAAGCGAAAGCCGGTCGACATGAATTGCAGCGGGGTCCGGGGTGTGGCCGCGGCCATCAGCCGGATGCGCTCCCACGGATCCTCGCGCTTGTAGCGCACGGCCACACCCATGTGGGTGGAGGTCGTGAAGTCGATCGCCTTGAAGCCCACCCGGTCCATGACGGGCGCGATGCTCAATGTCCTGGCGGTATCGATGCCGAGGGCCGCCCACACGCACTGGTTGCCGTCACGGAGCGAGGTCTCGATGAGTTGCACTTCAGCCAAGCCGAGCCTCCACGAACATCGGCGCGCGCTCGAGCAGCCGCGCCAGGAATCCCGTATCCACGCCGCCTTGCTGAAACTCCCTGTTGGCGAGCACCGTCGAGTGCAACGCCAGGTTCGTGGCCACACCGTCGATCCGGGTGGCGGCGATGGCCCGCCACATCCGCTCGAGCGCCACGTCGCGCTCCTCCCCGTGCGCGATGACCTTGGCCATCAGGGAGTCGTAGAACGGCGGAATCCGCGCTTGCGCCTCGATGTGCGTATCGACGCGGATCCCCTCGCCGGCCGGCCAGCCCACCGCGCTCACGCGTCCCGGGCTCGGCTGGAAGTCGCGTGCGGGATCCTCGGCATTCACCCGGCACTCGATCGCGCAGCCGCGCCGGCGGATATCGGCTTGCCGCAGGCGCAGCCCCTCGCCCGCGGCGATGGCGATCTGCTCCGCCACGAGATCCACTCCGGTAACCGCCTCGGTGACCGGATGCTCGACCTGGATGCGGGCGTTCATCTCCAGGAAATAGAACGCATCGCGCTCGAGATCCACCAGGAACTCGACCGTTCCCGCCCCCCGATAGTCCAACCTCTCGGCGAACCGGATCGCCGCCTCGTACAGGCGCTGCCGGAAGGATTCCGACAGCCCGGGCGCCGGTGTCTCCTCGATGAGCTTCTGGTAGCGCCGCTGGACCGAGCAATCTCTCTCTCCCAGATGAATGACCTCTCCGTCCCCGGCGCCGAGCACCTGCACCTCGACATGCCGGCCTTGTGTCACGAAGCGCTCGATGTAGACGCGTGCGTCGCCGAACGCGGCGCCCGCCTCCGCCTGGGCCAGCTGAATGGCGTGCGGCAATTCCTCCAGGCGCTCGACACGCTTCATGCCTCTTCCGCCGCCGCCCCCGACCGCCTTCACCAGCACGGGCAGACCGATGCAGCGGGCGACTGCCACCGCTTCCGCCGTGGAGCCGACGGCTCCTCCCGGGACCACGGGAACCTCACTCGCCTGCGCCTGCGCCCGGGCGCGCAGCTTGTCGCCCACGGACTCGATCTGTCCCGCCGTCGGACCGATGAAGACGACACCGTGCTCCTCGCAGGCGTGCGCCAGCGCCGGCCGCTCCGACAGGAAGCCATACCCCGGATGAATCGCATCCGCGCGCACGGACAGCGCCGCCTGGAGGATCGCGTCGACCTTGAGATAGCTGTCGCCCGACCGTGCGGGACCGATGCACACCGTCCGGTCGGCGAGCCGCGCCGGCATCGAGTCGCGGTCGGCCTCGGAGGCGGCCAGCACCGTCTCGATGCCCAGATGCCGGCAGGTGCGGATGATGCGCATTGCGATCTCGCCGCGATTGGCGATGAGGACCCGGCGTATCATCGCGAGAATCTAGCGCCGGACAGCGGCCATCCGCGCGGATGAGAGCG
The DNA here is from genome assembly GCA_027306985.1 of Gammaproteobacteria bacterium. Lineage (GTDB taxonomy): Bacteria > Pseudomonadota > Gammaproteobacteria > Steroidobacterales > Steroidobacteraceae > 13-2-20CM-66-19. The sequence continues at coordinate 647 of DAHUXV010000139.1, read as the reverse complement.
CAAGGGGATGGCCCCCCAGCGCAACGGCTGTCTTTCACCACCTGCGCGCACGCCAGGCCGACCGCTACTCTACGACTGTCTCGAGGAGCGTCGGCTCGCCCGCGGCGAACGCCGCGCGCAGCGCTTCATCCAGCGACTCGGCGCGATCGACCCGCCGCGCGCTCAATCCCTGGCCTTGCGCCAGCGCGCAGAAGTCGATGCCGGCGAGGCGGGTGCCGACGGTACGGTCGAGGCCGAAGTGCCTGCCGAACTCGACCAGCGCCGCGTAGCTGCGGTTGTTGATGATGATGAAGGCGATGGGGAGTCGAAGCTGCGCGGCGGTCCACAAGCCCTGGATGGCGTACATCGCCGATCCGTCGCCCAGAATCGCGATGACCCTCTCGCCGGGCCGACCGAGCGCGACACCGATGGCTGCGGGCAATCCGTGGCCGAGCCCGCCGCTCGCGCAGGTGTAGAAGGTATCCCGCTGCAGGATGGGCAGATGCTCGTGCATGGCGCCCCGGCTGCTCGGCGCCTCTTCCACGATGATGCTGCCGGGGGAGCGCAACGCCGCAATCTGCTGCAGCACGTACCCGTCGGTCAGCGGCGCGCCGGCGGCGCGCGGCGCCGCCCCCCTGCGCGGCGGCGCGCCGCGCGCCAGCGGCGGG
>DAHUXV010000138.1 GCA_027306985.1 Gammaproteobacteria bacterium | reverse complement strand
GGCGGCGGTGCTGCACTTGGCGCAGAGCTGCGCCCCGTCGGGGAAGTGTGACTTCGCGAAGGCATCCGCCTGCTTGGCGCGTGCCTCGAACTCCGCCCGCTTCTCGTCCACCAGCTTCTGCTGATGCTCATCGAGCTGCGGCTTGCGCATGAGGCCGATGGTCTGCAGGTGCTTCTCGATGACGTAGCCCAGCTCCGCGATGATCGAGGGCATGAACTTGCCCCCCGGCTGCCAGTAGCCGCCGCGCGGGTCGAAGACGGCCTTCAGCTCATCTACCAGGCAGGTCACTTCGCCGCCCTTGCGGAACACCGCGGAGATGATCCGCGTCAGCGCCACGATCCACTGGAAGTGGTCGAGGTTCTTCGAGTTGATGAAGATCTCGAACGGCCGGCGCTGCTCGTAATCCGTGCCCTCGTTGAGCACGATGTCGTTGATGGTCACGTACATCGCGTGATCCGAGATCGGCGTCTTGATCTTGTAGGTCGAGCCGATCAGCACTTCCGGACGCTCGAGCCTCTCGTGCATCCGGATGACTTTCGCCATGCGGCCGTTCTTGTCGCGGACGATCTCCTCGGCGGGCGACGCCGCAGCGGCCTTTGGAGCATCCGCCGCGGCCGCCTTGTCCTCCGGCTTCTGGACGTGGTACTTCACGATTTTGCGCGCGATCTTGATGGTCATGATCCGAGTTCCGATAGATGGGGTCGCAGAGGCTGAATTACAACGCTCTCAGTAGCGTCCGTAGTAGCCGTCCTTCATCGCGTCAAACAAGTTCGCCGCGGTGTGCAGCTCCCCGTCGTACTCGATTTCTTCGTCGCCACGCGCCTCCACGACCGTACCGTCATCGAGCGTGAACTTGTAGATCGTGTTCTTCAGGTCCTGCTCCTTCACCAGCACGCCCTGGAACGCCTCGGGGTTGAAGCGGAACGTGGTGCAGCCCTTCAGGCCCTTCTCGTGAGCATAGAGATAGATGTCCTTGAACTTCTCATAGGGGAAGTTCGTCGGCACGTTCGCGGTCTTCGAGATGGAGGAGTCCACCCACCTCTGGGCCGCGGCCTGCACGTCCACGTGCTCCTTCGGCGTGATGTCCTCGGAGGCGATGAAGTAGTCGGGGAGCTTCTCGCCCTCCGCGGTCGAGCCGGGCTTCGCCTTGGGGTTCATGAGCTCGCGGTAGGCGAGCAGCTCGAAGGAGTAGACGTCGATCTTCTCCTTCGACTTCTTGCCGCCGCGGATCACGTTGCGGAAGTAATAGTGCGCGAACGACGGCTCGATGCCGTTGGAGGCGTTATTGGCGAGCGACAGCGAGATCGTGCCGGTCGGCGCAATCGAGGTGTGATGCGTAAAGCGGCAGCCGCTCTCCGCCAGCTCCTCCACCAGCTTCGGGGCGAGCTCCGCGACCCGCTGCATGTAGCGGCTGTACTTCGCATGCAGGATGCGGCCGGGTATGTGGTCGCCGGCCTTCCAGCCGTCTCGCTCCATCTCGGGACGCTTTCTCAGCATCTCCTTCGTGACGGTGAATCCCTCGTTCATGATCGGAGCCGGCCCCTTCTCCCTTGCGAGCTCGAGCCCCGCCTCCCAGCCGGCGAGCGCCATCTCGCGCGAGATCTCCTCCGTGAAGCGGATCGATTCCGGCGAGCCGTACTTCATGCGCAGCAGCGTCATCGTGCTGCCGAGCCCCAGATAGCCCATGCCGTGACGGCGCTTGCGCAGGATCTCCTCGCGCTGCTTCTCGAGCGGCAGCCCGTTGATCTCCACCACGTTGTCGAGCATGCGCGTGAAGATCTTCACCACCTCGCGGTACTCGTCCCAGTCGAACTTCGCGCGATCGGTGAACGGCTCCCTGACGAAATGCGTCAGGTTGACCGATCCCAACAGGCACGATCCGTAGGGCGGAAGCGGCTGCTCCCCGCACGGATTGGTGGCGCGGATGTTCTCGCACCACCAGTTGTTGTTCATCTCGTTGACACGGTCGATGATGATGAAGCCCGGCTCGGCGAAGTCGTAGGTCGACGTCATGATGACGTCCCACATGCGGCGCGCCGGCAGGACCTTGTAGATCTTGCAGGCGACCAGGCCTTCCTCGTTCACGATGTAGCCGTCGTGCACCGGCCACTCGCGCCAGACGAATTTGGAGACGTCGGCGAGATCCGGCTGCTCGCCCTCGATCTCGGTGCGGATCACGGGAAACGCCAGCTTCCACTCGCGGTTCTCGCGCACCGCGGCCATGAACTCATCGGTGATGAGCAGCGACAGGTTGAACTGGCGCAGCCTGCCGTTCTCGCGCTTGGCGCGGATGAACTCCATGGCATCGGGATGCCCGACGTCGAAAGTGCCCATCTGCGCGCCGCGGCGGCCGCCGGCCGACGATACCGTGAAGCACATCTTGTCGTAGATATCCATGAACGACAGCGGACCGGAGGTGTAGGCGCCGGCGCCGGATACATAGGCGCCGCGCGGCCGCAGGGTCGAGTGCTCGTAGCCGATGCCGCAGCCGGCCTTGAGTGTCAGACCGGCCTCGTGAACCTTGCGCAGGATGTCGTCCATCGAGTCGCGGATCGTTCCCGACACCGTGCAGTTGATCGTCGAGGTCGCCGGCTTGTGCTCCAGCGCCCCGGCGTTGGAAGTCACGCGGCCGGCGGGAATGGCGCCGCGGCGCAGGGCCCAGAGGAACCGCTCGTACCAGTGGTCGCGCAGCTCCTCGCGCTCGACATCGGCAAGCGCGCGCGCAACCCGCTTATAGGTATCGTCCATCGTCTTGTCGACGGGCGTACCGTCTTTGGCGGTGAGACGGTATTTCTTGTCCCAGATGTCAAGCGATGCCTCCTGGAACGGAATGGCATCGATGTCCTTCGGCTCGATCTTCACGACGGTATTCATGTGTCCGCGGCGCTCCGATTGTCTTTAGCACGCCTTGTCCTACGGATCACAGGGGATACGGGCCTGCGCGGAACGCGCGAAGCGGCGCAACACCGGGAATTGCCCGCACGCAGCTTTCGCAGCCGGCACCCCCTGAACCTCCCCGAACGCGCGATCCCGTGGAGCCGCCCTGCGGGCACAAGATCTTGTGTCGGGGTACAGAGCCTAATGAGCACCCCGTCACGCGTCAAGATTCCCGGACATATTTCCAGGGCCACACATCGTCGTTCAAAAACAATGAGTTACAGCGTACCGGGCCGTGAATGACATGCCATAAGAATTTTTCGGCCACCGCTTTCAGCGGCCACCGCGGCCCCAATATCTTGTGCCCAGGGATTGCCCAGGGAGCGCACACGTTCTGCACAGCATGCTCACATGCCGCGGCTCAGGCTCCGCCGGCCGGCCGTTGCGGCCCCGCTTGCGCCTCGGGCGGCGCCGCGCGGCGCCCGATCTGCCGCCCGGCCTCCCGGACGGCGCGCGGCATTCCCGCCGCCCCGGATCCAACAACACTTGAAACTTCCCGGGCCGCCCGCAGATCGCCTCCAACGACATGGTGAGGCTCACGGCCTGACATTCATTCACGATTGGAGGTTTGCAACATGACCATTCTGCGCTATGAGCCCTGGTCGCTCGTCAACCGCCTGCAGCGGCAGCTCGATGTGGCTTTCGCCGCCGACGCCGCCGATTCCGCCGGTGCCTGGTGGATTCCGCAGGTCGACGTCTACGAGGAGCCCGGGCGCTTCGCCGTGTTGGTCGACGTCCCCGGCGTCGAGCCGAAGGACATCGAGATCACTGCCGACAAAGGCGTGCTGACCATCCGCGGCGAGCGGCACCCGCGCGCTCAGGAAGAGTCGAGCGCCCACCGGCGTCTCGAGCGCCGCAGCGGCAAATTCCTGCGACGCTTCGCCCTCCCGGAAAGCGCCAACCTCGACTCGATCAGCGCGCGGCACACGCACGGCGTGCTCGAGGTGACGATTCCGAAGCAGGCGAAGCTGCAGCCGCGGCGCATCGAAGTGGCGGCGGCCTGAGGCGAATCGTAACCTCGGCTTCGGGCGGGGGCCCTGCCACCGGCCATCCATGGCGGCAGGCCCCCCGGCCCGCGCATCCCTGCGCGGGCGTTCGGGCGGATCGACGACACATTGCATGTCGTCGATGAAGGCACCGCCCTCACCCGGCCGCGCCATCGGGACAATCCCGGACTTCGTTCCGGACCCGCGGACTTGTAGAATCATCGGGTCCTCAGGACGGAAATCCCAATGAATCCCCGGGAGCTCGCCTGCATCGCGCTGATCGCCGCGGCCATCGGAGGAGTGCCTTTCGCCGCTGCGTCCGCCGCGATACCCGCCGCCGCCATCGCCGGCATGCGGGTTCCCTCGCTCGCGCCCATGATCCGCAAGGTATCGCCCGCGGTCGTCACCCTCTCCACCCGGGGCCTGGAGCCGGCGGCGCGCGGCACCGATCCGCTGCGCGATGACCCCTTCTACAGCCACCTGTTTCACGACCTTCCCGGGCGGGGCGCCGGCGAGCGGCCGTTCGCCGCCGCGGGCTCCGGCGTGATCGTCGATGCCCGCCACGGCTACATCCTGACCAACGCCCACGTGATCGATCATGCCGCCGCGATCACCGTCAGGCTGCACGACGGGCGCAGCCTGCAGGCGAAGCTCGTCGGCACCGATCCGTCATCCGACATCGCGGTGGTGCAGGTCCACGCCCGCGGCCTCACGCAGATCCGGCTCGGCGACTCCGCGACGCTGGCGGTGGGCGATTTCGTGGTGGCGATCGGCAACCCCTTCGGGCTGCCGGATTCCGCGAGCGCGGGCATCGTCAGCGGCCTGCAGCGCTCCGGGCTGAGCCCGAACAACTACGAGGACTACATCCAGACGGATGCCTCCATCAACCCCGGTAACTCCGGGGGCGCCCTGGTCGACCTGCGCGGCGACCTGGTCGGGATCAACACGGCCATCCTCTCCGGCAGCGGCGAGAACGCCGGCGTCGGATTCGCCATCCCGGTCGACACCGCCGAGCGCGTGATGCGCCAGCTCATCCGCTACGGAGCGGTGCGGCGCGGCCAGCTGGGCGTCAGCTTGTACCCGGTCACGCGGGAGGTGGCGCGCTCGCTCGGCCTGCGCAACGCCGCCGGCGGACTCGTCGCGCAGGTGGTTCCCGGCTCCCCGGCCGAGAAGGCCGGCGTGCGCGCGGGCGATGTGATCACCGCCATCGCCGGCCACAGGATCCGATCCAACACCGACCTGCGCAATGCGATCGGATTGCTGCGGGTCGGGGATCGGGTCACCATCGACCTGCTCCATGACGGCCGGCCCGAGCATCGTCGAGCGGTCCTCGCGAGCACCCTGGCGGGCGCCGCCGAGGCGCCGGGCGCACCGCCCTCGGGCCGGCGGCACTGAGATGGCAGCGCCCCTCAACATCTGCGTGCTCGGCGGGACCGGTTTCGTCGGCACGGAGCTCGTGACGCGGCTCGCCCGCGACGGACACTGGGTCCGGGTACCGACGCGCGGCCAGGGCCATGGCCAGCACCTCGGAGTCCTCTCCACGGTGGAGCTCGTCACCGCCAACGTGCATGACCCGCGCACGCTGGCCCAGCTCCTCTGCGGAATGGACGCGGTGATCAACCTCATCGGCATCCTCAACGAGAGCGGCCGCGCGAGTTTCCAGTCGGTCCACGCGGACCTCGCCGGAAAGCTCGTCGCCGCCGCGCGCGGCGCGAAGGTGCGCCGGCTGCTGCAGATGAGTGCGCTGGGAGCCGACCCCGAGCGCGGGCCGAGTCGCTATCTGCGATCCAAGGGCGAAGCCGAAGGCCACATCCGCGCCGCGGCCCCGCACCTCGATTACACGATCTTCCGCCCGTCCGTGATCTTCGGCCCCCGCGACTCGCTCACCAACCGCTTCGCGGCGCTCCTGCCCCTGGCCGGCGGGTTTCTGCCGCTGGCGCGCTCGCAGGCGCGCTTCGCGCCGGCCTATGTCGGCGACGTCGCGGATGCGTTCGCGCGTACGCTCGGCGATCGCGCCAGCTTCGGCGAGACGCACGAGCTCTGCGGCCCGCAGATCCTGACGCTGGAGGAGCTGGTGCGCATGACGGCGGCGGTGGCCCGGCTCCCCTGCCACATCCTGCGGCTGCCGGATACGCTCGGCCGCCTGCAGGCGGCTCTCCTCGGCCTCGTTCCCGGAAAGCCCCTTTCGCTCGATAACTTCCGCTCGCTGACGGTGGACAGCGTCTGCACGCAGAACGGCTTCGCGCGTCTCGGGATCTCCCCCCGCCACATGATGGCGTTGCTGCCCTTCTATCTGGGCCCTTTCACCGCGCCGGCCGAGCTCGACGCCGCCCGCAAGACCAACGACTAGTGGGGCATCGGCGGCCGGCGGGATGTCGCGCCGCATGCCGGCCCATCGCAGATGAGACCGTGATCGCGACCCGTCAGCTCAGGGACTTGATCGCCGCGAGGCGCTTCTCGCGGATCCTCTCGCCGATCGCCGGCCCCGCGAGTCCCTGACGCTCGCTCTCATCCAGCGTCACCGCCGCGGCCGCGGCCCGCGCCCGGCGAAGCTCATCGCGCTGAGGATAGGGTTGTGCCTCGAGCCCGGTGCGCCCGCGGGCGTCGGCCTCGCATGCCGCCAGCATCTCCTCGAACCGCTCGGTGCGCCGGAACGCGTCCGTCGCCTCGAGGAGTTTCAGCACCGTGGCCGGTCGCAGCTCCGCCGCGCGATGGACGACGGCATGATGGCGCGCTGTGAGGACGGCGAGATCCTTGAAGCCATTCGGCACCTTCAGCCGCGCACAGAGCGCTTCGATCACCGGTACTCCGGCCTCCTCGTGCCCGCGGTGGCTCGGCCAATGCTCCGGGGACGTCAACGCCTTGCCGAGATCGTGCATGAGGACGGCAAACCGGACCGTGGTGGAGGCGCCGGTATCCGCGGAATACCGCAACGCGAGCATGACGTGCGTGCCGGTGTCGACTTCCGGATGCCAGCGCGGCGGCTGCGGCACTCCATACAGGGCCGCAACCTCCGGGAAGATGACCCGCAGAGCGCCGCACTCGCGCAGCGTCTCGAAGAACACATCCGGACGCGACTCGCCTAGCGCACGCTCCGTCTCCTGCCAGACGCGCTCCGGCACGAGCGCCGTGAGCTCGCCGGAGTCCGTCATCCTGCGCATCAGCGCGATCGTCTCCTCCGCCACGCGGAAGCCGAGCTCCGCGTAACGTGCGGCAAACCGCGCTACGCGCAGGACGCGCACCGGATCCTCGACGAAGCTCTCCGACACGTGCCGCAACAGCCGCGCTTCGAGATCGCTGCGGCCGCCATAAGGGTCCACGATCTCGCCCGAAGGGCTCTGCGCCATCGCGTTGATGGTGAGGTCGCGGCGGCGCAGATCCTCCTGAAGCGTCACATCGGGTGAGAACTGCGTGGTGAATCCCCGGTAACCGGGCGCCACCTTGCGCTCGAGGCGGGCGAGCGCGTACTCCTCGTGAGTCTGCGGATGCAGGAAGACCGGGAACTCGCGCCCGACAGGGACGAAGCCCTGCCGCTCGAGCTCCTCCGGCGAGGCGCCGACCACGACCCAGTCGCGCTCCTTCACGGGACGCCCGAGCAAGCTGTCGCGCACGGCACCGCCGACCAGATACACCTGCATAATGCG
>DAHUXV010000135.1 GCA_027306985.1 Gammaproteobacteria bacterium | reverse complement strand
CGCTGACGCCGGATCGGAAGACGCTGACGCTGGCGGTGGTGAACGCGACCGATGCGGCGACGAGCTTCTCACTGCATTTAGCCGGCATCAGGACGAATGGGACGCCAGCGGAGTGGCAACTGACCGGAAGCGATCTGCAGGGGACGGACGGGGTGGGCCACGCACCGCAGGTGAGGATCGACAAGGTTGCGGCGAGCGGCGATGGCGGCACGCTGAGCGTGGCGCCGATCAGCATCAGCATCTTTGAGATTCCGGTGAGCGCGGGCGAGAAGCAATGAGTTATTCGCCGTAGGGAACCCAGATGTTTTTGACCTGGGTGGCGTGCTGGAGGAACCAGCGGCCCTGGGCGTGGGCGTGATCGAACCAGTCGTATTCGCGGCCGTCGTTGGTGAAGACCTGCTTCATGTTGCCGACGGAAGCGGCGCGGACCGCCGCGGCTTCTTCGTCGCTGCGGAAACACCAGATGGCATCGATGCCGTCGTGCTCGGCGAGAGTTTTGGCGAGCTCGGCGGGCCGGCCGGCGACGAGGTTCACCACGCCTGCGGGAACGTCGCTGGTATCGAGAAGCTGGTAGACGTCGCCCTGGATGAGCGGGTAGCGTTCCGACGGAACCGCGACGACGGTGTTGCCCATGGCGATAGCGGGCAGCATGAGCGAAAGCAGGCCGAGCAGGGGCGCTTCCGGCGGGGTGAGAATGCCGATGGCCCCGATGGGCTCGGGCATGGCGATGGTGATATTGCGGCCGGGCGGATGATGGACGACGCCCTCGTATTTGTCAGTCCAGGCGGCATAGGCGAAGATGCGCTCCATGGAGAGATCGGTCTCGATGCAGGCGCGCTCTTCGCCGGTCACCGCGGCGAGGCGATGCGCGATCTCGTCGCGGCGCTGGATCATATTCTCGGCGAAATAGTAGAGGACCTGCGCGCGAGCGTGGGCGGTGGCGCGCGCCCATCCTGAGGCGGCGCGCGCGGCCTCGACAGCGTTGCGAATGTCCTTGCGATTGCCGAGCGGCGCTTCGCCGAGCAACTGGCCTTCCCTGCCGTAGACGGGGAAGGAGTAGCCGGAATCGGGGCGGGCCTGCTTGCCGCCGATGTACTGTTTGAGGGTGCGGTCGATGGTGATGGCGGCGGCGGAGCTATCCAGATCGTCGTGGACGGGATTGGCGGGCGGGGCTGCGAGCCTGGTGTGGGGCAGGGTGTGCAGCCACTTCGGCGTCAGGTATTCGAGCATGCCCTCGCGGCCGCCTTCGCGGCCGTAGCCGGATTCACGATAGCCGCCGAAGCCGCAGGCGGCGTCGAACTGGTTGGTGGAGTTGACCCAGACGACACCGGCTTTGACCTGGGCGGCGAGATCGAGGGCGACGTTGACGTTCTCGCTCCAGATGCTGGCGGCGAGGCCGTAGACGGTGTTGTTGGCGAGCTCGACGGCTTCAGCGGGCGTGCGGAAGGTCATGGCGGCGAGGACGGGGCCGAAGATCTCCATTTGCGCGACGGTGGCCGTGGGGTGCACCTCGGTGAGCAGCGTGGGGGGAAAATAGGAGCCCTTCGCGGGCAGCGGAATTTCGGGCTGCCAACAGCGCGCGCCTTCGGCGACGCCGGCGTCGACCATGCGGCGAATGGTTTCGAGCTGCGCGGGCGAGACGATCGCGCCGATGTCGATGGCCTTGTCGAGAGGCGGCCCGACGCGGAGGGTTTCCATGCGGGCGCGGACTTTGGCGTAGAGCGTCTCGGCGACGCGCTCCTGCACGAGGAGGCGCGAACCGGCGCAGCACACCTGGCCCTGATTGAACCAGATGGCGTCGACCAGGCCTTCGTCGGCGGAATCGAGATCGGCATCGTCGAAGACGACGAAGGGCGACTTGCCGCCGAGTTCGAGGGAGAGTTTTTTGTGCGTGGCCGCCGTCGCTTTGCGGATGATGCGGCCGACTTCAGTGGATCCGGTGAAGGCGATCTTGTCGATGCCGGGGTGCTCGACGAGGAGCTGGCCGGTGGCGGGTCCGCCGTTGATGACGTTGAGCACGCCTGCGGGCAGGCCGACCTCCATGGCCAGCTCGGCGAGAGCGAGCGCGGTGAGCGGGGTGTTTTCCGCGGGCTTGATGACGACGGTGTTGCCGGCGGCGAGGGCGGGCGCGACTTTCCAGGCGAACAT
>DAHUXV010000119.1 GCA_027306985.1 Gammaproteobacteria bacterium | reverse complement strand
AGTGGCGGACACTGAAACTTGCATCAACGAATATCCTCGGAAGTCAAAGCGGGAATGCGAAAGGAGGGACTCGAACCCTCACGGGTTTCCCCACTGGATTCTAAGTCCAGCGCGTCTACCAGTTCCGCCACTTTCGCGGGGTAGCGGGCAGGAGATTGCGAATTATAGCGGGATCGCGGAGCCGCGCCGACGCGAGTGCGCCGACGCCGCGGCTTGCAGCTCCTCGCAGCGGCCGCGCAGAGCGTCGCAGACGCTGCGCTGCGGCGCGATTCCCCTCCACGCAGCTCTGCCGTCCAGGTCCGCCGCCGCCACGATCACACCCGCCCCCACCTGCCTCGTCCGCCGGGACACTCCGCACGCATCGTACGAAAATACGACTATCGTCACTAATAGGGTGGAAGCCCTGGTATCAGGCTGCGGTTGGGGCTACATTCGTGCTGCAACCTCTTTCCCTGCATGGGTTCAGCGGACGTGAGCACCGGACGGCGCGAAAGACAGGAGGCTGGGGGCTTTGCCGCACGCTTGCGGCAGGTACTCAAGGGGCACGGCAGCGCGAGCGGCCTCGCGAAGGCCATCGCGCGTTCCGAAGGCGCGGTGCGCAAGTGGCTGCGCGGCGAGTCCGAGCCGAATGTCACCGATCTGCGCGCCCTGTGCCAGGCGACGCAGACCCGCATCGAATGGCTGGTCACCGGCGAGGGTCCGCGGGAGCTGCAGCCGGTATCGAGCGCGGAATCGGAGGCGCCGCCACCCTTGCGGCACTCGTCGCACGGAACACTCGACCTGGCGCTGCTCGAGGCGGTGATGGCCGCCGCCGACGAGCAGCTGCGGGCCGCGGGCCTCGAGCTCTCGCCCGCGAAGCGCTCGGCCTTGATCGCGGCCGCGTATGATCTCGCCCGCGAGCGCGATGCCGTGGACGCGCAAGCCGTCGCGCGGCTGGTGAGGCTCGCGCGTTGAGGTTGGCTGCGCCGATCTACCAGTTGGAACGCGCCACCACCGTCGCCACCGCCAGCAGAATGACTGCGACGATGATCGCGAGGACCACATGCCGTGCGTGCGGTTTCATGAGGTAAATCTACCATGACAGAGCATTCTCCATCGGCCCGCGGGCCGATCCGCGCGCCGCGCGGCTCCCGCCTCACCGCCAGATCCTGGCTCACCGAGGCGCCGCTGCGCATGCTGATGAACAATCTCGATCCCGAGGTGGCCGAGCGACCGGAGGATCTCGTGGTCTACGGCGGCATCGGCAAGGCCGCCCGCAACTGGCAGTGCTTCGACGCCATCGTCGCCGCGCTCACGAGCCTCGGCCCGGAGGAGACTCTGCTCATCCAGTCCGGCAAGCCCGTAGGCATCTTCACGACGCACGAGGACGCCCCGCGGGTGCTGCTCGCCAACTCCAACCTGGTGCCGCACTGGGCGAGCTGGGAGCACTTCAACGAGCTCGACCGCAAGGGCCTGATGATGTTCGGCCAGATGACCGCGGGCTCCTGGATTTACATCGGCAGCCAGGGAATCGTGCAGGGCACGTACGAGACCTTCGTGGAGCTCGGACGCCGCCATTACGGCGGCGAGCTGCGCGGGCGGTGGATTCTCACCGCCGGCCTCGGCGGCATGGGCGGCGCGCAGCCGCTCGCGGCCACCATGGCGGGCGCCTCGCTGCTGGCGATCGAATGCCGCCAGTCGCGCATCGACAAGCGCCTCGCCACCCGCTATCTCGACCGGCAGGCGCGCTCGCTCGATGAGGCGCTCGCGATCATCGAGGACAGCGCCCGCGCGCAAAGGCCGGTGTCGGTTGCGGTCTGCGGCAACGCCGCGCAGCTCGTACCGGAGCTCCTGCGCCGCGGCGTGCGGCCCGATGCGGTCACCGATCAAACCTCCGCTCACGATCCGGTGCACGGGTATCTGCCGCTCGGCTGGAGCGTCGAGCAGTGGGAGGCGCTGCAGCGCAGCGACCCCAAGCGCGTCGCGGCCGAGGCCGGCGCCTCCATGGCGACGCACATGCGCGCGCTGGTGGAGTTCCGCCGGCTCGGGATTCCGACGTTCGATTACGGCAACAACCTGCGGCAGGTGGCGAGCGAGCACGGCGTGAAGGATGCGTTCGAGGTGCCGGGCTTCGTTCCGGAATACATCCGCCCCCTCTTCTGCCGCGGCGTCGGTCCCTTCCGCTGGGCGGCGCTCTCGGGTGACCCGCGCGACATCGCCCGCACCGATGCCAAGGTGAAGGAGCTCATCCCCGAGGACCGCCACCTGCATCAGTGGCTCGACATGGCCGGCTCGCGCATCGCCTTCCAGGGCCTGCCGGCGCGGATCTGCTGGGTGGGTCTCGGACAGCGGGACCGCCTGGGGCTGGCGTTCAACGCGATGGTGGCCTCCGGCGAGCTGTCGGCGCCGATCGTCATCGGCCGCGACCATCTCGACGGCGGCTCGGTGGCGAGCCCGAACCGGGAGACCGAAAGCATGCGCGACGGCTCGGATGCGGTATCGGACTGGCCGATGCTCAACGCGCTTCTGAACACCGCGAGCGGCGCGACCTGGGTCTCGCTGCATCACGGCGGCGGTGTCGGCATGGGCTTCTCCCAGCATGCGGGCGTCGTGATCGTCTGCGACGGCACGCCGGCGGCGGAGCGACGCATCCGCCGCGTGCTGTGGAACGATCCTGCGACGGGCGTGATGCGTCACGCCGATGCCGGTTATCCGGAGGCGCTCGCCTGCGCAGCGGAGCATGGGTTGCGGTTGCCCATGGCCCTGCCGGTACCGGGAGCGACGCGGTGAGGGCAGCGCGCGTGGCACGACGGCGCGCGGCGGTGCGCACCGACAGCCTCTCCCTGGCCTCCTTGCGCGCCGCCTATTCGCAACCCGTTTCCGTCGTCCTGAGCCGCGCTCAGATGGCGCGCGTACGCCGCTCGGCGGCGACCATCGACCGGATGATCGCCCGCGGCGGCGCCGTGTACGGGGTCAACACCGGCTTCGGCCTCCTCGCGCAGACCCGCATTCCCACGGACCAGCTCAGCGCGCTGCAGCGCAATCTCGTGCTGTCGCATTCCGCGGGGGTCGGCGCCTTGCTGTCCGATGCCGTGGTGCGGCTGGTGCTGGTGCTGAAGATCGGCAGCCTGGCGCAGGGATTCTCCGGAGTGCGGCCGCAGACGCTCCTGGCGCTGGCGCGGCTGCTCGAGACCGAGACCTATCCGTGCATCCCGAGCAAGGGCTCCGTCGGGGCTTCGGGCGACCTCGCGCCGCTCGCGCATCTTGCGGCGGCGCTCCTCGGCGTCGGCGAGGTGCGCGCCGCCGGCCGCGTCCTGCCGGCCGCGGAGGGATTGCGGCGCATCGGGCTGCAGCCGCTCGATCTTGCGCCGAAGGAAGGGCTCGCGCTCCTCAACGGCACGCAGGTCTCCACCGCTCTCGCCCTCGCGGGCCTCTTCGCCATCCAGGACGTATTCGGCGCGGCGCTCGTCACCGGCGCACTGTCGGTGGATGCGCTCAAGGGAAGCGACGTGCCCTTCGACGACCGCATCCACGTCCTGCGGCGCCAGCCCGGGCAGCGGCGTGTCGCCCGCGCGCTGAAGCGCCTGCTCGCCGGCAGCCGCATCCGCGCCTCCCACCTCACCTGCGAGCGCGTGCAGGACCCCTACTCGCTGCGTTGCCAGCCGCAGGTGATGGGCGCATGCCTGGACGTCATCGAATCGGCCGGGCAAACGCTCGCCCGCGAAGCCAACGCGGTGACCGACAATCCGCTGGTGTTCGCATCCGACGACGAAGTGCTCTCGGGCGGCAACTTCCACGCCGAGCCGGTGGCGCTCGCCGCCGATCAGCTCGCTCTCGCGGTCGCCGAGATCGGCTCGTTGAGCGAGCGGCGCACGGCGCTCCTCATCGACCCGAAGATGAGCGGACTGCCGGCGTTTCTCGTCAAGGAGAGCGGCGTCAATTCCGGATTCATGGTGGCGCAGGTCACCGCCGCGGCGCTGGTGGCCGAGAACAAGACGCTCGCCGTGCCCGCGAGCGTCGACAGCATCCCGACCTCGGCGGGCCAGGAGGATCACGTGTCCATGGCGACCCACGGCGCACGGCGTCTCCTTGAGATGGCCGCCAATGCCGCGAGCGTGGTCGCGATCGAGCTGCTCGCCGCCGCTCAGGGGATCGAGTTCCACCGGCCCCTCACCAGCTCGCGTCCCCTCGAGGCCGCGCTCAAGACCCTGCGGCGCACCGTGCCGCCCTACGACCGCGACCGCTTCTTCGCGCCGGACATCGCCGCCGCGACGGCCCTGGTCAGCTCGGGGCAGCTGGCCGAGCTGGTCGAGATCTGATGCTCCCCGGACACCGCCACCCGTTGCTCGTGCCGACGCCGCCTCATTCGCCATGATGAGGCCATCGGGGACGGCGCCGCCGCCGCCCGCAATCGAGAAGCGCGAAAGCTAGAGCGGCTGCGCGTCGACTTCGCCGTCGACGGAAAGCAGCCGCAGCAGTGTCCCCGCTTGCGGTTCCGCCGCCGCGGCCACCGCCGCAACTCGAGGCGCCCCGGAGATACGCCTGCGGCGAGCTGGCCCCGGCTTTGTATCGTGATGTCACGGTCTCACGCGCCAGCGTCCCCCGAGGCTCCACGTACGGGCGAGGCCCAGGTCCGGCTCGGCGCTGTCCCGCCCAAGCCTCGGCCGCCCGCCGCCGGCTTTAACTGTCAGGTGCCTGTCAGGAGTAAAATCACCGGCCGGCAATGTGAATGGGAGGCGCAATCCACCGCAACTCGGTCAAGCGCAAGAGGTATCCACGATGGCTATCAATGTCACAGATCTCAACAACCGATGCGTCACCACCTCGACGGTGGGATACATGGCGCTCGCCCTGACGGGATGGATGCTGTCGATGACGGCCGCAGGATGGTACGACCGTTTCTATCTCGCCGGAACAGGCCTCATGCTGCCGTTCTCGCTTCTGCTGATGATCGTCGGCGTCCTCGCCTATCTGCACGGCCGCAGCCTGGATTCCATCGCGTTCTTCGCGTTCGCCGTGCTCTTCACGGCGGCGCACTCGGCCATGGTGGCCCCGCCGGGAGTGCTGCCCGCGGCGCCGATGAGTTATGTCGGCTGGTTCTGGATGGTCTGGACGGCGGTCTTCGCCTACCTGTGGATGGGCTCCTTCAGAGCGGAGCTGCCGCGGCAGCTCTTTCTGCTCGGCATCACGCTCACGTTCCTGGCCAAGGCGATCTACGGCTGGACGGACCTGCGGGTGCTGGAGCTCTTCAGCGGCTATCTCGGGCTCATCAGCTCCGTCATCGCCGCCATCATCTCCGCCTCCGATGTGATCGAGTTCGGGCGCGAGTCCCACAGCCCGAATGACGATCACGTGGACGCGGCAGGTCACGCGCGGGCGGTCTGACTCGGGTCGCAGCTCAGGAGGGGGAAAGCGGGCAGGGCCCTCGCTGAATGGCGGGGAGGCCCTGCCGCTGGCCGTCCATGGCGGCCGGGCTGCCTCTGAGACCGGCCTGCTCGGGACGCCGAGTCCCCAGGAATCGCCCGCGCATCCGTGCGCGGGCGCTCGCCGGAGCGAGGACACGTTGAGTGTCCTCGCTGCAAGGCGGGGAGCCGCGCCGCCGGCCGTCCGTGGCGGCCGGGTCCCCAGCCCGCCTCGCGCCAAGCGATGCGGTACACTGGCTGGCCTCTTCGCCCATCCCCGGGATTTCATGAAGCCCAGCCTCCTGCGCCGCTGCCTCGCCGGCATCGGCATACTGCTCCTTGCCTTGCCGGCATTCGGCGCGACGCGCCCCGCCTCTTCCGCGCTGCCGCAACCGCTCGCCTCGCTGGTCGCGGCCGGCAAGCTGAAAGTAGTGAGTCAGTTCGCGACCGAAGTGCCCGGACTGACCGGCTACATCATCAGCAACGCGCACGGCAGCCAGGTGGTCTACGGCGAGCACGGCTACCTCTTCGTCGGCCACGTGATCTCGCCCAAGGGGGTCGATCTCACCGACGGCTATCGCGATCGCTACGGCCCGAAACCCGACTATGCGGCGATCGTGCGCCAGCTCGACAGCGGCGGCCATCTCATCAGCGAGGGCCGCTCCACCGCACCGCTCCTTTACGTCTTCGCCGACCCGAACTGCATCTTCTGCTATCACTTCTACAGGATGGCCGAGCCGCTGGTCGCCTCCGGACGGCTGCAGCTTCGCTGGGTGATGGTCGCCTTCCTGCAGTCGACCAGCGCCGCCAAGGCGGCGGCGATTCTCGCCGCGCGCAACCCGCTGAGCGCGCTGCACATGGACGAGGACCGCTTCGACACCGCGCACGAGGCCGGCGGTATCGCGCCCGCGCGCGCTCCCGACAAGACGGTGCAGGATGTGCTGAAGGCGCACCTCTCCGCCATGGACACGCTGGGTGCCATGGGCACACCCACCCTGCTCTACCGCGACGGGCATGGCCATTGGTCGGTTCAGGTCGGGCTGCCGACGAAGGCCTGGCTCATGCGATATGCCGGCGGCAACGGCAAGCACGAGCCCGCCCGACCCGTCGGCTGACCGCCTGACGAATCAACCGTTCTCGGTGAACCCGGGATAGAGCGTCATGCCGCCGTCCACGAAGAGCGTGGCGCCCACCAGGTAGTCGGCCTCGTCGGAGGCCAGCCAGACGGCCGTACGCGCGATGTCCTCCGGCTCGCCGATCCGGTTGTAGGGCACGAGCATCATGAGGCTCCGGTACGCCTCGGGCGTGCTCCAGGCCGCGGTGTTGATCGGAGTGCGGATCGCGCCCGGAGCGATGCTGTTGATGCGGATGCGGTGCGGCGCGAATTCCTGCGCGATGCTTTTCATCATCATCATGATGCCGCCCTTGGAGGCCGCGTAATTGGCGTGGCCGCCCCAGGGGATGCGCTCGTGCACGGAGCTCATGCAGATGACCTTGCCCGCGGCGCAGGAGACCGACGGCACGACGCCGCGGCGCAGGAACTCCCGCACGGCCTCCCTGGCGCAGAGGAACTGGCCGGTGAGGTTCACACTGATCACCGCATTCCAGTCGGCGAGCGTCATGTCGACGAATCTCGCGTCCTTCTGCCGCCCGGCGTTGTTGATCAGGATGTCGACCGTGCCGAGCTCCGCGACCATCCTGGCGAACATCGCCTTGACCTGGTCCTCGTTCGACACGTCGGCGCAGTGCGCGTACGAGCGCACGCCGCCGCGGCGAATCTCCTCGGCGACAGCTTCGGCGCTGTCCTCGCCGGTCACGTAGTTGACGACCACGTCGGCGCCCGCCTGGCCCAGGGCGATCGCGGTCGCCTTGCCGATGCCGGAATTCGCGCCGGTCACCAACGCCTTCTGGCCGCGCAGCACCTGCCGGGGCTCTACGACCGGCGCGCCGGACCTGGGCTCCGTCGGAGCACCGGGATTGTTGACGGTCATCGGGCTTCGACCTCGAGACGCTCGTGCGCCGTCGCCTTCGGTTTCGGCTTCCGTATAGGCAAGGTCGTGCGGTTGCAGAAGGCATCGACGTCGCAGAAGTGATCCCAACGAACCAGGCTCATGTGTCTACCCTCCGGTGTGGAGCGCGTTTGGGCGCGCCCCGGGGTCGCAAAACTCGCGCCGCTTGACGCGCCGCCTCACTGCGGGCAGGATTCGTGCCCGTGCGAGGTGCCCTGAAGCCTCACGGCCAAGGGTAACACGGGAAGTCGGTGCAATTCCGACGCTGCCCCCGCAACGGTAATCGAGTCCAAGGCTGATCAACGAAGCCACTGCGCCGCGAGGCGCGGGAAGGCGATCAGCCCAGAAGCCATCCTGCGCGCTTCAGCTCGAGAGCCCGGAGACCGGCCTCGTACGCAAAGACCGATGGTGCCGCGGTGGGCGGTGCTGGTGACCGCTCCCGACCGGGCCTCGCGCCTCGTCCCACGGTTCCAGCCCGGCTGCCGCGCCCTCGGGCACGGGTGGTGCACGTTGAGGAGCGGCAATTCAAATGACAGGTCTCAAGCGCACGCGCTGGCGCGCGGCATTCTCCATTGTTTTCATGGCGATCCCGGCAACGGCGGCGTGCCTGCGGCCGCAGCGGGCGGGCGCGCAGGATCAGCCTGACGTCCTCATCACGGCCTCCCGCGAGCCGCAGAGTCTGGACCAGGTGCTCTGGTCCGCCGACATCCTGACTCGCCAGGACATCCAGGCGAGTCAGGCGCTATCCGTGCAGGATCTGCTGGCGCAGCTTCCGGGGGTGCAGATCGACAACACCGGCGGGCTCGGCAAGCAGAGCTCGCTCTTCGTGCGCGGCATGAGCGCCGATCAGACGTTGCTCCTCGTCAACGGGGTGCGGGTCGGCTCCGCGACCAACGGGCTGCCGCCGATCGAGCTCATTCCGGTCGACCAGATCGAGCGCATCGAGGTGGTGCGCGGGCCGCTCTCGAGCCTCTACGGCTCGAATGCGATGGGCGGGGTCATCCAGATCTTCACCCGCGGCGGCGCCCGGCGGGGATTCAGCGTCGATGCCAGCGCGACCGGCGGCACGTACTCGACATTCGACGAGTCGCTGAGCGCCCACGCCGGCTTCGGCCGCGTGTGGCTCGATGCGAGCGGCGAGGCGCTTCACACCGCGGGCTTCGAGGCCTGCTCCGCGCCGGCAGGCTCACCGCCCGGCGACTGCTTCGGCGGCCCGCCGGACCACGACGGTTATCTCAACCGGTCCGGCTCATTCACGGCCGGGATCCGCCTGACCCCGGGCTGGACCGCGAGCGCCGAGTCCTTCCTGACGAGCGGCCATACCGACTACGACGGCACGTACTCGGATTCGACGCAGTTCCTGGAGCGGGTGACCTCGGCGCATGTCGACGGACGCATCGCGAAAGGCTGGAGCGTGCATGCGACCGGCGGACGCGACGTCGATGAGGCCGACGACTTTCTGGCCTCCGCGCCGGTCGACCGGTACCAGACGCGGCGCGACTCCGCGAGCCTGCAGATCGATGGCCGGATCGTCCGGGCGCTGAGCCTCGTCGCCGGCTCCGACTGGCAGGGCGAGCGGATCGGCGCCACCCAGACCTCGGCGGGCTTCGTCTCCCCGATCGCCTTCGCGCGCTCCACGCGCGACACCACGGGCACTTTCCTCGAGCTGCACGGCGCCACCGGCCCCATCACGGAGCTCGCGGCCGCGCGGTACGAGCACAACACGCAGTTCGGCGATCACGTGACCTACGACGCCGGCGCGGGCTGGCGCTTCGAGCGCCACTGGCGGCTGACGGCGACCTGGGGAACGGCGTTTCACGCCCCGACATTCAACGATCTCTACTACCCCAGCTATCCGGGCTTCCCGCCCTCCAGCAATCCCAACCTGCTGCCGGAGACCTCGCGCTCCGTGGAGCTCGGCATCGCCGGAGACTGGAAGACGCTCAGCTGGTCGCTGCACGCCTATCGAACCGATGTCAGCCACCTGATCACCTACGCGCCCCCGGACTACACGCCTTACAACCTGGCCGATGCGCGCATCCGCGGCGTCGAGCTGAGCGGGGTGTGGCACCGGGGCGCCTGGACGATCTCGGGAGAGGCCACGGGCCTCGATCCGCGCGACCACAGTCCGACCGCCGCCGCGGCGCCCGGCACCGCCGGCAATCTCCTGCCGCGCCGGGCTCAGAGCAGCGCATCGCTCGACGTGCGCCGCCGCCTCTTCGGCCGCCTCGAGGTCTCGGCCCGCGGGCGCTGGGAAGGGCGCCGCTACGACGACCTCGCCAACACGGTGCCGCTCGGCGGCTATTTCCTGCTCGACTTTCTGGCCGATGCGCAGCTGGGGCGCGGCTGGTCCGTCGAGGGGCGTATCGCCAATGCGCTCGGGCGGACCTATTACACCGCGGCCGCGATCGACAATCCGCCCACCTCCGCGTACTACAACCAGCCCGGACGCGAGCTCGATCTGACGCTGCGGTATCACTTCGACTCATTGCAGCGGTGACGGCCAGGCGGCGGCGCGGCTCCGGCACGGCGAATCGCGTGAAAATCGTGCATCCCCCCGTGCATTTCCGGGATACCGCGCCCTGCGATATCCCCGGATCGCGAAAGGCTCGCCGCTCGATCGCCGGGGGTCCGGCTTGCCGCAGCCCGGCGCCCATGCTATGACTACGCGATGCTCGAGCCCCATTACGCCCGCTATTGCTTTTATTGGCCGCCCTCACGGGCGGTTCGCGGGCTGGTGCGCATGAGATGACCTGGATCAACGAGAGATAGCACACCCGAAAGAACCGCCAGACCCCTGGCGGTTTTTTTTCGCCTGGGGATCGCGAACCGGAGCCAACCATGCACGTCCAGACCGACGACCTACGCATCCGCGGGATGACCGAGCTCGCGACGCCCGAGGAGCTGATCCGCGAGCGTCCCTGCACCGATCGTGCCGCCGCCACCGTGAACGGCACCCGCGGGGCCTTGCAGCGCATCCTGCAGGGCCGCGACGATCGCCTCGCCGTGGTGATCGGGCCCTGCTCGATCCACGACCCCGATGCGGCCCGCGAATACGCGCAGCGGCTGACGCGCGAGCGGGCGCGCCTGCACGGCACGCTCGAAGTGATCATGCGGGTCTACTTCGAGAAGCCCCGCACCACGGTCGGTTGGAAAGGCCTCATCAACGACCCCGACCTCGACGGCCGTTTCAGGATCAACAACGGCCTCAGACTGGCGCGGGGACTGCTGTTCGACATCAACGAGCTCGGATTGCCGGCCGGCTGCGAGTTCCTCGACATGATCACGCCGCAGTACCTCTCCGACCTCGTCGCCTGGGGCGCGATCGGCGCGCGCACGACGGAGAGCCAGGTGCACCGCGAGCTGGCCTCGGGCCTCTCCTGCCCCATCGGCTTCAAGAACGGGACGGACGGCAACGTCCGGGTGGCGGTGGATGCCGTGCGCGCCGCCTCGCAGCCTCATCACTTCCTCGCAGTCACCAAGCAAGGGCGCAGCGCGATTGCCGCGACCGCCGGCAACGGCGACTGCCACGTCATTCTCAGGGGCGGTAAGACACCCAACTACGAGGCAGAAGGCGTCGAGGCCGCGTGCCGCGAGATGGCCGCCGCGGGCGTCACGACCCGGCTCATGATCGATGCGAGCCACGGCAACAGCGACAAGCGTCCGGAGCGCCAGCCGGCCGTCATCGACGCCATCGCGGCGCAGATCGAGGCCGGCGACGGACGCATCGGCGGCGTGATGGTGGAGAGCAATCTCGTGGCCGGGCGCCAGGAATTGATTCCGGGTCATCCGCTCGTCTACGGACAGAGCATCACCGACGGCTGCATCGATTGGGCGGCCTCGGTGCAGGTGCTCGAGCGGCTGGCGGCAGCGGTCGAGCGGCAGCGCGCCCGGACGGGGCGGACCCGGGCGGCGACGGTTTGAGCCAAGCGCGATAATGAGAGTCTTCGCCGCCGCAGCGACAGGCGCGATCGGAAGACGGCTGCTGCCCCTCCTCGTCTGCGACGGCCGGGCTCGCTTCACGTGGACGCCGCCGCGCATGCGGCCCGGTTGGCCGTCACGCGCGGCGGTCCCGGCATTTACAACATCGCCGACGATGACGGCGAGCTTGCCATCGACGAGGCGCGCGCAGCTTGGATTCGATCCAGACTTCAGATCCGCGACCGGCGGCGCCGCCCGGGGCTGAGACCGGACCGGGAATTCCGACTTCGGCGTGCCGCGGCAGCGGCCGGCCTCGCCGGCGCGCACCCCTGATTGCTCGCATAAGGCCGGCTTCCGCCTTACCATCGGCATAACGGTCACGGAATTCCGCCTTCATGAAAAAGAACGTCCTGCTCGCCTTTGCGCTCTGCTGCTGCATCTGCTCCGCCTGGGGCGGCGAGGCGAAGCCGGCGAAACCCGATTTCAAGCCCACCGAATCCGTGTCCACGGGCTCGGTCACCGTGGGCGGATCGCGCATCCCATATCAGGCGGTTGCGGGCACGCTGGTCGTCCACGCCAAGGGCTGGGATGCGAGCGGCGGCCCGGGCGACGACAAGAACCCGACGGCCGAGGCCGCCATGTTCTACGTCGCCTATTTCAAGCGCGGCGTACGCCCGGCCCACCGCCCGATCACGTTCCTCTTCAACGGCGGCCCCGGCTCCTCCTCCGTCTGGCTGCACATGGGCGCCTTCGGCCCGGTCCGGGTCCTCACCGCCGATCACACCCACACGCCGCCGGCGCCGTACCGGATCGTGAGCAATGACGAGAGTCTGCTGGATGTCAGCGACCTGGTGTTCGTGGACGCTCCCGGCACCGGATTCGGGCGCATTGCCGGCAAGAATGCCGCCAAGTCCTTCTACGGCGTCGACCAGGACATCCATGCCTTCGCGGTCTTCGTCCGAGAATTCCTGTCCAAATACAACCGCTGGAACTCGCCCAAGTACGTATACGGCGAGAGCTACGGCACCATGCGCGCGGCGGCTCTGCCGCTCGCACTGCAGCGGGAAGACATCGATCTGAACGGCGTGGTGCTGCAGTCGGACATCCTCGACTGGGACCTGATGCCGGACGATCCGCAGCTGAACCCTTCGGTCGACCTGCCTTACATCGTCACCCTGCCCAGCTACGCCGCCACCGCCTGGTATCACCACGAGCTGCCGAGCCAGCCGCAGCATCTGCTGCCGTTCCTGCGCCAGGTCGAGCACTTCGCCACCACGGATTACACGCTGGCGCTGATGCGCGGCAACAGCCTCCCGCCCGCGCAGCAGCAGGCGATCGCGGCGAAGCTGCACGCCTATACCGGGCTGCCGGTGGCCTATCTGCTGAAATCCAATCTGCGCATCGAGTACGGCGCGTTCCAGAAGGAGCTGATGGCGAGCCAGGAGCTGACCACCGGCACGCTCGACACGCGCTTCACGGGTCCCACGCTCGACCCGCTGAGCAAGGTCGCGGGATACGACCCGCAGAGCGCCGCCATCAGCTCGGCGTACGTCTCGGCCTTCAACACCTACGCGCGCGACAGCCTGCATTACGGCAAGGGCGAGTACTACAAGCCCGGCATCCCGGTCTACAGCAGCTGGGACTATCGTCACCAGGCGCCCGGCGCGAACAGGCCCTTGATCGCCCTGCCCAACGTGCTGCCGGATCTGGCGGTTGCGATGAAGCGCAACCCGGACATGAAGGTGATGGTCAACGGCGGCTACTTCGACATCTCGACGCCTTTCTACGAAGGCTGGTTCGAGATGCACCACCTGCCGATCCCGCCCAGCCTGCAAGGCAACATCGAGTACCGGTATTACAAATCCGGCCACATGATCTACGTGCACCTGCCCGCGCTGAAGGAGCTGCACGACAACGTCGCAGCCTTCATCCGCGGCACCGACAACCTGCGCTAGCAGGAAGCGGTGCCGGGCGGCCAGCCGCCGTATCCGACAGGCTGTTCGACTCGCGCCCGCGAGCGTTCCGCCGCTCGCGGGCGCGGGCCCAAGGGCCGCCCCGGCTCTCGGATGATGAGCTCGCGATCCAGGGGGCGCTCGGACAGCGTGCGCCGCCTTCATGGATGCCGCCGAGCCTTGGCAGGCGCCTCCTTGGGCACCCATCCATGGGCCAAGCCTCCGAAAGGCATGCGCTGCGTTCGCCGTCGATGTACAGTGACCGCAGCTCGGGGACCTTCGGGCCGTCCGCCCTTGCCCAGGCCGCCCCGCTATTCTTTTCGCCGGCAACGTCCGCCACCGCAGAAAGCGAGCGCGCCCCGGGCGCGGGACGTTGCCCATCTCCGTGCGCACGAGCACTCAACTCAGGTAAATCATATGTCTTCTAACCCCTGGAGTCTCAGCTCGCATCTGCCGCCGGCGGCCGACGCTGGGGACCCGACAACGGGCTACCCCGCGCGGATCGTTCGCGAGCAGCTCGAGGAGGCGGAGCGCGCGCAAAGGGAACGGATCGAACAGGCGTCGGAACTCAATACTCCCGCAATGCGAATCCGCGCCTGGGAAAGACTGCATCGCCTGACGCTGCCGCGCGGATCGGCGCACGCCGTGCTCAATGTCATTGCGAAGGCCACGCGCCTCACGCTCGAGCAGGTGCGTGAGGAGCAGCGGCGACGCTCGGAGCCCGCCGCCCTGCCGCAGGCGCTCGATTCCGGGGGCAATCCCGACGCCGACTCGGGCTCCTGAGGAATCCGGCAAGGTCCGCGACGCGCGGTCTTTCCCGGCAGCGGTCGGGCGCTCGGACACCTGCGGTCGTTCCGGGACGCTGAAGCCTCTTTTCAGCTCCGTCCGCAGCCTGCAACGGACGGCAGGCGGTCCAACCGCTCCGGAACGCATCTTGCCGCTCCCCCCATGACAGAGGAATCCTCGTGCCCAGACAGAACTACCGCCAAGTCAAGAAACAGAAGGAACAGAGCAGGAAGGCGCGCCAGCTCGAGAAGCAGCAGCGCCGGGCGGCTCGCCCGAACGGCTCCGAAGCGGACGGGACGCCGGTGCAGACTCCGCCCGCCGACCCTGGCGATCCGGCATCGAGCGGCGGAACGTGAGGCTCGGCCACGCCCGCGGAGCCGCTGCGCGCCAGGACCGATACTCCCAGCTGCACCGCGACCGAGAGGCCGCGCCCAAGCTGCGCACGAAGTTCCCGGTGGTCGAGCAGCTGCGCTTCGAGCTGAGTTTCGAGGGCGGCGGCGCGGCCACTCCGGTGCCTCAATCGCACATCCTGCACCCTCCCGCCCGCGCGTATTTTTCCTTCCCCTGTCCGTATGCCGACTGCGACGGCCGGTTCGAGCTGTCGGCGGCCGTGTACGCCGCGGTGGAAGATCCGTCACATCGGATCGAAGGCGTGCTCGAATGCGCCGGCTCGCGCGTGAGCGACTTCCGCTCGAAGCCGCTGTGTCAGTTGCGTCTCCACTTCGCGCTCACGGCGGTGTGCTCACCGGCCCATTGACGGCCTGTGAGCGCCGGACGCGATAGCCCCCCGCCCCTGCCGGTCGTCCCGCGCCCGGGACAGTGACGACCCTCCTGACCGCAAGACCCGCTGGTTGCACCCAGGCGAAGCGCTGCCGCGGCGCGATGAGCTCATTGTCCGCGCCGATTCGAGGAGCCCACGAGCCGGTCCGCATTGACCAGCGGAGCCTGCAACTGCTCCGCCCGGCATCCTGCCCTCGCCACGGCCCGCACCCGGACCCGCTGGCAGTGGGCCCAAAAGACCGCTGCATCGGCTTGGAGCGCTGTCATAGGTAGTTGCTCGAATGGCGCTACCCCGCGAACCTTCGGAATCTGCACGAGGTGCGGCGCGCTCCCCGCCGCCGCCGCTTCAGTCATGGCTTTCGATGGTGTCGAGCGAAAACATCCTGGTCGGTGACATAGGCGGCACGCATGCGCGTTTCGCCATCCTCGAGCGCAACGAGTCCGTCTCTGGGCTTCGGCATTGGGCGGATATCCCGGATGAAGTGCCGACCTTTGTGCAAGCATTGAAGCACTACCTCGATGGGCTTGGTCGGCAGCCGGTTCCGGCCGCTATCGCGCTCGCCGCCGCAGGCCCCGTCGTCGACGGCAAGGTGAGCCTCACGAATCGGAACTGGCAGATCAGCGAGAGCGAGCTGCGATCGCTGGGCTTCCAATCCGCGCAGCTCGTCAACGACTTCGCCGCCCTCGCCTATGCCGCAGATCGTCTCGGGCCCGCCGATTACCGCTGCATCGGCCCGGATATTCCCGCCGCGCCCGAGGGCGCCACCACCATCCTCGGGGCCGGCACCGGGTTTGGAGTTTCGTGCCTGGCTCACTTCCGCGGCCATGCGGTGCCGCTGGCGACCGAGGGTGGCCACATTGGATTCGCGCCCCAGGGCCCTGAGGAAATCGCGATCCTCGAGGCCCTCGCACGACGTTTCGGCCGCGTCTCGGTTGAGCGAATTCTGTCGGGACCCGGCCTGGAAAACCTCGCCCAGGCCCTGGATGAGATCGCCGGCCGAGCCGCTCGTCCCTTCTCTGCGGCGCAGATCGTGGCGCACGCCTCGCAAGGCGATGCGGACTGCCGCGCCGCCCTCTCGAGGTTCTGCGCGATTTTCGGCTCAGTAGCCGGCGATATGGCGCTCGCGCACGGGGCAAGCGGCGGCGTTCTCATCGCCGGCGGCATCGCGGGAAAGATCGAGTCCTATCTGATGCAAGGCGACTTCCGCGCAAGATTCGAGGCGAAAGGGCGACTCTCCTCATTCGTGAGGTCGATCCCCACGAAGCTCATCGTCAATCCTGACGCTGCGTTGCTCGGGGCCGCCCGCGCGGCAGAAGAGACGCAACGCAATTAGGCTGAGCGACGGCCTGCCTCGGCGCGAGCGCTGCGGCGCCGGGCAGGACGATGCGCCAGGCCAGCCAAGAGTCGTTGCCCTGAGAGCCTGAGACGCCAAGAGCCGCCGCGACGACGTCGGTACATCCCACGATGGCACGCGCTTCGATGTTGCGGATCCTATCCGTGAACACCCGCAAGAGCTGCCGCAGGAGGATCGCCGTGGATCGCTCCATTTCGATCGAGGCGAACGCCGTCGTTCTACCGGGATTTGTCGACATTCCGGCCGGCGCGCGCGGTGTGGTGCTGTTCGCGCACGGGAGCGGGAGCAGCCGCTTCAGTCCGCGCAACAACTACGTCGCGCAAGCGCTGCGGGACGCGCACGTCGGCACCCTGCTTTTCGACCTGCTGACCGCGGAGGAAGAGCGGATCGACGAAGAGACACGAGACTTTCGCTTCGACATTCCGCTCCTGACTCGGCGTCTTGTCGGCGCGACCGGCTGGGCCCAGGCCCGACCGGAGCTGAGTCACCTGGCACTCGGATATTTCGGCGCCAGCACCGGCGCTGCGGCGGCGCTGTGCGCGGCAGCCTGCACGCCGGCCGTTCGCGCCGTGGTCTCACGCGGCGGCCGGCCGGATCTTGCAGGCTCGGCGCTCGCTGCGGCTCGGGCACCGACCCTCCTCATCGTCGGCGGCGAGGATCAGCAGGTTCTCGCGCTGAACCGCCACGCGCTGGCACAGCTTTCGTGTGAGGCGCGCCTGGAGATCGTGCCGGGTGCAACGCATCTCTTCGAGGAGCCAGGCGCCCTCGAGCAGGTCGCTTCACTCGCGGCCAAATGGTTCGTGCGTCATCTCGCCTCGCCCGGATCATCTGGCCTGCGCGCAAACTCGTGATCCGGGAGCGAGCCATGCACGGCCCGAGGTCGCCACGGCCAGCCGTGAGACGCACGGCGGATTCCGGCCGGCCAAAGTACTGGTCCGCCGCGGTCGCCCAGCGAAGCAATGCGCTCGACCTCGAGCGCGGTGTATTCACATGGGATGACCCCCGGCGGATCGCCGAGTCGCTCAAGCGATCCGCGGCAGCAAGCAGGCGCCGCAAAGGCTCGCCGCTTCAATCCGCGATGTCCATGCTCAACTTCTACATCAACCGTGCCGGCAGGAATCTCCCGGAGCCACGCCGCCAGATGCTCGAGCGCGCGAAAGCCGAGCTCAGAGCCTCGTTCGCGGCGGAGGCCGAGCACTCGGCGCGCATGATGGAGAGCTCGCGCAATGAGACGATCACGAGGCGTGCCGGCTGCCCGCTGACCGGCGGCTCACCGGCACCGAAAATTCTTCGATGAGCTCGCGATTCTCGCGGGTTTTCCATCTCTCACCTGACGAGCCGGACTCGACCCGCTGATGACCTCGCCGCGCGCCCCGAGTGGCTTCACGAGGATAGGACCAGCACATCCGCAGGCGCATGATAGGCGATCCGGAATCCGACGCCGCCCATCGCGCCATGCTGCGTATGCGGTCCCGGCGGCTCGCGCTTGCCGATGACCAGCAGATCCGCCGGCACGCGCCCGACCTCGGCGAGCACGGCGCAGACCGGCTCTCCATACACCACATGAGTGTGCAGCTTGGCGTGACCCTCCGCGGCGCCAAGGAGACCCTGCACAGTGACGGTCGCAGCCTCTTCCGACTGTCTCATGCGCCGCTGGATGACGGACTCGTCAATCTCCTGCAGCCGCATGCGCTCGACATAGGGGACGTCGTACGCGTGCACCACATGACAATCACCGTCGCCCACCAGCCCGCTTCCCCAGAGAACCGCGCGCCGCGAAAGCGCGCCCGGCGCGTCGACGGCGACCACCGCGCAAGCGTAGCGGGTATCAGAGTCGCGACGCACCAGGAGTATCGGTGTCTCGACGCGGGCGAGCAGCTTCATCGCCGTACCGCCCAGGCAGAGCCCGGGAGCGCACGCCTCATGCTCGCCCCGCGCCCCGATCACGAGCAGGTGCGGCTCGAGCTCGGCGACCAAGGCTGCAATGACATGGCTTGCCTTGCCGAGACGCGAATCGCAGCGGGTATGCACACCAAACCTCGACTCGAGCTCCGCCAGCGCCAGGCGAAGAGGCGTCTCTGAGCTATGCGCCACGTCCTGGTAGCCGTCCTGCAGCGCCGGGCGCCAGCGGGAGAAGAGATTCCAGTCCGGACGGACGTGCGTCAGAAAGAGGTTCGCTTCCCACTGGTGAGCGAGCTGTCCCGCCCGAATCACCGCCCGCCGTCCCGCCGCAGAGAGGTCGGTGGCAACCAGGATGCGCTTGAGTACTGGCATGGCTCTCATCTTCCGTGGGCAGTCGCCTCACGTTACCTCACGGAGCCTTCGGGTGTATTACGACAACTACGTAACCGACAACAGCCGGCGCCTGCGTGAAAGTCGGTGCATCGGGTGGAAAGTGCGGATGGAGCAGCCGGATTTGCCGTGACATTCTGACCCGGGCATCGGGCACTCGGGCGGCTCGATTCGCCAGACGGTCGACTCCGTTCCTGCCCGGTTCCCGCCCAGGTAGTCGAGGACGCGCTCATGGCTCAGCTCGCTCGGTCTGTCGATCTCCGCCACTTCGATGACATGCTCCGCGCCCGTCTTCGGGTCCTGGGCGAGCAGATCCGTGAGGCCTTGCTGCGGGCGGATACGGAGACGTATGGTGAGCTCGCCGGCCAGGTGCACGATGCCGAGGAGGAGTCGCTGGCCGACCTGCTGACTGACTTGAACCTCGCAGCGATCTCGCGCGAGGTGCAGGAGGTCCGCGACATCGATGCGGCCATGCGTCGCATCGCTGATCGTACGTACGGGTCGTGCATCGACTGCGGCGACCCGATCGATCCGGCCCGCCTGGAAGCCTATCCGACGGCCAAGCGCTGCGTCACCTGTCAGCGGGGGCACGAGCTGAAGTTTGCGGCAACACGACCGCCGAAACTGTAGCGCTCGCCCTCGGGCTCATCAGCCAGACCCGGTGAGAGCTATCCCTTGATGCAGACGAGGGGCTCGAGCCTTGCCACCTTGCGCGCCAATCCGGCTGCGTCGGCGCAGTCGACGACTTCCGCGACATCCTTGTAGGCTGGCGGCGCTTCCTCGGCTACGCCGCGCATCGACGGGCTGCGTATCAGGATGCCGCGCGATGCCAGCTGATCCACGACTTCCCTGCCCCGCCACGTCCGCGACGCCTGATGGCGGCTCATTGCGCGACCGGCCCCATGGCAGGCGGAGCTGAGCGCAAGCCTCTCCGATTGCTCCGTGCCTGCCAGGACATAGGATGCAGTCCCCATCGAGCCGCCGATGAGCACCGGTTGGCCCGTGCCGCGAAGCGCCTCCGGCACGTCGGGGTGGCCGGGGCCGAAACATCGGGTCGCCCCCTTGCGGTGCACATAGAGCTTGAGAGAGCGGTGCTCTTCCACCTTGCACGTGTTGTGCGAGACGTCATAGAGCAGCGTCAGCGCCGCCGTGGGCAGAATGTCGGCGAAGACCTTGCGCACGAGGTGGGTAAGAATCTGGCGGTTCGCCAGTGCGCAATTGATCGCAGCGCGCATCGCTCCCAGGTAGTCCCTGCCGAGCTCGGAGCGGATCGGCGCGCAGGCGAGCTCGCGATCGGGCAGATGGATTCCGTGCTGCGCCGCCGATTCCGCCATCCGCTTCAAAAACTCCGTACCGATCTGGTGACCGAGCCCGCGCGAGCCGCAGTGGATCATCACGACCGCATCGCCGACCTCGAGCCCGAATACGCGGGCGGCCGCCGGATCGTACACGGCGGTGACCTGCTGGACTTCCAGATAATGATTGCCGCTGCCGAGCGTCCCCATCTCATCGCGCTGCCTCTCCTTGGCGCGCCCGGAGACCTTGTCCGGCTCGGCGCCCTGCATTCGGCCGCTCTCCTCGATGCGCTCGAGATCCTCCCTCGTGCCCCAACCACTCTCGACCGCCCATTTCGCGCCGCCGGAGAGCATCGCGTCCATCTCGGAGGGCCCCAAATGGACCAACCCGGTGCTGCCGACCCCGACCGGGATCCGATAATAGAGCGCATTTGCCAGCTCCCGCTGTACGCCCACGATGTCCGCCCGCTTGAGCCCGGTATGCAGGCAGCGGACGCCGCAGGAAATATCGAAGCCGACGCCGCCGGCTGATATCACACCACCCTCGTCGGGATCGAATGCAGCCACGCCGCCAATCGGAAAGCCATAGCCCCAATGCGCGTCCGGCATGGCGTAGCTGGCGCCGACGATGCCAGGCAGCATTGCGACGTTCACCGCCTGCTCATACACCTTCCGATCCATCGCGCTGATGAGGGCTTCGCTGGCAAAGATGATGGCGGGCGCGCGCATCTGCCCATGCGGGGTGATCTCCCACTCATACTCCGATCGCCGTTTCAAGAGCTCGAGATCCACGGTTCTCGCTCCCGTCGCTGTCATCATCTATCGAGGCTCGAGGGCAGCATCTGCGCGGATCGCCCGCCTCATCAATACGCATTACCCGGTACGCCGGCTCGAGAGCCTGATCCATCGAGTCTCGCGCGCCGACTGAACGAGTGACGGCGCAAGCAGGCACGAATCCGCAATACCCCTGATTTCATCGCCCGCCCGTTTCGCGCACCCTCGGCGTGGATTCAATGCGGGAGCCGATCATGAATACCGATGTGGGCCGCGCGCGTATCGGCCTGTGGTATACGCGCCTGGACAAGGGCGAGATCTTTCAGGTCGTCGGCTACGACCCGAATTCGCGCACGATCGAGACCCAGACGTTCGATGGCGACCTCGATGAGCTCGATCTTCAGACCTGGTTTGGGCTGCCGCTCGCCTTCGCCGAGCCTCCCGAGGACTGGACGGGGCCCGTGGACGACGTGGAACGTGACGACCTCGGATACTCGGAAACGGACATGTCGGGTACCGATTGGGCTGAGCCCATGCAAGCATTGCGGGCGGAGGAAGCAGGAGGCGAGAAGGCCGCCGAGGAAGCGGCCGAAGGGGATGAGGAGACGCCCGAAGACGAGAGCGCTCTGGTGGAGGAGCTTGCGCTCGACAACCCTGTCGCGGCGGAGCGCTTGCGCTGAGACGGCTCGGGGCGCCGCCAATACGCGGGAGCCCCTAGCACCGTCCGGCCGAGTCGACGACCAGCACGCCGTCGCGATGTCCCACCGCGCAGGCCCCCAGCCTGCGGCACTCCCGATCCATCATGGCCGCAAGCCAGGCAGTCTCCTCGGCGGATGCCCTCTGAAGTCGAAACCGCCGTGTACGCACCGGTACCAGCGTCAGAGCCGCAAGCTCGCCGCTACGGGTGTCGATCACGGGGAAATACATCAGGGCCAGCTCGGGCCTGAAGGACTCGTATCCCTCGATCCCCTCGTAGTCGTTCAGCAGATCCCCACAGCCGTAGAGAACGGTCTTGCCGCGATAGACCTCGATGCCCTTGGGATGATGTGAGGAGTGACCGTGCACCAGGTCGACCGGCGCGCTGTCGATGAGGTGGTGAGCGAACTCGCGCTCGGATCGGGAGATCCCGTACCCCCAGTTCCCGCCCCAATGGACGGAGACGACGACGAGGTCGCCGGCGCGCCGGTCGCGCTCGATCCGCTGGCGCACCGCTTGCGCGCAGCGAGTCGACGGGTCGGCGAGCCAATTGACTCCCGCGCCGGCCGCTGTCGCGCCCCAGGCCTCAGGCACGCCGCTGCTCGCGAGGGCGAGGCCGTACACGAGCAGCCTGCCGTGCGGGATCGCAATCACGGCCGGAGACGATGCCTCGGCTTCGTTTCGGCCCGCACCCGCAGTCCTGATTCCCGCCGCATGCAGGACACTCAGCGTGTCCTCGAGCCCTCTCCGTCCCCAGTCGAGCACGTGGTTGTTGGCCAGTACACAACAGTCGATTCCCGCGGTGGTCAGACACGGTACGTTCGCAGGATGCATGCGGTAATGGATGTCCTTGTCGGGAGCCGCATCCTGGCTCGCCGTGATCGCCGTTTCCAGGTTGATGATCCGCGCATCGGGCTTGTGCAAGCTCCACACCCCGGTCGCATCGCCCCACACATAGTCGAACTTGACGCGCCGTGGAATCGAGCCGGACGCTCTCTCGGCCAGCTGGACGTATTCGACGGCGGACCGCACGCAGGGCTCGAAGAGCCGCGGGTCGCTGGGATGCGGTAGAATCTGGTCGATTCCGCGGCCGAGCATGACATCGCCGCTCAGGAAGAGTGTGACGCTCGTGCGGCTCGACATGGCTTCAGACATCGACCACCGTCTGCGCCAGCCACTCACCGCCCTCGCACGCCACGCGCAGCGCGGTATACGTTGCCCCTTTGACCTCCACGGCAGGCTGGTGGCGCTGGCGATCGACCGGTTCGCCCCAAGCCGCGCCATGGAGCCGCTGCCCCTCGAAGCGAACCGAGAATCGGGAGAAGAGCATGTGGCGCGAGGATGTCTCGTACACGAGCCTGTTCAGCCACTCGGCGAGCAACAGCTCATCGTCCGACGCCTCGCATTCGACATCCACCCGCTCAGTCGGGCGAACGGCATGCGGATCGACCACCACCGCCGTCATCGCGAGCGCTGCCTGCTCGAAAGCCTCCTCTCGCGTCGCTCCGACTCCTCGAACCCCGATATCGGCGCCATGGGGGAAGTGCTCCCAATGGCTGCTCACGACTCATGCACCCTGAGCGTCTGAGGCGCCTGGCCAGCTCCCGGTTGGCGGGGCTGTGCGCAGGCGCCTTGCCGCCTCGCCCGGCTGCCCACCAGGCGTGCCGGCCCACCGGGCGCCCCGGAAGCCATCGGCGGCAGGTCATCGTAGCTGGAGCCACCGATTGCCAAGGGAATCCTCATCCGCATCCGCATCCGCAGCTAAGGCGAGACGGGAGCGTGAGTACCGACCTCCGCCCAGATTCCCAGATCGCAGCGCAGGTAGGTGCTGCCGCTCAGCACGTAGCTGCCTTCGTCGTACAGCAGGTCATTGAAGTAGCAGCCGACTGCCTCATCGCCGACCTGCTCGCGCAGCAGCTCGAATGACTGTCCGGGGTCGGTCTGAATCGGCGAGTTTCGGCGCTCGGGGTCAGCCGCGCCCACCTGGGGGACATGCTCGCCGCTGGCGATGTTCGATGGCGCATTATTCATCCGCGTACTCTCCCTTCCCCTCCTCGGCCAATGATCTGAAGCGGAACCCTGCCCGGTGATTCCGACACGAGGAAATCGCCGGCCTGCAATTCGGCACCCGATCTGCCTGGGGCGCAATCCGTATCCGTGCGTACGGACCGAGGCGGCCGGACTCGGTATTGATTCGCATTGCGGACGCAGCCGGGCAGCAGTAAAGAGGGATCATCGATCGGCCAGAGTGGCGTGCAGGAGAGTACGATGCATCCGACGACCGCCGAGTTATTTGCGGAGACGATTGAGAAGACGGGCTACTGGCTCCAGGAGTTGATGCGAGACCTGGGCAGCACGCATCCTCAACAGGCTTACTCCGTGCTTCGCGCCGTGTTGCACACCTTGCGGGATCGCCTTTCCGTTGGCGAGGCAGCCGATCTCGGCGCCCAGCTTCCCACGCTCGTGAGAGGCTTTTATTACGAAGGGTGGCGCCCGGCCGGGCATCCGCCGAGGATCCGCCACAAGGAGGAATTTCTGCAGCACGTGAAGCGGCTCTATCCAGGCCTCGCCGACGAGGATCGGGAACGCGCGGTTCGAGCGGTCTTCAAGCTCCTGTCCGGCCACGTCACGGGCGGCGAGTTGCGGCAAGTAAAGGATCAGATCCCCGCCGACATCCGCTCTCTCTGGGAGCCCCCGAGCTGAGGCTCCTCGCCGCCGGCGCGCGGCTGCGATATCAGCGGCGCCGGAGAGACGGTCGAGACCGAGCTGCCGAACCCCGGTGATCCGAGTGCCCACCATCAGCTTGCGAAGCCCGCCGCTCGATTTCGCGAGCTGAAGAGCGCGCTGAACGCGCGTGGAGACGGGATCACCGATCTCACGCGCTCGAATCGCAAGCGCCCGCTGCGCGCCTGCCGCCCTGGCCGCGCCCTCGTATCACATCCGCCCGGTGCCCGTCTGCCATCCTGCCGCGAATACGTATGGGAGGCCGATCGGCAAGTGAGTACGGTGCGTGACGCGTCGCAGTCGTTCACGGCGCCAACGCGAAGCTTCGGAGGAGGACTCAAATGTTAGAAGTATGTGTCACCTGGGACCTCTTGCCCGGCGTCAGCCAGGAGACCTACGGAGCGTGGGCAAAAATGGCGGTCGCCACGACGTTGAAACAGCCCGGATTGGTCGAGTTCAGGGCCAACCGCAACATGTTGGGAAGCCCCGAGATCCGAACGACCTCGGTGTGGCGCTCCGGAGCAGACTGGATCGCCTATGCCGAAGGCGGATGGAAAACCGTGGAGCGGGAGCTCCGCGGCCTGGCAACCAACGTGCGCATGGAAGTCTGGGGTCCGTCACCGCTCGTTCCCGAGCCTTTGCGCCCCGGCAAATGACTTTCGAAATGCCAGGCGGCACCGCGAGGCCCCCAGGGAAGTGAGATCTCCCCCAGGGAGCCACTGGCTCCCTGGGGAGAGTGTGGAATTACGATCCTCGAGCGCTTCAAAGCGGAATCTGCGCGGACGGACAAGGGCTACCAGACGCTCATCAACGAGGCGCTAGCGCAAGATGTAAACGGTGCCGAGCCCCCGGTCACGGCGAGCCAGGTGCGCAAGATCCTGCGCGAAGAACTCGAAAAGGCTCAGGGCTGACACCTGCGTCAAAGATAGCGGCATCACTGCCGCCGCGCTGCCGCAGCAGCTCGCCTTCGGGTGCATGCCACCGATGAAACCCCAGACCTTCTCGGCGATCGCGCCCTGCCCTGCAGCCAGGAGCGCATCAGCCACGGCACGCCACCCTGCGATCACATCGCTGCGGGTTTCGAGGAGCTTCGTCTTTCCGGGGTTTGGCTTGAGGCCTCCGTCACGGAGCTCCTCGGCAATACGCTGGACGCGCTCACGCAGATATCGGGAATCGCCCCGGAGCGATGCGCGTTGGATGGCATCCTTGAAACTCGACCGGGTCTGGCCCCGCACTGCGCGCTCGGTTGCGTTGGCAGCGATCCCGTGGGCGCGCAAGTGTTGCGCGAAGAGTCCGCGCCACTCTCGCAGTGTGGCTTTCCGGATGTTGAGACGCTTCCCATCCTCGCTCACCGCCTTGACGACCAGGTGCACATGCGGATGATCCTGGTCCGTATGCATGGCCAGGGCATAACGATGCTTGAGGGCGAACTGCTCCCGTGC
>DAHUXV010000108.1 GCA_027306985.1 Gammaproteobacteria bacterium | reverse complement strand
GGCGATGCTTTCGATCTGTGCGCGGGTGAGGGACATGGGGGCGGAAAAGCCGAATGAGAAAAACAGCCCAAAATCATACATGTTGCCTTGCTGAATGTCCCCCCGGTTGCTAGATTACGCGCCACTTTCGGGGGGTCCCCCCGCAGTCGCCTCTCTTCGGACGCTTCATGCTCAAACGCTTGCGCGGCTATTTCTCCAGCGATCTGTCGATCGACCTGGGGACGGCCAACACTCTCATCTATGTCCGTGAAAAGGGCATCGTCCTCAACGAGCCCTCGGTGGTCGCCGTGCAGGACGAGCCGTCGCGGGGTGGCAAGATCATCGTCGCCGTCGGCGCCGAGGCCAAGAACATGCTTGGCCGCACGCCGGGCCACATCACCGCGGTGCGGCCGATGAAGGACGGCGTGATCGCCGACTTCACCTATACGGAGAAGATGCTCCAGTTCTTCATCAATAAGGTGCACGGCAACCGGATGCTGAAGCCTTCCCCGCGCGTGCTCGTGTGCGTGCCGTTCGGCTCCACGCAGGTGGAGCGGCGCGCCATCCGGGAATCGGCGGAGGGCGCGGGCGCGCGCAATGTCGCCATCGTCAGCGAGCCCATGGCCGCGGCGGTCGGCGCGGGGCTGCCGGTGCACGAGCCGCGCGGCTCCATGGTGCTCGATATCGGCGGCGGCACCTCGGAAGTCGCCGTCCTGTCGCTGAACGGCGTCGTGTACGCCAACTCCGCGCGCATCGGCGGCGATCGCTTCGACGAGGCGATCATGAACTACGTGCGGCGCAATTACGGCATCCTGATCGGCGAGGCGACCGCCGAGCGCATCAAGATCGAGATCGGCTCCGCCTATCCCGGCCAGCAGGTGCGGGAGCTCTCGGTCAAGGGACGCAATCTCTCCGAGGGCGTGCCCCGCAGCTTCACGCTGAACAGCAACGAGATCCTCGAGGCGCTGCAGGAGCCGCTGCAGAACATCGTGAGCGCCGTCAAGCAGGCGCTCGAGCAGACTCCGCCGGAGCTCGGCGCCGACGTCGCGGAGCGCGGGATCGTCCTCACCGGCGGCGGCGCTCTGCTGCGCGATATCGACAAGCTTCTCACCGAGGAAACGGGACTGCCCGTCGTCGTGGCGGACGATCCTCTGACCTGCGTGGCCCGTGGCGGCGGCCGGATCCTGGAGCTCATGGACGAGATGGGCCCCGGTCACTTCGGGCTCGAATAGCGGCGGGAGCGCTCAAAGGTTAGTGGCGGGCTTCGCGACAGGGTCGGGTAGACCGCTGCAGGGGCGCGGAGGCTCTCCCGGCTTCCGCTTCGCGCTGTTCGCGATCGCCTCGGTCGCCATCATGATTCTCGACCAGCGGTTCAACTGGCTCGAGCGCGCGCACTACCTCCTGCAGGCGACCACCTATCCGGTGGAGATCGCCGTGAGCTCCCCGGTCACGGCCTGGGACTGGGTGCGCAAGAGCTTCGCGAGCCGCGATGTGCTCGAGGCCAGGAACGAGCGCCTGCGCAGCCGGCTGCGCGGTCTCGAGGTGCGCTCGATGCGCTATGAGGCGCTGGCGCGGGAGAACGCCGCCCTGATCGGCCTGCGCAGCGCGCTGCCTCCGGTCGCGCAGCGCTGGCTGCCGGCCGGCATCGTCAATATCCAGCTCGACAGCCTGCGCCAGCGGGTGCTCATCGACCGCGGCTCCGAGAACGGCGTCACCCGCAGTCAGGCCGTGCTGGATGACCGCGGCGTCGTCGGGCAGACGATGTACGTGGGCCCCTGGAGCGCCGAGGTCATCCTGATCACCGATCCGGCGCATGCGCTGCCGGTCGAGATCCAGCGCACCGGCTTGAGGACCATCGCCGTCGGGACCGGCAACTCGAACTCGCTCGCCCTGCCCTACCTGCCGGCCAACGCCGACATCCGCGTGGGCGATGTTCTCGTGACCTCAGGCCTCGGCGGGGTGTTCCCTCCGGGCTATCCGGTCGCCCGGGTGACGCAGGTGCACAAGGACGCCGTGCAGCCGCTGGCGCACGTGCGCGCCGCGCCGTTCGCGCACCTGCAGACCGACAGTGAGGTCATGCTGATCTGGTTCCGTCACGACAGTCCGGCGGCGCCCTTGAAGGAGCGCAACGGCGAGCTGATCACCGGCGATCGGAGCATCCGGCCGCTGCCGGCACCGGCAAAGCCGGTGCAGCGGCCGGCGCCGCCGAAGACACTCTCCGCCGCGCCCAAGGTGTCTGCGCGCCCCGGCGCCGGCAAGGCGGCCGCCGCAGGGGCCAAGTCCCCGACATGAGCGCATCGAGCCCGCGCATCGCGATGGCGAAGACGGTGGTCGGCGCGCTCATCCTGACGCTGCTGCCGCTGCCCTCCTGGCTGGAGGTCATCCGGCCCGGATTCCTCGCGCTGACGGTGCTTTACTGGTCGATCCAGGCGCCGCGCGCCGGCGGCATCGCGCTCGGTTGGATCTGCGGCCTGCTGCTCGATGCCTTCGAGGGGCCGGTGCTCGGCGAGCACGCGCTCGCCCTGGCGCTGCTCGCCTATCTCGGGGTGCGCGAGCATCAGAGAATCCGCTCGAAGCCGATCTTCCAGCAGTCGCTGATCGTGTTCGCGGCGCTCGTGATCTACGAATTCGTCCTGTTCGCCCTCGACGGCTGGACCGGCCATCCCCTGACCACACCGCTGCGGTGGCTGCCCACGCTCACGGGCGCATTGATCTGGCCTGCGGCCGCGGCCGTCCTCGCGCGCAGCTATCACCCGCGCACATGAGCGCCTAGCTCCCGAGACGGTGCTGGAGAATGTCCCCCGTCCGCATCAAGGATCTCTGGCGCGAGCAGCGGATCTTCGGCCGTCGCGCCCTGTTCGCGAGCGCGGTGATGGCGCTGCTGCTGCTCGCCCTGCTCGGCCGCCTGTACCTGCTGCAGGTGAAGCGTCACGACTACTACTCCGCGCTCTCGCAGGAGAACCGCGTCCGCACGGACCCCATCCCCGCGGCGCGCGGCCTGATCATGGACCGCTTCGGCGAGGTGATCGCCTCCAACCAGCCGACGTTCCAGCTCGAGCTGGTCCCCGATGAGGTGCCGGACCTCAAGGGCTCGCTCGAGCGCCTGGTGAAGCTGCGACTGCTGCAGTCGGAGGACATTCCCGAGCTGATCCGCACCATCAGGTCACGCCGCAGCTTCGACAGCGTCCCGATCCGCCTGCATCTGTCGAGCCGGCAAGTCGCGCGGTTCGCGGTGCGCCAGTTCGAGTTCCCAGGGGTAGACATCAAGCCCCGCCAGGCGCGGTGGTATCCCCACGGCCCGCTCGCGGTCGCCGCCGTGGGCTACGTCGGCACGATCAACGCGCAGGACCTGAAGCACATCAATCCCGCCGCCTACGCCGGCACCGCGGTGATCGGCAAGACGGGAATCGAAGCCGCCTACGAGAAGAGACTGCACGGGACGAACGGCTTCCGGCAGATCCTGGTCGACGCTCAGGGCCGGCCGGTCCGCCGGCCCGGCGTGTTCGCCAAGGACCTCGAGGTGAAGCCCCCGCGCGCCGGCGACGATCTGATCCTGTCGCTCGATCTGAAGGTGCAGAAGGTGGCCGAGAGCCTGCTCAAGGGGCACGACGGCGCGGTGGTCGCGCTGAACCCCTGGAACGGCGATGTGATCGCCATGGCCAGCAACCCCTCTTTCGATCCCAACCTGTTCGCGCGCGGTATCGACGAGAAGCAGTACCGGGCGCTGGTCGATGATCCGCGGCAGCCGTTGTTCAACCGGGCGCTGCGCGCCGAGCTGCCCTCCGGCTCCACGATCAAGCCCGGATTGGCCCTCGGAGCCATGACCGACGGCGTGATCGACCCCCACCAGCACGTGCTCGCCGCCTACGCCTATCACCTGCCCGGCAGCGGCCATCTCTATCACAACGCCATGCACGAGTACTGCGGTCAGATGACCATGCGCACGGCCATCATCATGTCGTGCGACGTGTACTTCTACCGCCTCGCCCATCTGATGGGGATCGACCGCATCTCGGCGTGGCTGCCGGATCTCGGCTTCGGACATCGCTCCGGCATCGACATTCCGGGCGAGCTGCCGGGACTCGTGCCATCCAGGGCGTGGAAAGTGACGCATTTCAGGAACCCGGCCCAGCGCGAGTGGTTCCCCGGCGACACGGTGATCCTCGGCATCGGCCAGGGCTACTTCCTCACCACGCCGCTGCAGCTCGCGCACTACACCGCGATTCTCGCCACCCGGGGGCTGAACTTCGAGCCCCGTCTGGTGGCCGGGATCCGCAACCCGCGCACGGGCAGGATCCACTGGAAGCGCCCCGTGCTGCAGGGCAACCTCACCCAGGTCAGCGCCGCCTCCTGGCAGGTGGTCGTCCAGGCCATGATCGGCGTGACCACCTCGCTCAAATGGCGCGGCACGGCGTACTGGCAATTGCACGACAGTTCCTACCCCATCGCCGGCAAGACCGGCACCGCGCAGTTGGTGAGCGAGGAGGCGAAAGGCGCCTCCAACGAGGGCAGCTACCATGCGAAGGGGACGCTGGTGAAGTTGCGCGACGACGCGTGGTTCATCGCGTTCGCGCCGGCCGAGAATCCGCGCATCGCGGTGGCCGTGCTGGACGAGCATGCCGGCTGGGGCTCCACGGGGGCGGCGCCGATCGCCCGCAAGGTGATGGATGCGTACCTGCTGGGAGCGGACGGCAAGCTGTTGCCCGACCCCGGGCAGGCCCCGTACTCGGCGCCCGCCGGCCTCGAGCCGCGGGTCGTCCCCGGCGTGTCCGCGACACTCACTCCTCTGCAAGCGGCGGCCCAGGCGAAGGCGCCTCCGGTCGAGCCGGCCGTACTCGCGACGGAGACTCGCAAGCCATGATCTACGAAGAAGTATCCACGGAATCCCGGGCGCGCCGCACCCTGAGCGGCGCGGCGCGCGTGGTGCTCGCCCTGAAGATCGACGGACCCCTGGTGATGGGACTCGGCCTGACGGCAGCCTATGGCCTCGTCGTCCTCTACAGCGCCTCGGCGGAGAGCATGGGCGTCGAGGTTCGGACGCTCATCCGCCTGGTGCTGGGTACCGCGGTCATGCTGGCGCTCGCCCGCGTCAGCCCCAACTTTCTGCGCCGGATCTCGCCCTGGCTGTACTTCGTCGGCATCGGACTGCTGCTCGCCGTGGAGGTCGTAGGCCACGTGCACCTCGGCGCCAAACGCTGGCTGAGCGTTGGCCCCGTCCGCTTCCAGCCCTCCGAGCTCATGAAGCTCGCCGTTCCCATGATGTGCGCCTGGTATCTGCACGAGCGGCCGCTGCCGCCGAAATGGCCGACGCTGCTCACGCTCGGCGTCATCGTCCTGGTGCCGGTCGGGTTGGTCGCCAAGGAGCCCGACCTCGGAACCGCCGCGCTCATCGCCGCCGCGGGCGCGCTGGTCGTGTTCTTCGCCGGGCTCAGAGTGCGCGTCATCGTCGGCCTGCTGCTCCTCGGCGTGGTCGCCGCATGGTTCGGTCTGCGATTCATGCACGGGTACCAGCGGGAGCGCCTGCTCACCTTCCTCAATCCGCAATCGGACCCGCTCGGGGCCGGTTACCACATCATCCAGTCGCAGATCGCCATCGGCTCCGGGGGCGTGTTCGGCAAGGGGTGGATGGCCGGCAGCCAGGCGCAGCTCGATTTTCTGCCGGAGCGGACGACCGATTTCATCTTCGCGGTGATCGGGGAGGAGTTCGGTCTGCTCGGGCTCACGCTGCTGCTGCTGCTCTACGCCTTCGTCATCGGCCGCGCGCTCTATCTGGCCGATGAGTGCCCGGACACCTTCTCGCGGCTGCTCGCGGGCAGCACGGCGCTGACTTTCTTCGTCTACGTCTTCATCAACGCCGGCATGGTCACCGGACTCGTTCCGGTCGTCGGCGTTCCGCTACCGCTCGTCAGCTACGGCGGCAGCTCCGTGGTGACCATGCTCGCCGGGTTCGGTATCCTGATGTCGCTTCACGCCCACCGCAAACTCATGGGCTCCTGAGATGCATCGCTCCATTCCAACGCTCGTTTCATTGGCAGTCGCCGCCGCGGCGGCCTTCGGCGCCGCCGGCGCGCGCGCAACGGCGGCGGAGCGAGGGCTGCCCTTCCCGCGCGCGCAGCTCGAGAGGTTCGCCACCCAGGTGGCGCGCCGCGACGGGCTCGACCGCAGAGCCACCCTGGCGGTGCTGCTGCAGGCGCGCGAGCAGCCGCAGATCGTCGCGCAGATCAGCCACCCGGCAGAGCGGGCTCTGCAGTGGTGGCAGTACCGCCGGATCTTCGTCACCGACCGGCGCATCGCCGACGGGGTCGAGTTCTGGCGCGAGCATCGCGACGCCCTCGAGCGGGTG
Source organism: Gammaproteobacteria bacterium (assembly GCA_027306985.1). Classification (GTDB taxonomy): domain Bacteria; phylum Pseudomonadota; class Gammaproteobacteria; order Steroidobacterales; family Steroidobacteraceae; genus 13-2-20CM-66-19. Next base: position 7,762 of record DAHUXV010000108.1, on the reverse strand, counting down.
AGCGCCGAGGAAGGCGTGCCGCCCCAGTACATCGTCGCGATCCTCGGCGCGGAGAGCAATTACGGGCGCATCACCGGCTCCTACCGCGTGCTCGATGCGCTGGCGACGCTCACTTTCGACTATCCGCCGCGCAGCCGCTTCTTCGGCACCGAGCTCGAGCGCTTCCTGCTGCTCGCGCGGCGCGAGAAGCTCGACCCGCTCACCGTCAAGGGCTCCTATGCCGGCGCCATGGGGCCGCTGCAGTTCATGCCCTCGGCGTACCTGCGCTATGCGGTCGAGGGCAGCGGCAAGGCCCGGCTCAACCTGTTCACCGACTGGAGCGACATCTTCACCTGGGTCGCCCGCTACCTGCACGAATGCGGCTGGCAGCGGGGCGCACCGGTCATGGCCGACGTCAGCATCGACCCGGGCGCCACCTTCCACGTCGATCCGAACAGTCTCTCGCTCGATGAGACCATCGCGGGCCTCAACGAGCAGGGGGTTCGGGTCAAGAGCGATGCGCCGTCCGGCACGCGCGTCGTGCTGCTCCTGGCTGAGCAGCAGGACGGGCCCGCCTATCGGGTCGGCTTCAACAATTTCCACGCGCTCACCCGCTACAATCACAGCGCTCTTTACGCGATGGCGGTGGATGAGCTGGCACGGGCCATTGTCCTGCGGCTCACGCCGCAGAGTCCGATCGGCACGCCGGCGGCGCCCATCGCGAAATCGACCGGCCATGCGGATCGCTCCACGCCATCCGGCCGGTGAGCGCGGCGCGTGAGGGCCGCCGTCTCGGCGGGTACGGCGCGATGGGGGCTCGTCTTACCGATGTCCCTGGCCGCGCTTCTCGCCGGCTGTGCGACCACCCGCCACCGCGAGCCGCCGGCGGCCTTCAGACTGCCCCCGCTGCCCAAGGGCCTCGGCTCCATCCACAACGCCGTGCCGCGCTTTTTGCCGCGCGCCCCGAGCGGCAACCCGCCCTCCTATGAGGTAGACGGCAAGCGCTACTACGTGCGGGCGACGGCCAAGGGCTACGAGGCCACCGGGGTCGCCTCATGGTACGGCCCGACCTTCAACGGCCTGCGGACCGCCGACGGCGATCGCTACGACATGTACGCCATGACCGCGGCTCACAAGACCCTGCCGCTGCCCTGCTTCGTGCGGGTGACCGACCTTGGCAACGGCCGCAGCGTCATCGTGAAGATCAACGACCGCGGCCCGTTCGTCGCCAACCGGCTGATCGACCTCTCGTACGCGGCCGCCGCGAAGCTCGGCATGCTCGAGACCGGCACGGCGCTGGTCGAGGTGCGTGCCATCACGCCCGGCAATCCCGACGTGCTCACCCGCGTCGCGGAGCGTCCGCCCCCGGTGCTTTACGTGCAGGTGGGGGCGTTCGCCGTCCACCGCAATGCGGACCGCGTGCTCGCGCGGCTGCAAGCCGCGGGCCTGCCGAGCGCGTTCGTGCTCGGCCCGCCCGAGACGCGCAGCCGCCTGTACCGCGTGCGCGTCGGGCCGGTGAGCGGCGTGCCGGAGTTCGACCGGCTGGTCGCGCGGCTCACCGCGCTGGGCTACCCGGGCGCGCGGCTGGTCGCGCCGTGACAATCGAACTTAAACGCGTGCGGGGAATCGTAGAATCGGCCCCGCCCGCCCCACAATACTCACGAGGGTTTCCGAGGATGTCCCGCTCTTCCGCCGCTTCATGGCTCACGGCCACCGCCTTCGCACTGCTCTCGGTCAGCATCCGCGCCACGGCCGCGCCGGCGCCGCAACCCGCTGCGCCAACGATGCCCCTGCCGCCGCCGCCCGCGATGGACGCCGGGGCGTACGTCCTGCTCGACTATCAGACCGGACAGGTGCTGGCGCAGAAAGACGCCGACGAGCGCCTGCCGATGGCGAGCCTCACCAAGCTCATGACCGCCTACATCGTGTTCTCGGCGCTCAAGGCGGGGCAGCTGACCCTCGATACCCCGGTGCCGATCAGCGACGCGGCGTGGCGTACGGGCGGCTCGCGCATGTTCATCAATCCGGGCACCCAGATCCCGGTGCTCGACCTGCTGAAGGGCATGATCGTGGAGTCCGGCAACGATGCGACCGTGGCGCTCGCTCAGAAGGTGGGCGGCACCCGGGCGGGCTTCGTCCAGATGATGAACGAGTATGCGCAGCGCCTCGGCCTGAAATCGACCCACTATCAGGATGTCGACGGCCTGCCCATGCCGGAGCACTACACGACGGCCCGTGACCTCGCCACCCTGACCTGGCACCTGATCCACGACTTCCCGCAGTACTACTTCATCTTCAAGATCAAGAAATTCACGTGGGATCACATCGCGCAGCGCAACCGCGTTACGCTGCTGTGGACCGATCCGTCGGTGGACGGCCTGAAGACCGGTCATACGAAAGCGGCCGGCTATTGCCTCATCGCCTCCGCCGAACGCAAGGGCATGCGGGTCATCTCGGTCGTGCTGCACGCGCCAAGCTGGGACGCGCGCCTCTCGGACAGCGAGGCGCTGCTCAACTATGGCTTCAACAACTTCGAGACGGAGAAGGTCGCGACCGCCGGCGCGCCCGTTCTCAAGCCGCGCATCTACGAGTCCGCGGCCGGATATGCCGCCGTCGGCGCATCCCGCACGCTCTACATCACCGTGCCGCGCGGCAGGGCGGCGAGCCTCAACACGAGCGCGGCGCTCACTCGGAAGGAGCTCGTCGCGCCGCTCGCCGCGGGCAGCGTGGTCGGCCAGCTCACGATCACCGATGGCGGCGGCCAGGTGGTCGGGCGCGAGCCGCTCGTCACCCTGGAAGCGGTCCCCGCCGGCGGTCTGATCACCCGCGCGATGGACGGTGTGCGCCTCTGGTTCAAGTAATGGCCGGGCCGTTTCCCACGTGTTACCTGAACGGCGAGTACCTGCCGCTCGCCGAGGCGCGCATCTCGCCGCTCGACCGGGGCTTTCTCTATGGCGACGGCGTGTACGAAGTCATGCCCGTCTACGGCGGGCGGCCGTTCCGGCTCCAGGCCCACTGCGGGCGCCTCACCCGCAGCCTCGCCGAGATCCGCATGGCCGATCCGCTCGATCGCGCGCAGTGGTGCGAGGTCTTCGCGACGCTCATCGCGCGCAACGGCGGCGGCGATCAGTACATCTACTGGCAGGTGACACGGGGCGCGGAGCTCGGGCGCAATCACGCTCCGCTGCCTGACATTGCGCGCACGGTGTTCGCGTTCTGCGCGCCGCTGCCCCTCGCCCCGCCGGCGGTGTTGGATAACGGCGTCGCCTGCGTCACCACGGAAGACACGCGCTGGGCGCGCTGCGACATCAAGTCGGTGGCGCTGCTCGCCAACGTCCTGCTGCGGCAGCTCGCGGTCGATGCCGGCGCCGCGGAGACGATCCTGCTGCGTAACGGCGAGCTGATGGAGGCTTCGGCATCCACGGTGCAGGTGGTCATCGGCGGGGAGCTGCGCACGCCGCCCAACTCAACTAAGATTCTTCCCGGGACGACACGCGGCGTGGTGGAGGAGCTGGCGGCGCGCATCGGCCTCGCGCATCGGGCCGCCGCCGTCAGCGAAGCGCAGTTGCGCGGCGCCGACGAGATCTGGATCTGCGCCGCGACGCGCGAGGTGCAGCCCGTGACGACGCTCGACGGCAGGCCCGTCGGCACCGGCCGGCCTGGCCCGCTGTGGCGGCGGGTGTATGATGAGCTCCAGCGCTGGAAGCAGGAACTGCAGCATCAACCATGGCGATGAGCGAGCCGCCGCCGCTGCTCGAGTTTCCGACCGATTATCCGATCAAAATCATCGGCCGGCCTTCGGGCGAATTCCGCGCGCGCGTGCACGCCATCGTGATCCGTCACGCGCCGCTCACCGAGCCGGAGCGGGTGAGCGAGCGCCTGAGCGAGAACGGCAACTTCCTCTCGATCTCCTACCGTATCCGGGCCGAGTCGCGCGAGCAGATGGAGGCGCTCGCCACGGACCTGAAGTCCTGCGAGGGCGTACTGACGCTTATTTAAGCGCTGGATCCGGGCATCGTGCCCGGCCCAGCGCGCGCAGAAGCAAAGAAGCGCGGTTCTTTGCTCTGCGCCCGCCACCTGCGGCGGCGGGGCACCTCCCTGTGCCTGGGTCACCACAGGAGGCGCTGCGTGACCTGTTGGCTATGGGCGCGAGTAGAGGTGCCGCAGGAGGTGTGGCTCCAGAGCCTGGGCGGCGACGCTCACGGAATCGACATCGCACAGGTCGGCGAGACGCGTCATCTCGAGACCCGCGTAGCCGCACGGATTGATGCGGCGGAAGGGCTCGAGGTCGGCGCTGACGTTGAGGGCGATCCCGTGATAGCTCGCGCCGCGGCGCACGCGGATGCCGACACTCGCGAGCTTCCGGCCATCGACATAGACGCCGGGCGCGCTCTTGCGGCATTCGGCCGTGACACCGAGCTCGGCGGCGTAGCCGATGACGCTGCGCTCGAGCGCGGTGACGATGTCGCGGACACCCAGCCCGGCCCGCCGCAGGTCCACGAGCGGGTAGACGACGAGCTGGCCGGGCCCGTGATAGGTGACCTGCCCGCCGCGGTCGATCTGCACGACGGGTATGTCTCCGGGTGCGAGCACGTGATCGCGGCTGGCGTTCATGCCGAGCGTGAATACGGGCGGGTGCTCGAGCAGCCAGATCTCATCGGGCGTATCGGGGCCGCGCTCGTCCGTGAAGCGTTGCATCGCCCGCCAGGTCGGCTCGTAATCCACCAGTCCGAGATGGCGCACGCGGTGCGGCGGCTCCGGGCGCGAGGCGGGCGGCTGGCTGGTCACGCAAGCCACTGCTTCTGTCACGGCGTTGCCTGCCTGCGCGCTCAAACCGCTTTCTTCGCGGACGCGAGCCGGGCGTTGTCCAGGCCGGCGTTGTTGCGGTTCAGCGCCTGCTCGGCGCGGTAGCTCGAGCGCACCAGCGGTCCCGAGACGCACTCGAGAAAGCCGCGCGAGAGAGCGCTCCCGCGATGGCGGTCGAACTCCTCGGGTGTGACGTAGCGCTCGACCGCGAGATGGTTGCTCGTCGGGCGCAGGTACTGCCCGAGCGTGACGATGTCGACGCCGGCCGCGCGCAGATCGGCGAGCGTCTCCTCGATCTCCTCGCCGGTCTCGCCGAGACCCAGCATGAGGCTGCTCTTCGTCAGCACGGCGGGGTTGTGTCGCTTCGCATGGGCGAGCACGCGCAGTGTCGTCTCGTAGCCGGCGCGCGGGTCTCTCACGGGATGGGTGAGGCGGCGCACGGTCTCGATGTTTTGCGCGAAGACTTCGAGCCCCGAGTCGACGACGGTCTCGACGTCCGCGAGCACTCCCGCGAAGTCGGGCGTCAGCGCCTCGACCGCGGTCGCCGGGTTGCGCCGCTTGATCGCGCGGATGCAGGCGGCGTAGTGGCCGGCGCCGCCGTCGGGCAGATCATCGCGATCGACCGAAGTCAGCACGACGTACTTGAGCTTCATCAGCTCGACGCTGCGCGCGGCGTTCTGCGGCTCGTCCGCATCGAGCCAGCCGTGCGGATTGCCGGTATCGACGGCGCAGAAGCGGCAGGCGCGGGTGCAGACCGCGCCCATCAGCATGATCGTGGCCGTGCCCGCGTTCCAGCACTCACCGATGTTCGGGCACTTCGCCTCCTCGCATACGGTGGCGAGCCGATGCTCCTCGACGATCCCCTTCACCGCCTGAAATCCGCCGCCCGCCGGGGCCTTGGCCTTAAGCCAGGAGGGCTTGCCGGCGCGGGCCGGCGAGCCTGGAGCCGAGGCGCCGCCCGCGGCAGCCGTCTTGATGCCGTCACGGATCGCTGTAAATCCTTGAGGAGTAAGGTATTTCTCTCCGCTGCGCGGACTTTCCCGGGGTGCGGGGGCCCCGTCGGCGACGACGGGGATGTCTTTGAGGCTGGCCATGGCGCGCATTTTACGCCACGGCCGCCCGCAGGCCCGTCAACCGCCTCGCGCGGCGCGCTCCCTCGCATCCAGCCAGGCCAGCCGGTCCGGCGAGCCGATATCGAGCCACTCTCCCCGATAGACCTCGCCGCGCAGGCGGCGGGCCGCGATCGCGCGCTTGAGCAGCGGCAGCAACGGAAACCTGCCCGGCTCACATCCCGCGAAGAGCCGCGGCCGATACACCCCGATACCGGTGTACGTGAAGCGATCGGCCTCGCGCTCCACCACGGAGTCGCCCTCCAGCCCGAAATCGCCGCGGGGATGATGCGGCGGATTGGGCGCCAGCACGAGACGCGCATCGGCGCTGTCGTCCAGCGTCGGAACGCGGCTCAGATCCATGTCCGTCCAGATGTCGGCGTTGACGACGAGAAAGGGATCCGGGCCGAGGAGCGGCAGCGCACGGTAAATGCCGCCGCCGGTCTCGAGCGGCACCGGCCCCTCCTCGCTGTAGGAGATGCGCACGCCGTAGCCCGCGCCGTCGCCGAGCGCGGCGCGGATCTTCTCGCCCAGCCAGGAGAGGTTGATCACGACATCGCGGATCCCCGCCCTGGCGAGCGCTTCGAGGTGATAGACGATCAGCGGCTTGCCGCCGATCCCGACCAGCGGCTTCGGCAGCGAGTCGGTGATGGGCCGCAGCCGCTCGCCCCGCCCCGCCGCGAGCAAGATGGCCCGACGAGCGCCCGCCCTCGCGGCCATCACGCCGGCTGCGCCGCCTGCCGCGCGACACGCTCGCTGGCGCGCGGCAGCTCGGGAGCGACGCGGCGCTCGATGAAATCGCAGAGCGCCGCGAGCTGCGGATAGAGGCGGCAGGTCTCGCGCACGTACTCGAGCGTCAGCGGCAGATCGCGCAGATAGCCCGGCTTGCCGTCCCGGTACCAGAGGCGCGCGAAGATGCCGAGCACTTTGATGTGGCGCTGCACCCCGATGAGGTCGAACCAGCGCAGGAACTGCGCCGGGCCGCCGCCGACGGGACCGCCGCGCGCCTGCAGCAGCGAGCGATAGCCGCTCACCCACTCGAGCACGCGCTCCCGCGGCCAGCGGATGTAACAGTCCTTCAAGAGCGACACCAGGTCGTAGCCGATGGGCCCGCGCAGCGCGTCCTGGAAATCGAGCACGCCGGGGTTGCGCTCCCCGACGACCATCAGGTTGCGCGAGTGATAGTCGCGGTGGACGAACACCTGCGGCTGCGACAGCGCCTCGGCAATCAGGAACTCGAAGGCCGCGGCGATCATCTCGCGCTCGGCGGCGGTCGGCTCGAGCGCGAGATGCCGGCCGAGGAACCACTCCGGCATGAGGGCGAGCTCCCGGGCGAGCGGCGCGCGGTCATACGGTGCGAGCTCCCCGGCCGCCGCCCCGCCCCGCAGCTGGATCTGCGCCAGCGCCCGCAGCGCATCGCCGTAGAGGTGCTGCGCATCGCCCCCGCCGCCGAGCCTCGCCAGGTAGTGCGTGCTGCCCAGGTCTTCGAGCAGTACGAAACCCCGGGCCGGGTCGGCCTCGTGGATGTGCGGGACGTGAATGCCGAGCGGCTCGAGCAGCGCCGTCACGTGCAGATAGGGCCGCACGTCCTCGGTCTGCGGCGGCGCGTCCATCGCGATCGAAGTCCGCTCGCCGCAGAACACGCGAAAGTACCGCCGGAAGCTGGCGTCGCTGGAGGCAGGCTCGATCCGCGACGGGCGCAGGCCCAGATCGCGCGCCAGCCAATCTTGCAGGAGCGCGAGTCGCGCATCGTTCTCAGGCATTGGCCGATTATAATGCCGCCCCTCATGCCGCGTTGGAGCCCATTCTGGACCGCCCTGCTGTCGTTCGGCGGCCTCACCCCGCTCGTGCGTGCCGGCGAGCCCCCC
>DAHUXV010000097.1 GCA_027306985.1 Gammaproteobacteria bacterium | reverse complement strand
CGCATTCCGTGAAAGGTTTCCCGCGCATCTGGATGCGGATCGGTTTACGCTCTCGCCCCAATGAAGAAACCCACCCGCGTCAATCACCCGCCGCCGGTCGAGCTCGCAGCCGACAACCGTCCGGTGGTGTCCCCGATCTATCAGAGCGTCAAGTTCGAATTCGACACGCTGCAGGAGACCGAGCGGTTTCTGCGCGGCGAGCGTCCCGGCTTCTTCTATACCCGCACCTCCAATCCCACCACGCGCCAGCTCGAGCTCCTGCTCGCCGAGCTGCAGGAGCGGGAGGAGTGCCTGGTCACCGCCAGCGGCGTCGGCGCCGTCGCGCAGACGCTGCTCGCGCTCACCAAGCAGGGCGACCATGTCCTCTGCTTCGTCGAGACCTACAACCCGACGCGTTATCTCATCCGCCGCCTCCTCGGCCGCTTCGGGGTGACGCATACCATGCTCTCGATCGAGGACCTCGCGGGCATCGAGCGCGCGCTGGCGGCGCATCCGACGCGGCTCGTGTGGTTCGAGAGCCCGACCAATCCGGTGACCAAGGTCGCCGATGTCGCGGCGATCACGCGGCTCGCCAGAAGCGCCGGCGCTCTCACGGCGATGGACAACACCTTCGCGGGCTTCCACCAGCACGGCGAGTACGACATCGACGTGTTCGTGCACAGCCTGACCAAGTACGCCTCCGGGGCGGGGGATGTGCTCGGCGGCGCGGTCATAGGGCGCGGCGAGCTCATCCGCTCGCTGCGGACGGATTTCGGCGTGCTCGGCGGAACGCTCGATCCGCATGCCGCGTATCTGATACTCAGGGGACTGAGGACCTATTTCGTCCGCTACCAGGCCCAGTCGGCGAGCGCACAGCGTGTCGCGGAGCTGCTCGCTTCCCACCCCGCGGTGGCGCGCGTGCACTACCCGGGCCTGCCGTCGCACCCGCAGCATGCGCTGGCGCGCGCGCAGATGAAGGACTTCGGCACCATCGTGAGCTTCGAGCTCAAGGGCGGGCTCGAGGCGAGCGCCCGGTTCGCCGATGCGCTGCAGCTCTTCGCGATGGCGGCGAGCCTGGGCTCGACGGAATCGCTGGTCGTGACGGCGCAGATGATGGGTGGACGCGACCTCACGGCCGATCAGCAGGCCCTCTCCGCGATCACCGACGGAACGGTGCGCCTCTCGATCGGGCTCGAGGACCTCGATGACCTGCTCGAGGATGTGACCCGGGCGCTCAGCGCCTGAAGATCCACGCCACTATCGAGAGGACGAGGCTGACGATCAGCATCGTCGTGAGCGGGAAGAAGAACTTGAAATGCGGCCGGTCGATGACGATGTCGCCCGGCAGGTGAAAGAGCGGCAGCCGTCTTACCCAGGGCCAGAGGAGCCCGATGACGGTGAGGACGGTGCCGAGGACGACGAGGAGGCGGCTCATTTTTATGGGCGCAAAGTCGGCATTGTGCCGCGTTGCCCGGCTTCGTCCCTGCGCCGAGCCGTTCGGGCCGGCCTACGGCCGTCCAAAATCGCTCCTGCGATTCTGCGCGCGAGCGCGGGGTACTTACTCATTCGATCTCGCGGCCGTTTCCCGGGGCGTCTCTTCCTGACTGGGCGGGTCTCGCAGGGGAGCGGCCCTGGGCCCCCTGGCGATTCGCTCTCGAACCACTGCAGACAGTATAGCGCGCTTCAGGCGGCGCTCGCGACGCGTACGCGGTGCGGATGGTAGGGCAGAACCTCGAGCACCTCTCCGTCCAGCAGCCGCCGCTGCACCTGCCGCCAGAATCTCGCCGTGAAGACCTCCGCGTGCGCACGCAGGAGCGCGGCGCGCTGCGCATCATCGAAAGCCACGAAATTGATGAAGGTCTCCGGGAAGATATCGTGCTCGCCGACGTAGAACCACGGCTCGCCGCGCATCTCGTCCTCGGGATTGGCCGGCTGCGGCAGGTCGCGAAAGTGGCAGTCGGTGACCAGACAGAGCTCGTCATAGTCGTAGAAGATGACCCGCCCGTGGCGGGTGACGCCGAAGTTCTTCAGCAGCAGGTCGCCCGGGAAGATGTTGGAATAGGCGAGATCGCGGATGCACTGGCCATAATCGAGCGCCACCTGCTCGGCGGCGGCTGGCGAGGCGGTGCGCAGGTAGAGGTTGAGCGGGGTCATCCGCCGCTCGATGTACATCTGATCGAACACCAGGTGCTCGCCCGCCTCGCGCACCGCGAGCGAGGCTTCGGCGAGCAGCTCCCGCAGCAGCGCGGGTGCGAACAGCGCCTTCGGGAAGCGAAGCCGGCGGAACTCCTGCGCATCGACCAGGCGCCCGGCGCGGTCATGGCGGAAGACGAGCTGGTATTTCGCCATGACCTCCGCGCGCTGCACGCTCTTGGGGTAGGGGAAGCGGTCGCGGATCACCTTGAACACCACGTCGAAGGAGGCGAGGGCGAAGCACACCATGACGAGGCCCGGCTCTCCCGGGGCATGCACGAAGCGATCGGGGGTGTCGGCGAGATGACGCATGATCTCGCGGTAACGCTCCGTCTTGCCCTGCCTGGCGCGTCCCAGCACGGTGAAGAGCTCGCTCACGGGCTTCTTCGGCACCAGAGACCTGAGAAAGACCACGGCCTCCGCCACGTGCTCGAGGTCGGCGTGGAAATACGAGCGCGAGAAGCTGAAGACGATGCTGACGTCGCTTTCCGCGAGCATCACGGCGTCCACCAGCATGCCGCCGTCCGAATTCTTCAGCGCTATGACGAGCGGCACCACAAAATTGCGGCCCACCAGCCGCCCGACGATGTACGCGCGGAAGATCTGATAGAAGACCGGCCGGATCACCTCGACCCGCTGCACGGCCCTCTGCTCGCCGCGGGCCGCGAGATGGGTCTGTACCTCGGCGGTCACGTGGCGGATGCTGTTGTCGAGGTCTTTCCACGCCGTGTGGAAGCGCACGTCCCCGAGCACGTCCTCGAACAGCAGAGCCAGTGAGCCGTGGTTGATGTAGGTATTGGTGGTGACCGCGGAGGTCACGTGCGCGAGCGGATCGAGCTCGGTCGCAACGAACTCGATGTCGGGCGCCACGCCCACCGTGCCGAAGAGCCGCCGGCTGATGGAGCTGAAAAAGGTCTTGGTGAACTCCGCATCGGGCAGGCCTTCGATGCGCCCGGCGAAGTCGGCGCGGATCCGCGTCCAGAGCTCGCGGTCTTCGGCCCGGCCGCCGAGCACCGCCTTCAGCTCCGCGACCGTGCGGGTGACGAAACCGTCGTAGAGCTCGATCCGCTCGACCGCATCGCGCTGGGCGCCTTTCCAGTCGCGAGCGTCGAAACGTGCCGGCGCACGCCGCGTGATCGCCCGGAATTCCGCGTTGTATTCCACGAACGCGGCGGCGATGCGGCGGGCGACGAGCGGCGCGGTATCAGTCAAAGTCTGTCGCCAGCTCCGGGTGCAGATGGTGCTGGTGGAGCCGCTCGATCTGCGGGGCGAGCACGCGGCCGGTCGAGAGCTCGGGCAGCGAGCGCACGTCGAAGAACTGCACGGCGTCGGTCTCCGTGCTCACCGCCGCGGCGCCGCCGGTCCGCTCGCAGAGGAAGAAGAGCTTGTAGATGTGGTGAATGCCGGGGGGATGGGCGTGGCGGCGCTTGTCGACGAGCGCCGCGAGCTTCACCGCCCTGGCGTGATAGCCGGACTCCTCGAAGATCTCGCGCGCCACCGCCCCGGAGGGGGAGTCGTTGACGTCGACCCAGCCGCCGGGGAGGGTCCACTTGCCGTCGGACCGCTCGCGCACGAGCAGCACGCGGCCGTCCTCGAAGATTCCGCCGCGCACGTCCACCTTGGGGGTGGCGTAGCCTTCCTCGCCTTCCCAGAAGCCCTTTGCCCGGGCGAGCGGAATGTCGAGCTCGCAGGCGAGGATGGAGGCGACCAGGTCGGTCAGCTGGGTGTAGCGCTCGCGGTCGAAGGGGTCGTTCGTGAAGGCCAGGCCGGATTGGGCGATCGCCTGTACTTTGCGGGCCCAGTCCAGGATGGTCACCGGATTCGCGTCCGCGGCGGCCCGGCTAGCAGGCATTTTCCGGCAACGCCGTGAATGCGTCCATGTCGGCTACGGGAAAGACATCCTGTCTTTCAGGCTCCCGGAAAATGCCTTCCCGCCGGGCCGCCGCTTTTTCGAGTCCGGAACGGAGCATGACTCATTCACATGTTGCGGATCAGGGCGTCGCCGAAGGCGGAGGTCGCAACCTCGCTCGCGCCTTCCATCAGGCGGGCGAAGTCGTACGTGACGGTCTTCTGGCCGATGGTCCTGTCCATGGCGCGGATGACGGCGTCGGCCGCCTCCACCCAGCCCATGTAGCGGAACATCATCTCGCCTGAGAGGATGAGCGAGCCGGGATTGACCTTGTCGAGGTTGGCATACTTGGGGGCGGTGCCGTGGGTCGCCTCGAAGACCGCGTGGCCTGTCATGTAGTTGATGTTGCCGCCGGGAGCGATGCCGATGCCGCCGACCTGGGCGGCGAGCGCATCGGAGAGGTAGTCGCCGTTCAGGTTGAGGGTGGCGATGACCTCGAACTCATCCGGGCGGGTGAGCACCTGCTGCAGGGTGATGTCGGCGATCGCGTCCTTGACGATGATCCTGCCGGCGCGCTTCGCCTCGTCCATCTCGGCGTTGGCGGCCTTTTCGCCGGAAGCGGCCTTGGTGCGCTCCCACTGCTCCCAGGTGTAGGTGGCGCCGGGGAACTCCCGCTCGGCGAGCTGGTAGCCCCAGTTGCGGAACGCGCCCTCGGTGAACTTCTGGATGTTGCCCTTGTGGACCAGGGTGACGCTGCGGCGCTTATTGGCGACGGCGTACTCGATGGCGGAGCGGATCAGCCGCTCCGAGCCGTCCTTCGATACCGGCTTGATGCCGATGCCGCAGCTCGCCGGGAAACGAATCTTGCCGTACGCCTTGGGGAAGTGCTGCGCGAGCAGCTCGAGGAATTTCCGGTTCTCTTCGGTGCCCGCCTCGAACTCGATGCCGGCGTAGATGTCCTCGGTGTTCTCGCGGAAGATCACCATGTCGACCTTCTCGGGGTGCTTCACCGGCGAAGGCACGCCCTTGAACCAGCGCACCGGGCGCAGGCAGACGTAGAGGTCGAGAAGCTGGCGCAGCGCGACGTTGAGCGAGCGGATGCCGCCGCCCACCGGGGTGGTGAGCGGACCTTTGATCGAGACCAGGTAATCGCGGCAGGCGGTCACGGTCTCGTCGGGGAGCCAGCTGTTGAACTGCCGGTTCGACTTCTCGCCCGCGAACACTTCCATCCAGTGGATCTTGCGCCGGCCGCCGTACGCCTTCTGCACCGCCGCGTCCATCACGCGCACGCTGGCGCGCCAGATGTCCGGGCCGGTGCCGTCGCCCTCGATGAAGGGGATGATGGGATTGTCCGGGACGACGAGCTTGCCGTCGCGCAGGGTGATCTTGGCCCCCTGGGCGGGCGGCGTGAGCTTCAGGGGCGCGGCCGTGGACATTGACGTGGACTCCTCGGGAATTCGATCGACTGGCCGCTGGCGCGTGCACGCCGCGGCCGGGCGCAGCATGCTAGCACAGTTGGCCAGGGGGGCCGTGCCGCCGGCCATCCCTGGCGGCAGGGCCCCCGAGCGGAGCCCGCCTCGCGCCCGCCACGATAGGCAAGCGCCGAGCGTGGAGTACAATCCGTCAATGTATAACGCCTCCGAAAGCGGCGCCCGGCCGGCAGCCGAGTCGTCCCTGCTGCGCAAGCTTCTCGCGGTCCGCCCGGTGCAGTCGCGCGAGCGATCCGGCGCCGAGCGGCTCAAGCAGACCCTGAGCGCCTGGTCGCTCATGTCGATCGGCATCGGGGCCACCGTCGGCACCGGGGTCTTCGTGCTCACCGGCACGGTCGCGGCCAACCAGTCCGGACCCGCCATCACGCTTTCGCTGCTCATCGCCGCCTTCGGCAGTGCGCTGGCGGCCCTGTGCTACGCGGAGTTCGCGGCCTTCCTGCCCGTGCCGGGCAGCGCCTACAGCTACACGTATGCCACCCTCGGCGAGGCGGTCGCCTGGTTCATCGGCTGGAACCTGCTGCTCGAGTACGGGATATCGGCCTCCGCCGTGGCGGTGAGCTGGTCGGGCTACGTGGTGAACCTTCTCGCCGGCTGGCACATCCATCTGCCGGCAATGTGGGTCAACGCCCCCCTGCAGGAGAGCGCGGCCGGTCACCTCGTCGCCACCGGCGCCATCGTCAATCTGCCGGCGGTGCTCATCATCGCGGCGATGACCTGGGTCTGCTACGTCGGCATCCGGGAGACCGCGGGCATCACCAACATCATGGTGGCCCTCAAGGTCGGGGTGATCGTGATCGTCGTGGCGGTGGGATTGAAGTTCATCGATCCGCGCAACTGGCATCCCTACATCCCGCCCAACACCGGCACTTTCGGCCACTTCGGCTGGACCGGGGTGCTGCAGGGCGCGGGGATCATCTTCTTCTCCTACGTGGGCTTCGATACGGCCTCGACCACGGCGCTCGAGGCGCGCAATCCCCAGCGCGACCTGCCGATCGGGATCATCGGCACGCTGATCGTTTCCACGGTGCTGTACATCGCGGTGGCGGCCGTGGTCACCGGCATGGTGCCGTATTTCACGCTGAACAACCCCGAGCCGGTGGCGGTGGCCCTCGACGCGCACGCCGCGTTTCCCTGGCTCAAGGGGCTCCTCGTGCTCGGCATCATCGTCGGCATGACCTCGGTGATCCTGACCTCGCTCCTCGGGCAACCGCGCATCCTGCTCTCCATGGCCGACGACGGGCTGCTGCCCCCGGCGATGAGCCGCTGTCATCCGCGCTTCAAGACGCCGCACGTCGCGACCGCGATCACCGGCATCGGAGCCGCGCTGATCGCGGGGGTGTTTCCCCTCGATGTGCTGGCGGACCTGATCTCCATCGGCATCCTGCTGGCCTTCGCGGTGGTCTGCATCGGAGTGCTGGTGATGCGTCACACCCGGCCGGACGTCCACCGGCCGTTCCGCGTTCCCGCGGCCTGGCTGCTGTGCCCGCGCGGCGCGATCGTGTGCGCGGGCATGACCTACTTCCTCTCGGACGCCACCTGGATTCGGCTGGTGGTCTGGACCGCGCTCGGCACCGCCATCTACGCCCTGTACGGCTTCAAGCACAGCAAACTGCGCGCCGCAACGCCGGAGAACTCATGAACTCCGAAGAAGAAGATCTGCTCGGCGAAGAGTACTGGGAAAACATGGACCAGGAGACTTTCGACCTGCGGGAGAAGACACCCGCCGCCGAAGGCTACTGGATGCCCGCGGAATTCGAGCCGCACATGGGTACCTGGCTCCTCTGGCCGGAGCGCACCGACAACTGGCGCGAAGGGGCGCGTCCGGCGCAGGAGGCCGTGCTCAACGTCGCCGCGGCCATTCGCCATTTCGAGCCGGTGTATCTCGGCGCCAGCCCGCGGCACGCGGCGGCGGTGCGAGAGATCGCCCCGCCGGACCTCCAGGTCGTGGGCATCGAGTACGACGACGCGTGGGTGCGGGACATCGGGCCGACGTTCGTGGTGGCGGAGCAGGCGGAGACGCTGCGCAGCATTCAGTGGCGCTTCAATGCCTGGGGCGGTCTCTACCACCCCTTCACGCGGGATCTGGCGGTGCCGCGCGAGATCTCCGCCGAGGCCTTCGGGATGGAGATGCGGGACCGCTACGCCGCGCCGATCGTTCTCGAGGGAGGCGCCATCCACGTGGACGGCCAGGGCACGGTGCTGCTGACGGAGGAGTGCGTGCTCAACCCCAACCGCAACCCCGGCATGACTCGCGAGCAGGCCGAGGCGGTGCTGCGGGAGTACCTCGGCGTCAACCATTTCATCTGGCTGAGCAAGGGCGTCTTCAACGACGAGACGAGCGGCCACATCGACAACCTGGCCTGCTTTGCGGGTCCGGGCAGAGTGTGTCTGAGCTGGACGGACGACAAGACCGACCCGCAGTACGCGATCTCGCTCGACGCCTGGGAGCGGCTGAACGATGCGCGCGACGCCATGGGCCGGCGCCTCGAGGTCTTCAAGGTTCCGATGCCGGGTCCCCTCTACATGACGGCGGAGGAGGCGGGTGGTCTCGTGCCGAGCGAGTCGATGAAGCGGCGCCAGGCCGGTGACCGGCTCGCGGCGAGCTACGTGAACTTCTATCTGGTCAACGGCGGCATCATCATGCCGCTGCTCGATCCGAGCACCGACCGGCAGGCCGCCGAGGTGCTGAACCGGGCCTGCCCCGGGCGGCTGATCGTGGGCGTGCCCGCGCGCGAGATCCTCCTCGGCGGCGGCGGCATCCACTGCATCACGCAGCAGATCCCGAGCTACGAGATCGCCCGTACCCGGCCGGGGCCGGGCAAGCAGCTACACTAACCCGCCAGCCGCTCGGCGGCGTCGAGCCAGGCGCGCTGTGCGCGCCGGTAGTGGCCCGGTGCGATCCGCGCCTGCTCGAGGAGCTCCCGCGCCACCTTGCGGGCCTCGTCCCGCTGTCCCTGGGTGTCCAGAAGCTGCGCATACCTGACCGCGGCCTCCGCGCCCGGATAGGAGTGGGCCAGGGCGCGGTATTGCTCCAGCGCTTTCGCCACGCTGCCTTCGTCCGCGAGCGTGCGCGCGTAGAGGAGGCTCCCCTCAGGCGAGCGGAAATCGGGATTCTGGCGGAACAGCTCCTCGAGCGTACCCCGGGCCGCGGCCGCCGCGGCGCTGCCGAATTGCGCGCGCGCGAGGCCCAGCATCAGGTTGGGGTCGTGCAGGTAAAGCCCCGTGAGCGCCTGCTGGTACTGCTCGATCGCTTCCTCGTAACGCCCATGGCGCGCCAGCTCATCGGCATACCGTTGCCGCGCGGCGACGTTGCCGGCGAGACGGGCCTCGTTCTCGTACCGGCGCAGGTCCGCGAACGGGTCCACGGCGCGCTTGAATCCCCGCGCGGTTCGCTGCGCGGTGCGGCTGCGGAAGAGATCGGGGAGTATTTCGATGCCCACGTAGGCGAGAGCGGCAATCAAGCCGATACCCGGCCAGATGAGCACCCAGATCCAGAGCCAGTTGCGGCCGGTCTTGATGCAATGGACGATTGCCGTCCCCTGGATGAGATAAGGCAGCAGGAGATAAAGGATTCCCATGCCGCAATCGTAACGCATCTGCCGCGACGGTCCTTGCCGGGCCGCGCCGCTGCTCGATGCGATATGCTCCGCGCCATGGGGTCACCATCGGTCAGGAGCCGCCGGAGAGTGCAGGCTCCGCGCATGCGGGTCACGTGGGTTCTGCTGTGGCTCGTATGTCCAATCATGGCGCTCGCCGCTCGGCAGCCTGTCGCACCACAGCCCGGGTCCGCGGCCGGCGCGCGGCCGGCTGCCGCGGCGCAGCACCGGCTGCGGATAGGACTCGTGCTCTCGGGCGGCGGCGCGCGCGGCATGGCCCACGTGGGCGTCCTGAAGGTTCTGCAGAAGTTGCGCGTGCCGATCGACGCCATCGCCGGCACGAGCATGGGGGCCGTGGTCGGAGGGCTCTACGCGAGCGGCCTCTCGCCGGGCCAGATCGAGAGGACGCTCCGGTCGATGAACTGGCAGGAGGCCTTCAGCGACCGCCCGCCACGGGAGGACCTGACGCTGCGGCGCAAGCAGGAGGACGAGAGCTTCCTGGTCAAGTTCCCGATCGGCATCAAGAACGGCCGCCCCGTGTTGCCGAAGGGCCTCATCGAGGGGCAGAGCCTCACGGAGATGCTGCGCCGTCTGACCCTGCCCGTGGCGCGGATCACGAACTTCGACGATCTGCCGACGCCGTTTCGGGCCGTCGCCACCGACCTCGAGACCGGACAGGAGGTCGTCATGGGCGCCGGCGACCTCACGAGCGCGATGCGCGCCAGCCTGTCGGCGCCCGGTGTTTTCGCCCCCGTCGAGCGCGGCGGCCGGCTGCTGGTCGACGGCGGCGTCTCCGACAATGTGCCGGTGGATGTGGCTCGTGCGATGGGGGTCGACGTGCTGATCGTGGTCGATGTCGGCTTCCCGCTGCTGCCGCGAGCCAAGCTGACCAGCGTGACCGCGATCTCCAACCAGATGCTCGCGATCCTGATCCACCGCAGGTCGGAGAAGGAGCTCGCGCACCTCGGTCCGCACGACATCCTGATCCGCCCCGCGCTCGGCGACACCTCGTCGTTCGACTTCGGCAACGTCAACCGGCTGCTGGCGGCGGGGGAGGCCGCGGCATGGAACATGCGCCGTCGTCTGGCCGCGCTCTCGGTCAGTCCCGAGCAGTACGCGGCGTATGAGGCGCGCCGCGACGCGCTGCGCCAGCCGCCGCCGAGGATCGCTTTCGTCAAGGTCCAGACCGGCGCGAACGTCTACTCCGAACCCATCGAGAAGCTGTTCAAGGACATGGTCGGCAAGCGTCTGAGCCCGGATGCCGTGGCGCGGCGGATCACGACGCTTTACGGGCAGGGCGGACTCGACACGCTCGATTATCGGGTGGGGCGCCAGGACGGTCGTTACGGCCTTCTCATCGATGCCCGCGGCGCGTCCATCGGCCCGAACTACATGCGGCTCGGCCTGAGTCTGCGGGACGACTTCGAAGGGGATTCCACCTACGATGCGGCGGCGCGTTATGTGATGTCGGAGATCACCCGCACGGGCGGGGAATGGGTGACGGACGGGGAGATCGGACAGACCTCGCTGCTCGCCACGGAGGTGTTCCTGCCGCTGTCGAACTTTTCCGGCTGGTTCGTGATGCCGCACACGTCGGTCTCAGCGCGCAACCTGCCGTTCCTCATCGGGCAGAGCGAGCGCGCGCAGTATCGAGTCGACACGTTCGAGTACGGGCTCGATGCCGGCAAGCAGTTCGGCAACTGGGGCGAGATCCGCGCCGGCGTCTATCGCGAGGAGGGGCGCTCGCGGCTCACGATCGGCGATCCGGCCGATCCGCAGCTGCCGTTTCCGCCGTTTCAGACCTTCGGGTCCCGTACCTACTTCGTGCGCTTCAGCTACGACACGCTCGACGACATCAACTTTCCGCACTTCGGCGAGCGGGCTCTGCTGCAGTGGAGCGGGGCGCGGAACGTCGTCGGCGGGGAGCAGAGCTACAACCAGGTCACGCTCGATTTTCTCGCGGCGCACACCTGGCGGCAGCGCAATACGCTCGCGTTCTCGCTGTCGGGCGGCAGCACGCTCAAGCGCGTGACGAACCTGCGGATGGAGTTCCCCCTCGGAGGATTCCTCGATCTGTCGGGCCTGAAGCAATACTCGCTCTACGGGCCGCACTTCGGGATCGGGCGGCTGATCTTCTATCGCGAGGTGGGACGGGGCGGCCCCGGATATTTCGACGTGCCGATCTACCTGGGGCTGTCGCTGGAGGCCGGGAACGTGTGGCAGAACATGAGCGATGCCAACTTCACCAGTCTGCACAAGGATGTGAGCGTGTTCCTCGGGCTCGACACGTTCCTCGGGCCGCTCTATCTCGGAAGCGGCTTCGACGATCATGGGAACCAGGCGTACTACCTGTTCCTCGGCCGCACGTTCTGACTGCGGCCGAAAGCAAGCGGGTAAGCAGGCCCAAGCCGCCTTTGGCCCGCGAGGTCAATCGTGTACGAGGGCTGGCCGCTCGACAAGATCGCCCGGCGCGAATTTGGACGGCGAAGCCGGCCCGAAGGGCTCGGCGCGGGATGTGCCGGGCAACCGCCGCCGGCGACTTCGAGCCGATCAACTGATTCCGCGGCTCTCGGCCAGGTTCTCGATCTTGTCGAAGACCAGCGAAGGCCTGTCGCCGGCGCGGGAGTACTGGTGGCGGCGGCTCATCTGCGCGAGGGCGTCGTCACGCTCCTCGCGCGTGGGGTACCAGTGAATGCGGTGCCACTCCGGGCCGACGATCTTGCGGAACGGGTCCCCGGGCGGAAGGCTGACGCGGATGCCGTAGGGCCGAAGCGTCTCGACCACCGGCGCTGTGAGGTTCTGTGGCTGGCTGATACCCATAGGGGCGGCAAGCTTAAGGTCGGTGCGGGCAGGGTGCAAGGACGGGGTCCGTTGCGCTTGAGTTGCCTCCCGCAGGTCCCCACACTGGGGAAACCTCACCGCTGCCGGAGATCCTCCCCATGGCCCTGCTTCGCCGGAAGACCACGATGCCCGCCGCCACGGAAGCCCTGCCCGGCCGGAGCACTCCGCTGCAGGTGCCGCAGACGCATTACGTCAATGGCCGCCGCATCGTCGCGCCGTTTCCCGCCGGCTTGTGCGAGGCGGTGTTCGGGCTCGGCTGCTTCTGGGGCGCCGAGCGGCTCTTCTGGCAGCTCCCCGGGGTGTACTCGACCGCGGTGGGATACGCCGGCGGCTTCACGCCGAATCCGAGCTACGAGGAAGTCTGCACCGGGCTGACCGGCCACGCGGAGGTGGTCCGGGTCATCTACGATCCCGGGAAGATCGGCTACGAGGATCTGCTCAGGGCGTTCTGGGAATCCCACGATCCCACCCAGGGCATGCGCCAGGGCAATGACCTCGGCACGCAGTACCGCTCGGTCATCTACCTCACCGATCCCGGACAGCGTCAGGCCGCCGAGGATTCCAGGCGCTCGTACCAGGCCCGGCTCGCGGGCGCGCACATGGGTGCGATCACGACGGAAGTTCACGACGCGCCGCAGTTCTATTACGCCGAGGACTACCACCAGCAGTATCTCGCCAAGAATCCGGATGGATATTGCGGGTTGAAGGGCACCGGCGTCTCGTGCCCGATCGCTACCAACCCCGAGGCCGCCTCGCACTGACGGCCGGATCCGGCTGCCGCAACGCCTCCGCCTCGGCTCGCCCCGCCGGCTCGAGCCCCAGCTCGGCACGCTTCATGCTGAGCAGACGCCACAGCCTTCCCTGAAAGGGCGATGCGTGACTCACGCTCGTCGGCTCGGTGGCCGGCGGGGTGGGATGACAATCAACTGTTGCGAGGCCTCGTCATGAAAACTATTGGCTGCCGACTCGGTGCGGCCGCGTGCGGCGCGGATATCTCTACGGAGGGGAATTGCAGGCCCCGTGTAAGAGTTGCCGGGAGAGGGGCGCATATTCGCGCCGCAGCCGGCATGGCTCTGATGAGCACGATCGCCCTGGGGCTCGCGGCTTGCGGCGGCGGCGGGTCGGGCACGCAGTCGGTCAGTCCGCCGCCGGCCACGCAATACTCGATCGGCGGCGCCGTCACCGGGCTCACGGGCACGGGACTCGTGCTGCAGGACAACGGCGGTGACAATCTGACCATCCCCGGGAATGGCTCGTTCACCTTCCCCACCAAGGTGAACTCCGCGGGTGCCTACGCTGTTACCGTGATGACGCAGCCGTCGGGTCAGACCTGCACGGTAGCCAACGGCAGCGGCATGGCGAGCGCCAATGTGACCAACGTCGCGGTCTCCTGCACGGCTGTGGCCAGCGGCGCGAAGATCGGCGGCACGGTCACCGGTCTGTCCGGAACGGGCCTCGTGCTGCAGGACAACGGGGGCGACAATCTCAATGTCACCGGCAACGGCTCGTTCACCTTTGCGACGGCGCTGGCGGCGGGGACAGCCTACGCGGTCACCGTGGCGACACAACCGAGCTCGCCGGTCCAGACCTGCACGGTCGCGAACGGCACGGGCACCACGGGCAGCACGGATGTGACCGGCGTGACGGTCACGTGCGTCACTTCGGCCGGCAAGTTCGCGTACGTGGCCGACAACACGGGCGGACTGGTGTACGCCTACACGATCGATTCGAGCACCGGTGCCCTGACGCAGGCGGGAAGCCCGTCTCCGGCTGGCACGGGGCCCTCGGTGGTGGCGCTCGCGCCGAATGGCAAGTTCGCCTTCACCGCCAGCAACAACGGCACGGAGATTTACGCCTGGACCATCGATCAGTCCACCGGGGCGCTCACCGCGGTGCCCGGCAGCCCGTTCACCATCACGGGATTCGTCAACGGCACGCAGTACGCGGATATCGCCGTCGATCCGCAGAGCACGTATCTCTATATCGCAAGCGCGGGCGATGGAAAAGTGGCGGGATTCGCCATCGATCAGAGCACCGGCGCGCTCACGCCGCTGACAGGGAGTCCTTACACCGCCGGGGCCGGTGCGGACCAGATCCCGGCATTCACCCCCAACGGCCAGTTCCTCTATGTGCTGAATGCGTCCGCGGACACCGTCTCGGGCTACTCGGTCGGTGCGACCACCGGCGTCCTGACCCCGATCGCGGGGACCTTCGCCACCGGGACCGATCCGATCTGGATCAGCTTCACGCCCGACGGCAAATACGCCTACGTGGCCAACTCGGGTGACGACACGATCTCGGCCTACTCGGTGAACGCCACCACCGGTGCGCTGACGGCGCTGGCGGGATCGCCGTTCCTGACCGATGAGCATCCGCAGGATCTGACGATCGATTCGGCGGGCGCCCACCTGTATGCGCCGGTGGCGCTCGGCACTACCAACGGCGCGGTGGATGCGTTCACCATCAACGCCGACGGGTCGCTGTCCAAGATCGGCACCGGGTACCCGGTGGGAATCGGTCCCAGGTTCGTGGACATCGATCCGACAGGCCAGTTCGCCTATGTCTCGAGCGCCGGCTCTCCGGGAGGAACGGGCGTCTACGGGTTCTCGATCAACTCCACCACGGGAGCGCTCACCGCCCTGCCGGGCAGTCCTTACGCGACCGGGCCGGCGGCCAGCACGGACAGCGAGCCGCAGTTCATCACGGTCGACCCGAGCGGCAAGTTCGGCTACACGGCGGATCAGGGCACCGGGACGATCACCGGGTTTGCCCTCAACCAGACCACCGGCGTGCTGACGCAGGTGCCCGGCAGTCCGTACATCCTGCCCGGCGGCAAGCCGTTCTTCGTCTCGATCTCACCGGAGGCCCCCGGCATCCGCGATTAGGCCGAAGCCCGAGCGAATGCGGGCGAGCAAGCGGCCCAGGGGCCTTCCCTGGGCCGCGAGCTCGAACGAACCGGCCGGCTGGCCGATAGACCCAATCGAGCTTGATTCGCAGCTCACCACCCCGGAAAATCCGCGCGGCTCATCCAGTGCCGGATGAGCGCTCTGCCGGCGCTGCCGCCGGAATTCGGGGGGTCCATGTTGCGTCGCTTCTCCGCCGCAGGGCGGTCGTCCCTCGCGTGCGTTTTCGCGCTGCTGCCTCTGGCCGCACATGCCGCCGCGAGCCCTGTCGCCACGGCGCGCGCCGCGAGCCCCGGCGACACGGCGTGGCTCCTCACCGCCAGCGCGCTCGTCCTGTCGATGACCCTTCCGGGGCTGGTGGCCTTCTACTCCGGCCTGGTGCGCAGCAAGAACGTGCTCTCCGTCGCCATGCAGTGCTTCGCCATCGCATGCCTGGTGAGCCTGCTGTGGGTCCTGGGCGGCTATGGGCTGGCCTTCGGCAACGGCGGCGCCTGGCAGGGCCTGATCGGCTCGCCGGTTGGGCTCCTGGACCTCAATCGCGAGGCGCTCCACGGTACGACGCCCGAGGCGGCCTTCGTCATGTTCCAGCTCACCTTCGCCATCATCACGCCGGCGCTGGTGGTCGGCGGCTTCGCGGAGCGGATGAAGTTCAGCGCCATGCTGTGGTTCTCGGGTTTGTGGCTCGTCCTCGTCTATCTGCCGGTGTGTCACTGGGTCTGGGGAGGGGGCTGGCTGGCGCAGCGCGGGGTGCTCGATTTCGCGGGGGGCATCGTCGTGCACGTGACCGCGGGTGTCGGTGCCCTCGTCAGCGCGCTGGTGCTGCGCGAGCGCAAGGGCTTTCCGCACACGGCCATGCCGCCGCACAACATGCCGCTCACCATTCTCGGCGCCGGCATGCTCTGGGTCGGCTGGTTCGGCTTCAACGGCGGCAGCGCCCTTGCCGCCAACGGCTCCGCGGCGATGGCCATCCTGGTCACGCATCTCGGTGCCGCGACCGGCGCGCTCGCGTGGATGACCGCGGAATGGCTGCGGTTTCGCAAGCCGAGCGTGCTCGGCATCGTCACCGGCATGGTGGCGGGACTCGGGACGATCACGCCTGCCTCCGGATTCGTGGGGCCGCTCGGCGGGATCGCGATCGGCGCCGCCGCGGGATTCGTGTGTTTCGAGGCGACCCAACTCCTCAAGCGCAAGCTCCACGTGGATGACTCGCTCGATGTCTCTCCCGTGCACGGGGTCGGCGGTGCCCTCGGCACGACGCTGACCGGTATCTTCGTGGCGTCGCGCTTCGGCGGCGTGGGGTACGCCGCGGGCATGACGCTCGCGCGGCAGGTGGGAGTACAGATTCTCGCGGTCGCCGCGGCGGGGATCTGGTGCGCCTTCGGCACCTACGTCATCCTGAAGCTGCTGCAGGCGACCGTCGGCCTGCGGGTGAGCGAGGACCAGGAGCGCGAGGGGCTCGATCTCTCGCAGCACGGCGAGCGCGCCTACATCGAATAGGCTCGAGCGCTCCGGCGTCCGGCCGCCGGATACCGCTCCGGCGTATAATTGTGCGGCTCGACCCCTGGCTGCAGGCCGTCCGGAGACAACCGTGCGCATACTGGTCATGGCTCTGATCTCGCTGCATGCGCTCGCGGGCGTGTTCTGGGCCGGCTCGACTCTCGCGCTGACCCATGGCTCGCCGGCGCACAGGATCACGCCGGAGCTGTTTCGCGCGCAGATGGCCGCCGCCGTCCTGGCGATCGTGGCCGGCGGGACCCTCTGGGGCCTGGTGATCGGCGGCGCCCACGGGCCGATGGCGGACAGTCTGGCCGTCGGGGCGCTGTGCGCGCTGGTGGCCGCGGGCGTGCAGGGCGGCATGCGCAGCTCGCCCGTGATGGCGCAGCGGATCGCCGCGGTGCTGCTTTCGGTCACCGTCGTCTGCATGGTCATCTCTCCCTACGTAACCTGACAGGATGAGAGCCGCAATGCTCGCAGTGCGGGGTCGGCGCGGTCTCGTCATCCTCGTGGTCCTCGCGGGGCTCGTGGGACTGTATGCCGCCGCGGGCTTCCTCCTGGTCCCGCGCTGGACGCGCACGGAGCTCGTGACGCTCGCAGCGCAGGACTTCGGCAGGACGCTCTCGCTCGGGGAAGTCCGCTTCAATCCCTTCACGTGGAAGCTCGAGATCACGGGTTTCTCCCTCCCCGATGCCAATGGCCGGCCCATGGTCACCTTCAGGCGCCTGCAAGTGGCGTTGGGTGTCTCCAGCGTGGTGCGTCTCGCGCCGAGCCTGCGGTACATCGTCCTCGAGAGCCCCCATGTCAGCGCGGTGGTGCGGCGCGACGGCAGGCTGAACCTCGCGGATCTCGCGAAGCCTTTCACCCATCCGGCCGCCGCCGGTTCCCCGCCATCCCGCTCCTCGGGGCCTTTCAAGCTGCGCATCGAGCGGCTCACGGTAAGCAACGGCAGCGCCACCTACCAGGACGACTCGCGGCCCGAGCCCTTCCGCCTCGACCTCGATCCGATCGCCTTCCAGCTGCTGAACTTCAGCACGACCGGCAGCACGGCCGGGAGCTACCACCTCACCGCCACCATCGGCCAGGGCGGCCGGCTCGACTGCGCGGGCACGGTCCGCGCCGAGCCGATTTCCCTGCGTGGGACGCTCGCGCTCGCTGCATTGAGCGCACGCACGGTGGGGCGGTATCTCGGTCCCGTCCTGCCCGCCGAGATCTCCCGCGGCACGGTCGCGCTCCAGGGCAGCTTTGCGATCGAGGGCGCGCCGCAGGGCGCCGCGATCCAGGGCGTCAGGATGACCATCGAGGTGCCGCAGGCGCAGGTGAGCGGGTTGGGCGTGAGGCCGCGCCGGGCGACCTCGGACTATGTGGACGTGGGCCGCTTCGCGCTCGGCGACACACGCATCGATCTCGAGCACCGCTCCATTCGCGTGGGGCGGATCACGCTCGCCGGCGCCGATGTCCGCGGCTGGCTCGATCGCAGCGGGCGCCTGAACCTGGCGCAGCTCCTGGGCCGTCCGGGCGGCCCGGCCCAATCATCGGCCTCTTCGCAAAGCGCCGGTCAGGCCGCCGGCAACGCAGCCTGGCGCATTGCGGCCCCGGACATACGCATCGATGACGCGCGGGTGTCGCTGCAGGACCGCGGCGTTCAGCCGGCCGCCGACCTGACCCTGCAACCGTTGTCGGCGCGGATCACCGGTTACGGCAGCGCCCCCGGGAGCCGCATCACGGTCGCTCTGCGATCGGGTGTCAACGGCACGGGGCGGCTGCGCCTCACCGCGGCGGGGACCCTGAGCCCGGAGGCGCTGAAGGCGCAGCTCAGCCTGCGCCGTATCGACCTGCGCCCGCTGCAACCGTACTTGAGCGAGCGCACCGCGCTCACGCTCGCCAGCGGCTCCCTCGACACCGCCCTCGCCATCGACCGGAGCGCCGACGGGCGCCTCAGCGCCTCCGGCCGCATCGATATCGCCGATCTGCGCACCGTGGATACGGCCCTCAAGCGCGACTTCGTCAAGTGGCAGGGACTGCACATCGTCGGTTTGCGCTACGTCTCGACCCCCGCGAGCCTCCACATCGCGCGCATCGTCGCGGTGGCGCCCTATGCGCGCGTGATCATCGCGCCGGACCGCAAGCTCAATATCTCCGAAGCCCTGCATGCGCGCGGCGCGCGAGCGGCGAGCGCCGCGGCGGATGCCGGCAAGGGGGCGGCGGCTGCTGCCGGCACGAAGCGCCCGGTGCGCGCTGCGCCCCCCTCGATGCCGGTGACCATAGGCGTGGTGCGCATCGCCAGCGGCACCGCCGACTTCGCCGATTTCTCCATCAAACCCCGTTTCGCCACGGGCATCCAGGATCTGCACGGCGCGATCCGCGGCCTCTCTTCCGCCCCGGGCTCGCGCGCCCGCCTCGACCTGCGGGGAAAGGTGAGTCGCGGCGGCCCCGTCCACATTGTCGGCGCGCTCAATCTGTTGTCCGCTTCGACTTACGCCGACGTCAGGATGAAATTCGACGGGCTCGAGCTGACGCGAATGACGCCCTACGCCGTGCGATTCGCCGGTTACAAGATCGCAAGCGGCACGCTCGATGCCAACCTTCACTACGAGGTGGATCACGGCAAGCTCAACGCCGACCACCGGCTGGTCATCCGGCAGCTGCAGCTCGGCGAGCGGGTCGCAAGCCCGCATGCCATCGACCTGCCCTTGCGGCTCGCCGTCGCGCTGCTCAAGGACAGCGACGGCGTCATCCGGATCGGCCTGCCCGTGACCGGCAGCCTCGACAATCCGCAGTTCAGCCTCGGTCCGCTCATCGGCAAGGCGCTCCTGCACGTGCTGAAGAAGGCCGTCACGGCGCCGTTCACCCTGCTCGGGCGGCTCTTCGGCGGCGGCCCCGACATGAACCTCATCGAGTTCGCGCCCGGAAGCGCGACCCTGCCGCCCGCCGCCCGGGGCCGGGCGGCGGCGCTCGCCAAGGCGCTCGCCCAGCGGCCGCAGCTGCACCTGCAGGTGCCGGCGGTGTTCGCCCCCGATGTCGACAGGGCGGCGCTCGCCCGGCGGCGCCTGCGCGATGAGCTGCTCGCCCTCGCCCGCAGCGGGGCAGCCGCCGCAAGAGCGGGGAGAGCGGGCCGAGGGGGGGCGCGGACGCCGAAGGCGCCGACGGGCCCGGAGGCGCTGGAGCTTCCCATGGCGCACTACCGGCTGTTGCGCGCGGCATACCGGAACGCCTTCGGCCGCGGGGCGCCGCTGCCCGCGGCGGCGCGGAAAGTGCCGCCTTTCGAGCCCGCCATCGCGCAGATGCAAGCGGCGCTGCTCGACCGGATGCAGGTCTCGGATGTCGAGCTGCGGGCGCTCGGCGAGCGGCGCGCGCAGGCGATCCGCTCGGCCATTCTTGCGGCCGGCGGCGGCGTCGATGCCGGACGAGTCGCAATCGCCGCCGCCGCACCGCAGCGCGCCGCCTCCGGCAAAGTGGTCGTCAAGCTCGGTCTAAAATAGGCGGCTGCGGGCTCAGGCGCAGTACGTGCTTGGACGTACCGGGGCCGCGCGACGCGTGCGTCGCGCCGACTACAACGAGCGAGGAACAGTAATAATGCATCGACGTGGGTTTTTGCGTGCGAGCGGCTCCAGCATGGCGGCATTCGCCCCCTGGCCATGGGTCTTCAATCGCTACAAGAAGCCCGCGCCGCCTCCCAAGGGTGTGGTACTGACAGGCAAGCCCGAGGCCTTCAGCTATGCGAGCCTCAAGGGGCTCGCCCGCTCGATGGCGCTCGGGCCGTACGAGGAGCACTTCAAGCCGCTGCCGCCGGCCCTGCAGCACCTGACCTGGGACCAGTGGGAGTCGATCACGTTCAATCCCGATCGGGCGCTCTGGTACGGGGACGATCTGCTCTATCGCATCCGCTTCGACCACCTCGGCTATACCTTCAGCAAACCCGTGCGCATGCACCTGGTGGAGGGCGGCCAGGCGCGCGAGATCCTGTTCGACCCGACCCTGTTCGACTACAGCAAGTCGGGCCTGAAGCCGGCGCAGATCCCCAAGAACATCGGCTTCTCGGGATTCAACGTGCTCTTCCATACCGCCTGGGCTACGGACCGGGCCGTGTTTCAGGGCGCATCCTACTTCCGGGCGGTCGATGGCAGCGGCCAGTACGGGATGTCGCAGCGCGGTCTGGCGATCGACACGGGCATGGCGCAGCCGGAGGAGTTTCCCGACTTCGTCGCGTTCTATCTGGAGACGCCGGCGAAGGGGTCGACGCTGCTCACGGTGTACGCGCTGCTCGATTCGCCGAGCGTCGCCGGCGCCTATCGGTTCGTCATCGACGTCGCCGACACCCTGGTGATGGACATCGATGTCGCGCTCTATCCGCGGCGGCAGATCCAACGCCTGGGCATCGCCCCCGGCACCAGCATGTTTCTGGTCGGCGAGAACGACCACCGCGTGGCCGACGACTGGCGGCCCCAGATCCACGATTCCGACGGGCTGCAGATGCACACGGGCGCCGGCGAGTGGATCTGGCGTCCGCTCGTCAACCCGCGGGTCGTGCGCGTCAATACCTACGTGGACGAGAACCCGCGCGGCTTCGGACTGATGCAGCGCGAGCGGCGCTTCTCGGCGTACCAGGACGACGGGGTCTGGTACAACAAACGTCCGGACTGCTGGGTGCAGCCGAAGGCGCCCTGGGGCAAGGGCGGTGTGATGCTGGTCGAGATTCCGACCATCGACGAGACGATGGACAACATCGTGGCGTTCTGGAATCCGGCGGGGCAGATCGTGCCCGGGCGGGAGTATCTCTACGGCTACCGTCTCTTCTGGTGCCGCAGCAATCCGTTCGAGTCCCATCTGGCCTGCGTGCGCGCGACGCGCGACGGCATCGGCGGGGTGGTCGGGCAGCGGCGCAGCTACTTCTCCTGGCGTTTCGTCGTCGACTTCGTGGGCGGCGATCTCGAGATGCTCGGCCCCGACGCCAAGGTCGTGCCGGTCATCGCCACCTCGCGCGGGCGCGTCCAGATCACCTCGGCGCGGCCGCTGCTGCCGGTGAAGGGCTGGCGCGCGATGTTCGATCTGGTGCCGGACGAGGGCGAGCAGCCCATCGACCTGAGCCTCTATCTTTCCCTGGACGGGCAGGCATTGACGGAGACGTGGATGTACCAGTACACCCCGCCGCCGCTCGCTCAGCGTCAACAGTACCTGGATTAGGAGTCAACGCGGAACCCCGCCGCCGCGTTGTTGTCGACAGCAAGTGAGGGAGCGGCAAAAGCCGCGCTTTTGCCGGCGGGATCGAACAGGGATAATGGCTGGCGGCTGAAAGCGCCGCGGGCGATTTCGGCCAATTTACCGACAGGCGTAATGGTCATGAGCCTCCGATTCGTTTCGCGACTGGCCGCGGCGGCAGTGGCCGCGACCCTCCTTGCCGCGGTGCCCGCCCTGGCCTCGGCCCAGGACACGGTGGCGGCCGTGTGGGTGCCGAAACACACCCATTTCGTCTATCAGGGCTTCACCACCCGGTATTCCTGCGATGGGCTGCGGGACAAGGTCAGCTCGATGCTGGGCAAGCTCGGTGCGCAGGACCTCGAGGTCCGGGAGCAGCCTTGCACCTCGGCGGGCGGGGGCCCCGATCCGTTCCCCGGGGTCCGGGTGAAGATGCGCGTGCTGGTGCCGGCCTCCTCGCCGGAGGCTTCCAAGTACAAGAGTGCCGGCGCTCCCGTGCAGGCGCATTGGCAGAAGGTGGTCCTGATGCCCTCGAACGCGGGCTTCGAGAGCCAAGGCAATTGCGAGCTGATCGAGCAGTTCAAGGAGAGCTTTCTGCCGCTCTTCACCACCCGGGACATCAAGTACCGGTCGACCTGCATCCCCTACCAGCTGACCCTCGGGACTCACCTCAGCGCGGAGGTGCTGATGCCTCCGGCGAAGAAGAAGCCCTAGCCGGCAAGGCGCCGCCGAAGTCGGGGAGAAATCCCGCCAGCAGCCCGATGACCGGCAGAAAGGCGCAGATGTCGTACACCAGCCGGATGCCGTAGGCATCGGCGATCTGGCCGAGCACCGCGGCGCCGATGCCGCCCATGCCGAAGGCAAGGCCGAAGAAGAGTCCTGCCACGGTGCCGGTGCGGCCCGGGAGCAGCTCCTGCGCGTAGACGATGATCGCCGGAAACGCGCTGGCCAGGATCAGTCCGATGGGTACCGTCAATACCGCCGTCCAGAACAGGTTGGCATGCGGCAGGAGCAGCGTGAACGGCAGCACGCCCACGATGGAGCCCCAGATGACGTATTTGCGCCCGATGCGATCCCCCACGGGGCCGCCGAGAATCGTGCCGAGCGCCACCGAGCCGAGGAACACGAACAGATAGATCTGCGAGGCCTGCACCGACACGTGGAAGCGGCTGATGAGATAGAACGTGTAGTAGCTGGTGAGGCTCGCGAGGTAGAAGTACTTCGAGAAGATGAGCGCGAGCAGCACGCTCATGGCGAGGATGACTTCCCTGCGGGTCGGCGCGGCATGCGCGCTGGCGGCCGCGCCGCGAGGCTTGAGGCGCGCCATGCCGTGGAGCTTGTACCAATGCCCCACGTTGAGCAGCACGAAGATCCCGAGCAGGGCCGCGCAGGAGAACCAGAGAACGCTTCCCTGGCCGTGCGGCAGCACGATGAACGCGGCGAGCAGCGGTCCGAGCGCGGAGCCGAGATTGCCGCCAACCTGGAACACCGACTGTGCGAGGCCGTGCCGGCCGCCCGAGGCCATGCGCGCCACCCGCGAGGATTCCGGGTGGAACACCGAGGAGCCGGTGCCGATCATCGCTGCCGCGAACAGCAGCAGCGGATAGGTGTGCGCCGAGGCGAGCAGGGCGAGGCCGGCCAGGGTGAAGCTCATCCCGACCGACAGCGAGTAGGGGCGCGGCTTGCTGTCCGTGTACCGGCCGATCACCGGCTGCAGCAGCGATGCGGTGATCTGGTAGGTGAAGGTGAGAACGCCGATTTCGCCGAAAGTCAGGGCGTAGGAAGTCTTCAGCATCGGATACAGCGCCGGCAGCAGCGACTGCATCATGTCGTTCAGCAAATGACAGAAGCTGATCGCGGCCAGCACCGAGAAGGCGGTGCGCCCGGCGGCGTCCGCCCGGCTGATGTTTGCTGCGGCTTCGTTCAAGAGGTCGCTCCCGGTGATCTCCGGGACACTCTGCCGGATTGCGCGGGAGAATCCCATCTCTCCTTTGGCGCAGCGGAATGCGGCGGCTCGCGGTGGACCGGATCAGGTTTTGCCGGCGACCGGGCGCGCCCGCAGCGGGATCAGGGTGTGGCGCCGTAAGGCGAGGTCCCGGCCGCCTCGGGCTTCTCCTCGCCCGCAGTCATGACCCTGGCGGCCGCGAGCGTGGCGATGCCGCGCATCCCGCGCCATGAGAGCGCCGGCACGCTCCCAGGGGTGGGCAGGGTCATGGGACGCCGCGGACGCGCCCGCGCCGCGCGCGGCTGCGGCGCAGCTTCCAGCGAGCGATCCTCTTTCAGCTAGTTCCCGTTGGGATTACCGCCGGGGTTGCTGTCCTGCAGCGGGAAGGCCTGGGCCGCCGGTCCGCCCGGCTTGGCGGGGGCGGGACCATGGGCGGGGGCAGCGGAGCTCGCGGCCGAGGCGGCCGGCTGCACGCCGGTGCCCTCCGACACGGAGGTCAGGAAGCGCTGCGCCGCAAAGTCGCTCGTGCCCACGCTGCCGGAGATGATGTCGGAGGCGAGCAGGCCGGGATGATGATAGAAGTCCGCGTTGGCGGAATCGTCGATCGTCAGCGCCGCACCCGAGAGCGCGATCCCGGCGAAGATGCCCGAGGTATGGGAGTACGAGTACACGCCGGCGTTGAACGCCTGATCGGTTGCCGCGGATGCCTGGCGACCAACGGGGCCCGCCGCGACGGAGACGTCGGCGCCGAGGGTCAGCTTGCCGCCTGTGATGCCTTCGACGCCCTTGCGCGAAGTGAAGACCAGCACGAGGTCCGCTTTCTGCACGCCCCACTGGAACCCGAAGCTGCCGCCCGTCAGGGTTATGAAGACCGGATCCGAGAAGCGGCCGCTCGCATTCCGCACGACCAGCACGCCGTGACCGCGCGCACCGCCGAGGAAGAATGCGACCTTGGTGAAGCCGGGAATGACCGCGATGCCGTAGGCACGCTCGAGCAGCCGGTCGGGGATGCCCTGATCGCGGGAGTCGCGGATGTCGTTGAGCACCTGGGTGGCGAGGAGGAGTCGTCCTTGCTCCAGCGCCTGCGCGTGCGCGGCAACGGCGGTGAACGCGAGCGCAACGCCAGCCAGAGCGGAGAGCAATCGATTACGGGTACGCATACCTGAGTTCCCCTGGTTGTCGCCGGGGACCGACAAGCCGGGGCCGGCGGCAACGAACGCGCGAAGCTTACCGCAGATCGGCATGCCGGAGTGAGTGTCAGCCGATGAGTGGGTTTCCCGGTCCGCCTTGCCCTTCCCGATGCGGGTCCCGGGGCGTTCAGGGGCCGTTCAGAACAGTTGGAATCGTTGGCTAACCCTCCGCCGCGGCGCCGCCGGCGAGGAGCGCGAGGGCATCGCCCGTCAGGCGAAAGACGGTCCACTCGTCCAGCGGCACCGCGCCGAGGCTGCGGTAGAAGGCGATCGACGGCTCGTTCCAGTCGAGCACCGCCCACTCGAGGCGCGCGCAACGCCGCTCCACCGCGGTGCGCGCCAGGTGTGCGAGCAGCCGCCTGCCGATACCGCGGCCGCGTGCCTCGGGGCGCACGTAGAGATCCTCCAGGTAGATCCCCGGACGCCCCTTGAAGGTGGAGAAGTTGTGGAAGAAGAGGGCGAAGCCCACGGGCGCGCCGCCGCTGCAGGCGAACACCACCTCGGCGTAACGGCGCTCGCCGAAGAGCGCCTCGGCCAACTCCGCTTCGGAGGCGCAGACCTCGTGCTCGAGGCGCTCGTAGCGGGCCAGGTCACGGATGAACTGCAGCACGAGGGGGACGTCGTCGCGCCCTGCCGGCCGGATCGTGATCGTATCGGTCATGTTGCTCCCGTGTCGGACACGCTTGTGCTCGGCCCATCCTGGGCCTCGGCCCTTCGGGCCCGGCGCATTGCGCCGTCCAGAACCGCTCCGGGCGATCCGGTCAGGCGATGCTCTGCAATCCCTGCGCGATGCCGCCGGCGCTCGCGAGGAGCGCCTCGAAGAGATCGCGGTCGCTGCGCCCGCCGGCGCGCCAGCGCTGCAGCAGGTCCACCTGCATCAGGTTCATCGGATCGATGTAGGGGTTGCGCAGGCGGATGGAGCGCTGCAGCGTCGGCTCGCCGTCGAGCAGATCCGTGCTGCCCTTCAGCCACAGCACGCGCTCTCGCGCCCGCGCGTACTCGGCGCGGATCTCGGCGGAGAATCGCCGCAGCGGCTCGGGCACGAGAACATCGTAGGCGGCGGCGATCTCGAGGTCGGCGCGGGCGAGCATCGTCTCCACGTCATCGACCAGACTGCGCAGGAAGAACCATTCCGCGTACGCCGCGCGCATCCGCTGCGCCCCGTGCCGCTCGATGGCGGCGGCGAGCCCCGCACCCGCGCCGAACCAGCCGGGAAGCATGTGGCGTGTCTGCGTCCACGCGAACACCCAGGGGACCGGCAGCAATCCCTCGAGGCTGCGGCCGTCCTCGCGATGCACCGGCCTCGAGCCGACCTGCATCCTCTCGATCACGTCGATCGGCGTCACGGCGCGGAAGTAGGCGTGGAATTCGGCATCGCCATAGACCAGACGCCGGTAGGCCTCGCGGCTCGCCTCGGCCAGTGTCGCAGCGCATTCGAGGTGCGCCGTGGAATCGCGCTCCGTGCCGTGTCCGCTTCCCGCCGCCCGGCCGGCGGTGGCGAGGCTCAGCGCGTTGAAGGCACGCTCCAGCGTGCGCATCGCGATCGGCCGCAAGCCGTAACCTTGCTTGACGG
The DNA here is from genome assembly GCA_027306985.1 of Gammaproteobacteria bacterium. Lineage (GTDB taxonomy): Bacteria > Pseudomonadota > Gammaproteobacteria > Steroidobacterales > Steroidobacteraceae > 13-2-20CM-66-19. The sequence continues at coordinate 7,275 of DAHUXV010000097.1, read as the reverse complement.
TCTCGCCCTGCTCGCGCAGACGCAGTGTTCCGTCGCTCGTTCCGGCCGGCGCGGATTTCACCAACGCATCGATCCGGCCGCCGCCGCGGGCGATGCTGCCGCCGCGCGCATGAAACACCAGGTATTCGCCGCCCTCGGCCGAGGGCATCTGCGCGAGCGCGCGCTGGGCCTGATGGACGGCATAGCGCGATGCGCACAGTCCGCCTTCCTTGTTGCTGTCGGAGTAGCCGAGCGCCACGCACTGGCGCCGGTCGTGAGCCTCCAGGTGCCGCACGTACACCGGCTCGGCGAGCAGCTCACGCAGGACATCGCCGCATCGCTCCAGCGCCTCCAGCGACTCGAATTGCGGCGCGATATCGAGCGCGACCTGCCCGGTGCGCTTGTCGTACACCGATGCCCAGCGCGCGAGCGTCAGGGCAGCGAGAACGTCGTCGGCCCCGCGCGCGCCGCTCACTATGAAATAGCCGACGGCATCGGGTCCGTAGCGGTGTCTCGCCTGGGCAAAGGCCTCGAAGACGGCCAGATTGCGCTTGCCGAGCGCATCGAGATCGACACGCGGGCCCGCATCCTTCTCGAGCATTTCCGCCAGCAGCCGGCGCCGCTCGGCGCCGGGGCGCCCGAGCCAGCCGGGATCGTCGTTGCCGCGCGCGATGATCTCGTGGAGCACGCCCGCATGCTGGCGCACGTCGAGGCTCGCGAAGTGAAAGCCGAATGTGTCGATGCGGCGCAGGAGCCTGCGGATGTGGAAGAGGCCGGCGTGCGTACCCTTGTTGGCGGCGAGACTGCCGGCGATGAGCCGTACGTCGTCGCGGAAGTGGCGCGCGCTCTCGTAGCCGTTGGCGCGGCCTTCGTAGGTGAGGCGCAGCCGCTCGCCGATCTGCGCGAGAAACACCCGGTACGGCATGCGCTCGTGCCGGGCCGGGGTCATGCTGCGCGCCCCCGGCGCCAGCGTCATGTAGTCCTCCAGCCTCTGGGCCAGCTCCGCGGACACCGCGACCCGCCCGGCGCTCTGAGAGAGACGCTCCGAGAGCCTGCGGCAGTCCTCGTAGTAGCTGTTGAGGATCATCTGCTGCTGCCGGGCGAGCGTCTCGCGAATGGTCTTGGCGTGAACGTCCGGGTTGCCGTCCATGTCGCCGCCGACCCAGGAGCCGAAGCGCAGAATCGCCGGCAGCTCGATCGACTCGGCGGGCACGCGGTAGTGCTTCTCGAGCGCCTGCGCGATCTCTTCGTAGAAGGCGGGCACCACCCGGTAGAGGATCTCGCTCAGATAGAAGAGGACCTGCTCGCGCTCATCGCCCACCGTCAGCCGCTCGCGTGGCAGGTCCTCGGTCTGCCAGGCCGTGGTGAGCTCGACGCGGATGCTGCTCCAGAGATTGCGCGAGTCCTGCGGCGTCAGCATCGGATCGAGCCGGTCGAGCAGGTGGCGCGCCACCCGCTGCTGCTTGCGCAGCAGCGTGCGTCGGGTCGACTCCATGGAGTGCGCCGCGAACACCGGCTCGATGCGCAGCTTGCCGATGAGCGCCAGAACCTCCTCGAAGCGCAGGCCGCCGGCCTTGAGGCTGGCGATGCCATCCTCCACCCCGGAGGGCTGGGGGCGGCCGCTGTCCTGGCGGAAGTACTCCCGGCGGCGGCGGATCCGGTGGACCTTCTCCGCGAGGTTGACGGCCTGGAACCACATGGAGAAGGCGCGGACGAGGTCGCGGGCGAGCGCCGGCGGCCGGTCGCGCACCGAGGCGCCGAGCTCGAGAGCCGCCTGCGGGTCGCCCTCGCGGCGGCGTATGGCGGCCTGGCGGTCGAGCTCCACCAGCTCGAAGAGCTGCCCCCCGCCCTGCTCGCGGAGGATTTCCCCTATCAGAGCGCCGAGCGCGTGGACGTCCTCGCGCAGGGCCTCGTGCTTGGGTGGAAAATGAATGTCGCTGCGGCTCACGGAGCCGCGGATGGTAGCAGGAAGCAGCTTCGCTGCTCACCCGGCCAGCAGGACGGACTCGGCCCGCTCGAGCTCTTCCGGCTGCCCATAGAGGACCACCACATCTCCGTCCCGGAGCACCGTTTCGGCGGCCGGCTCCCGCCCCAGAATCCCCTGCCGGCGGATGCCGGTGAAGGTCACGCCCACACCGCGCCCGCGTACATCGCGCAGCGTCCGTCCCACGGCCCACGCCCCCGGTGGAACGACCACGCTCTTGATCTCCTCGCGGAACTCGTGCGTCTCATCGAGCGGCCGCGCATCGCCGCGGCGGATGATATTTCTGAGGACGGCGTAGCGATGGCTGCGGATATCGCCCATCGTGCGGACCACGCGCGACATGGGAACGTGCAGCAGCATCAGCACGTGCGAGACGAGCATCAGGCTGGCCTCGAAGGTCTCCGGCACCACATCGGTCGCACCGGCTTCCTGCAGCTCCTTGATCCGGGCGTCGTCCTGGGTGCGTACCAGCACCGGCACGTCGGGGCGCAGCCGGCGGATGCTGTGCAGGATGCCCACCGACGTCGCCGGGTCCGAGAAGCTGATCACGACGGCCGTGGCCGTCTCGAGTCCCGCCTTGGCGAGCAGCTCCTCGTCGGCCGAGTCGCCGAAGATGACCGGATCGCCCGCCTGGCGCGCCGCGGCGATGCGCGCCGGGTCGAGGTCGAGGGCGATGTATTCGAACCCCTGGGACTCGAGCACCCGCGCCACGTTCTGACCGACGCGCCCGAAACCACAGAGGATGACGTGCTCGCGCGTGCCGATGTCCCCGGTCGCGGCGCTCTCGCGCTCGAACGCGGTGCGTGGAGGCCCGGATTCCCGCAGCAAAAGACGCGCGATCAGCTTGTTGTTGTTGAGGATGAGCGGACTCAGGATCATGGAGAGCACGATCGCCACGAGCAGCGGCTGGCCGAAGCTGGCCGGGATGAGGTGGGTCGCGAGGGCGATCGTGCCGAGGGCGACCCCGAACTCGCCGCCGATCGAGATGACGATGCCGGTGCGCAGCGCCTTGAATCGCGAGCCGGTGAACGGACGGGCCACGAGCGCCGCCACCGCGGTCTTGAGGACGACGATGGCGGCGAGCCAATAGACGACCGCGCCCAGCTTCCCGGCGAGCAGATGCACATCGAGCAGCATCCCCACCGAGACAAAGAAGAGCCCGAGCAGGATGTCGCGGAATGGCCGGATCACCGACTCGATCTGATGCCGGTACTCAGTCTCGGCGAGCATCATCCCGGCGAGAAACGCGCCCAGCCCCGGTGACAGTCCGGCGAGGCTGGATATCCAGGCGGCCGCCAGCACCACGAGCAGCACGGCAAGGGTGAAGAGCTCGCGCAGGCGGCTGTGCGCCATTTCGTGAAACAGCGGCCGCAGCAGCCAGCGGCCGGCGGCCAGCACCGCCCCGACGGCGAGCACGCCGCCTGCCACCGCCCCGAGCGCGGCGCGCGGGTCGAAGTGGCCCGGCCCGCCGGTGAGCGCCGATGCCAGCGCGAGGAAAGGCACGAAGGCGAGGTCCTGGAAGAGGAGCATGCTGAATGCGAGTCGTCCGTGAGTGCGGTTGATCTCGGCACGCTCGGTGAGCTGGTGCAGGAGGATGGCCGTCGAGCTCATGGCGAGCGCGCCGCCCACCACGACCGCCGCCGGCCAGGCGATGCCGCCGGCCCGTGCGAGCACCGCGAACACCGCCGCCGTCGCTGCGACCTGCGCCGATCCCAGTCCGAATACCTCGCGGCGCATGGCGATCAGGCGCGGCAGGGCGAACTCGAGGCCGAGCGTGAAGAGAAGGAAAACCACGCCGAGCTCGGCGAGGATGTCGGTCGTGGCGGTGCTGCTCACGACCCCGAGCGCGTGCGGGCCCAGCGCCAGGCCCACGAGCAGATAGGCGATGGTCGTGGGCAGCCCGAGCCGCCGGGCCACGGTGACGAGCAGCACCGAGGCGGCGAGAAGGATCAGGACCTGGCTGAGCGGCTGCATGGGCGCATTTTATGTGCTGCCCACGCCCGAAACCGATTCTTGTTGGTTCGACGGCAAGTCAGCGGGCCGCCGGTTGCCGGGGCGCCTCCCGCCGCCGATGGCGAATCCCAGGGAGGCGGCTCCCGGGGGCCGCCGGATGCAAGGCGGTCAGAGGATCGGCTGCTCGAAGCGCCGCAGGCGACTTCGGGCCAATGGATAAGGGAAGTCCTCGAGGCGGACCTCCTCGACCTCGTGGCTCTGACGGGGCATCGGCTGCCGTCCCTCCAGCAGCTCGAGAAGCGTCTCGCGCGCGCGGGCGACACGGCTCTTGATCGTTCCGACGGCGCAGCCGCAGATCTGCGCCGCCTCCTCGTAGGAGAAGCCGCTCACGCTCACCAGGATGAGCGCCGTGCGCTGGCCCGGCGACAGCGCGGCGAGGGCGCGATTGAGGTCGCGCAGCTCGAGCTTGCCGTCATGATCGGGCGGCACGCTCGGCTCCGGAAGCAGATCGATGTCCATGCCGTGCGCCTCGAACTTGCTGCGGCGAAGCTGCGAGTAATGCTCGTTGCGCACGATGGTGAACAGCCACGCCTTGAGGTTGGTCCCCGGCTTGAAGCGCTGGATGTTGTTGATCGCGCGCATCAGCGCCTCCTGCACCAGATCGTCCGCGCGCACGCCATCGCGGCAGAGCGAGCGGGCGAATGTGTGAAGCTGCGGCACCAGAGCCACCATGTCGTCGGTCACCATTTGCACCCCTTCCCCGGCCCCGCAACGAGGCTCGATTCGAGTTTCACTGCACATACGGGCAAGTTACTTGCTGCCGGGCGCCGCTGAAGTCGGCAAGGGCGCGAAACGGACGGGGGCGGGTTCCCAAGCTCGTGTCGGACGATTCCTACCGCGGCCGAACCCTGTTGCCGCAGACCGACAGTCGGAAGCTTCCTACGCCCGCATCGGATGTGAGTCGGGCCGCCGGCGGCGGCCGATGGCGCACGCCCCGTGCGCTGCGCGAGCATCACCGGCGAAACGCTCGTGGAAACGGAGAGGCCATGTCGGAAGCGATACCCATTCAGGCGTCCATGCGGCCCGAGCGCGGCTCACCCGCCGCCGCGCTCTGCGCCTCGACCCTGTTGGCCGCGGTGGCTCTCGCCGGCAGTGCCAGCCGGCCGAAGCCCATCGCTCAGCTCGTGCGCGCCAAGACGCTCGTCACGCAGGCTGAGAACGGCCAGGCGCAACGCTCTGCGCCGATGGACCTGCAGCGCGCGCGACGAGCTGCACGATGCGCGCAAAGCGCAGTCCGATCACCGGTACGACGATGCCCGCAGCCTCGCCGACAGAGCGGCGGCGGATGCCGATCTGGCGAGTGCCCGGGCCGAGAGCGGCAAGGCGCGGCAGCCGCAGCCTACAACCAGACGCTCGCGGCGGCACGGGCGCAGGCGGTGGCTCAGGCGCTGCAGCTGCGCGGCGTATCGCCCGATCAATACCGGACGATCGGGTTGGGCGAGGCCTGCCCCGTGGCGTCGAACGGCACGGCGGCCGGCCGCCAGCAGAACCGTCGGGTGAATGTCGTGTTCTCCAACGCCTCCGGCAAGTTCTCCGAAGCGGCGCTCTCGCGCAAGAGTGCAATCAGCAAGCGGTGACGACAATGAGATCCGAGCAAGACAGGCGGAGCGCGGGCCGGCGACGGCCTCAAACCCCAAAAAACGGCGGCGAGCGGTCCGAGGGACAGTATGAGAAGGACCCCTGGCGTCCCGGCCGACGCCCGGGCGCGCCTCGCCGCCGGCAGGAGCTTCGAGGCGGGACGAGCGCAGTCGCCGGACATGAGCGGCGATTCGAGAGCGAGGAGCCCTACGAGCCTTCCCAGGGTGATGAGCCGTTCGGGCCCGGCCATCCCCGCGAGGAAGGCACGCCGTTCGGCGCCGGGCCGCCGCCGCGCTACCCCGGCACCGGCTTCCCGGGGCGCGGCGGAGCCGGATTCACCGGCGGCTATCACGGCTTCGGCAGCGGGAGCCTCGAGCCGGACTGGCGATCCGGTCGCCCCTACCCGGCCGGCGAGGAGAGCCCCGGGCACGACCGGGGCGCGCTGCGCCGCTATCCGCCGGGACCGAAAGGCTACCAGCGATCCGACGAGCGGCTGCGCGAGGACATCTGCGAGCGGCTGATGGAAGCCCGATACATCGATTCCAGCGACGTGACGGTCGAAGTCTCGGCCGCCAAGGTCGTGCTGGAGGGCACGGTGCCGCAGCGGCGCATGAAGCACGCGATCGAGGACCTGGCCGACGCCTGCCCGGGAGTGCAGGACATCGACAACAGGATCCGCGTGAGGCGGTAGGCCCGGCCGGAGCGACGTCGAACGGCCGGGGATCAGGCGCAGGATGCGCCTGGCGAGCGGCGCAGACGGTTCCGTGCCGTCAGGCGCGGCGGAAATCGACCGCGGGCAGCTGCATCGAGCGGCGGTACTTGGTCACCGTGCGCCGCGCGACCTTCACACCCCGGTCGGCGAGAAGCTCCGTGAGCTGCACGTCCGACAGCGGTTTGCGCCGGTCCTCGGCGGCGATGAATTCGCGCAGCAGGGCGCGTATGGCGGTGGCCGAGCAGGATCCGCCGCTCGTGGTGGCGAGCTGCCGGGAGAAGAAGCGCTTGAAGGCGACCACTCCGCGGGGCGTCGCCATGAACTTGTGGCTGGTGGCGCGCGACACCGTCGACTCGTGCAGACCGAGCTCATCGGCGATCTCGCGCAGCGTCAGCGGCCGCATCGCGAGGTCCCCGTACTCGAAGAAGTTCCTCTGCCGTGCGACCACCGCCTCGGCGACCCGTTGAATGGTGAGGAAGCGCTGCTCGAGGTTGCGCACCAGCCAGCGAGCCTCCTGCAGATGCTGGGCGAGGAGCGCGGTCTCGCCGTCGCGCGCCTGGCGGAAATAGTCGGCGTACTGTTGGTTGACGCGGATGCGCGGGTAGATGGCCGAGTTGACGGTGACCAGCCAGCGCTTCTTCTCCTTGCGCACGATCACGTCGGGCACGATCGCGCGCGGCTCGAAGGTGCCGACCTTGGAGCCCGGGCGCGGATCGAGGCTGCGGATCAACTCCATGGCGAGGCGCAGCTCCTCCTCGGAGCAGCCGAGCGCATCGAGAAGCCGTGTGTTGTCCCGCGCGGCCATCAAAGACAGCCGGTTCTGCACGACCTCGAGGGCAAGACCGCGGCCGGGCGTATCGCGGTCCAGCGCCTCGAGCTGCAGCGCGAGGCACTCCCCGAGGCTGCGCGCCGCGATGCCGCTCGGCTCGAGAGTCTGCACGATGCGCAGAGCGGTCTCGACCTCGCCGGCCGCGGCGCCCGGCACCAGCGCCGAGAGCTCTTCGAGCGG
>DAHUXV010000094.1 GCA_027306985.1 Gammaproteobacteria bacterium | reverse complement strand
CCCGCAGCCACCTGGTGCTGGGCAAGCACAGCGGCCGCCACGCCTTCCGCGAGCGCGTGAAGGCTCTCGGGTTCGAGCTGGACGAGGCCGAGCTCAACCGGGTGTTCGAGGAGTTCAAGGCGCTGGCGGACAAGAAGAAGGAGCTGTTCGACGGCGACATCGAGGCGCTGGTGCTGCGCGCCGAAGGCTCGGCGGCGGGGCCGTGGAGCCTCGTCAGCCTCGACACCATGGCCGCGAGCAACGCCCCGGCCACGGCGATGGTGCAGCTGCGGCACGCCGACGGGCGCACGGTCGAGCGCAAGGCCTCCGGCGACGGCCCGGTCGATGCGGCCTTCAAAGCGATCGAGGCCGCCACGGGCATCGGCGTGATGTTGAGGAAATTCGAGATTCGCGGCGTCACGGAGGGCGAGGACGCGCAGGGCGAGGCGGTGGTCTACGTGGAGTACAACCAACGCACCTACCGCGGCGCGAGCGTGAGCACCAACATCGTGGAGTCGAGCACGAAGGCGTTCCTCGAGGTCATCAACCGCATCGAGCTGGCGCAGGCCGGCTCGCGCTCGCGCGAGGAGCGCAACGCCGCCGCGCGCACGGCCCAGACGGCGGTATAGGAGAGACCGTAAGATGCCCTCCCCGCCGCAGACGCTGTTCGAGAAGGTGTGGCACCGTCACGAGGTGGCGGCGGAAACGCCCGATACGCCGGCGGTCCTCTACGTCGATCTGCACCTCATTCACGAGGTCACCTCGCCCCAGGCCTTCACCGTGCTGCGCGAGCGGGGACTGAAGGTGCGGCGGCCGGAGCTGACCTTCGCCACCATGGACCACTCCACGCCCACCCGCACCGAGCAGGTGTTCGGCGGCGCGCCGATCGCCATCGAGGCCGCGGCGCGGCAGGTGCGCGAGCTCGAGGTCAACTGCGCCGACTTCGGCGTGGAGCTGCTCGGACTGCGGCACGCGCGCCGCGGGATCGTGCACATCATCGGGCCGGAGCTCGGCCTCACCCAGCCCGGCAAGACCGTGGTCTGCGGCGACAGCCACACGAGCACGCACGGGGCGCTCGGCGCGCTGGCGTTCGGCATCGGCACGACGGAGGTGGGTCACGTGCTCGCCACCCAGTGCCTGCTGCAGGGGAAACCCCGTACGCTGGCCATCAACGTGAGCGGCAGGCTCGGCGCCGGCGTGACCGCGAAGGACCTGATCCTCGCGATCATCGGCCGGATCGGCGTCGCCGGCGGCACCGGACACGTCATCGAGTACCGGGGGGAGACGATCCGCGCCCTCGACATGGACCAGCGCATGACGGTGTGCAACATGTCGATCGAGGCCGGTGCGCGCGCCGGCATGATCGCGCCGGACGAGACGACCTACGCCTACCTCGCCGGCCGGCCGCGCGCGCCGCACGGTGCGGCCTGGGAGCAGGCGCTCGAGCAGTGGCGGCGGCTGCCCACGGATGCCGGCGCGGGATTCGACCGCGAGGTCGACATCGACGCCGCGGCTCTCGAGCCGATGGTCACCTACGGCACCAACCCGGGCATGGTCATGCCGATCTCGGCGGCGATTCCGCAGCGCCCGGGCGATGCGGTGTTCGCGAAATCGCTCGCCTACATGGGCTTCGAGCCGGGCCGTCCGATCGCCGAGCAGCCGGTCGATGTGGTGTTCATCGGCAGCTGCACCAACGGCCGGCTCTCGGACCTGCGCGATGCGGCCTCGCTCCTGCGCGGGCGCAAGGTGGCCGCCGGCGTGCAGATGCTGGTGGTGCCGGGCTCGCAGGAGGTCAAGCGGCAGGCGGAGGCGGAAGGGCTGCACGAGGTGTTTCTGCAGGCGGGCGCGCAGTGGCGCGAATCCGGCTGCTCGATGTGCCTGGGGATGAACGGGGATCTGGTGCCGAAGGGGCGGTATGCGGTCAGCACCAGCAATCGCAACTTCGAAGGGCGGCAGGGCGTGGGCGCGCGTACCCTGCTCGCCAGTCCGCTGACGGCCGCGGCGTCCGCCGTGCGCGGGCGGGTCACCGACCCGCGCGAGCTGATGTAGGAGAGACGGCAGTGGATCCGATCAAGACTCTGCGCTCGCGCACCGTGGTGCTCCCGGCGAGCGATGTCGACACCGACCAGATCATCCCGGCGCGCTTTCTCACCACCACCACCCGCTCGGGTCTCGGGGCGAATCTCTTCGCCGACTGGCGCTACGGCGGCGATGGCGCGCCCAAGGCGGATTTCGTGCTCAACCGGCCGGAGGCCCAGGGGTGCGCGATCCTGGTCGCGGGCAACAACTTCGGCTGCGGGTCCTCGCGCGAGCACGCGCCCTGGGCGCTCACGGACTACGGGTTCCGCGCGGTGATCAGCACGCAGATCGCGGACATCTTTCGCAGCAACTCGCTCAAGAACGGGCTGCTGCCGGTGATCGTGGACCCGGGCACGCACGGCTGGCTGATGGAGCATCCGGGCGCCGAGGTCGCCATCGACCTGGAGAGTGCGAGCCTCACGCTGCCGACGGGACGGGCGGCGCACTTTCCGCTGGAGCCGTTCGCGAAGTACTGCCTCATGAACGGCGTCGATGAGCTGGGGTTTCTCCTCGGGAAGGAACCGCAGATTCGCGACTACGAGCGGCGCCGCGCCGCGGGCCCGGTCCGATGAAGGCACGGATCGCCGTGCTGCCCGGCGATGGGATCGGGCCGGAAGTCGTGGCGCAGGGGTTGCGATGCCTGCGTGCGGTGGCGGATGCCTTCGGGCACGAGTTTGCCCTGACCGAGCTGCCGTTCGGCGGCGCGGCCATCGATCTTTGCGGCGACCCGCTGCCCGAGAGCACCCTGAAGGGCTGTCTCGAGGCCGACGCCGTTCTGCTCGGCGCCATCGGCGGCCCAAAATGGTCGGCACCCGAGGCCAGGGTGAGGCCGGAGCAGGGACTCCTCGGCCTGCGCAAGGCGCTCGGCGTGTACGCCAATCTGCGGCCGGTGACGGTGCACCCTGCCCTGCTCGCCTCTTCCACTCTGAAGCCCGGGATCCTGGAAGGTGTGGATCTCGTGTTCGTGCGCGAGCTCACCGGTGGAATCTACTTCGGAGAGAAGCGTCGGGACGCGCATTCGGCTACGGACGTCTGCACTTATACGGTGGCGGAAGTCGAGCGGATCGTGCGGGTGGCCGCGCGGCTGGCCCGGCAGCGGCGCGGCAAGCTGGTGTCCATCGACAAGGCGAACGTCCTCGAGACCTCGCGCCTCTGGCGGGAAGTCGCCACGCGCGTGATGAGAGCGGAGTTTCCCGAGGTTTCGCTCGAGCACATGCTGGTCGACTCCGCGGCGATGCACCTCATCCGGCGGCCACGGGATTTCGACGTCCTGGTGACGGAGAACATGTTCGGCGACATCCTCACGGACGAGGCGTCGATGCTGGCCGGATCCCTGGGGCTGCTGCCCTCGGCCTCGCTGGGCGAGGGGACGCGCGGGCTCTACGAGCCGATCCACGGCTCGGCGCCGGACATCGCCGGCCAGGGGATTGCCAATCCCTGCGGGACGATCCTGAGCGTCGCGCTCCTGCTGAGACATTCGCTCGGGCTGGCGGCGGAGGCTGCCGCGCTCGAGCAGGCCGTGTCGGAAGCCCTCGCGAGTGGCGCACGCACGCCAGACGTCGCGGCCAGCCACGACCGCGCACTGCGGACCGAGCAGGTCGGTGAGGCCGTGCTGGACCGGATCCGCGCCGGCTGAGCCGCCAGCGACCCTGCCGCCCAGGGGTCGAGTCCAGCCTGCGAGACAGTCTCGTATACTGGACTGTCCAATATACGAGACTCCTTGACCGGGGCCCCCTGGCGGAAGTGCTGCCGGGGCATCGGCCTCAACAGGCGGCGGCGAGCGCTTCCGTCCGCTGCGGACGGCAGAGCGCGGCACGCTCCAGTCCGGCGGCCAGGTCCGCCCGCAGATCCTCAAGCGCCTCGATGCCGACGGAAAGACGGATGAGGCCATCCACGAGGCCCGCCTTCACACGCGCAGCCGGATCCATGGCGGCGTGAGTCATGGTGGCCGGATGGGCGACGAGGCTCTCGACCCCGCCGAGCGACTCCGCCAGCGAGAAGCAGGACAGATCGGAGCAGAAGGCCCTGACGGCCTCGTGGCCGCCCTCGAGCTCCAGGGTCACGATGGCGCCATAGCCGCGTTGCTGGCGGCGGGCCACCTCGTGGCCGGGGTGAGTCGACAGCCCGGGGTAGTAGACCCGCCTGACGCCGGGCTGCCCGACGAGCCACTCCGCCAGCGCGCCGGCATTGCGGCCGTGATGCTCCAGACGCGCGTGCAGGGTCCGCAGTCCTCTGAGGGTCAGATAGCTGTCGAAAGGAGCGCCCGTCAGGCCCAGGCAGTTGGCCCACCAGGCGAGTTGCTCGTGCAGCTCCTTGCTGCGGGCCACCACGGCGCCGCCGACCACGTCGCTGTGACCGTTCAGGTACTTCGTCGTCGAATGGACGACGAGGTCCGCGCCGAGCGTGAGCGGCTGCTGCCAGGCGGGCGACAGGAACGTGTTGTCGACGGCCACGAGCGCACCGGCCGCGTGTCCCAGCGCCGCGAACCGCTCGATGTCGGTGATGCGCAGCAGCGGATTGCTCGGCGTCTCGATCCACAGGAGCGCCGCCGGCCTGGCGAGAGCCGCCTCGACGGCCGCGGGATCGCCGAAGTCGACGAACTCCACGTCCCGCTCGCCGCGCCGCCGCCAGGCATCGAGCAGCCGGTAGGTTCCGCCGTAGCAGTCGTGCGGCGCCACGATGCGCGCGCCGGCCGCAACGAGATAGCCCACGACGGTGATCGCGGCCATGCCGGTCGCGGTGACGACGGCCCCCACGCCGAGCTCGAGCTCGGCGATCGCCTCGCCGAGCAGGTCGCGGGTCGGATTGCCGGAGCGCGTGTAGTCGTAACGGCGCTTGTCGCCGAATCCGCGGAACGCGAACGTCGAGGTCAGGTGGATCGGCGGCACCACGGCACCCGTGGCGTCATCGCATTCGAGGCCCGCGCGCACGGTCCGGGTGACCTGATCGGCGGCGTGGCGGCGTGTCAGCTTGCTCATGACTCAGTTGCTCTCCAACGCCGCGGCGAAGACGCCGCGAAGCTGCTGTGATTCCTTGAGGAAGGCGTCGTGCCCGTAGATCGAGGAGATCTCGTGGCAGCGGCCCGCGCCCAGGCGGGCCACCATGCCGCGCACGTCCGCCACCGGGACGAGCTGGTCCTCGCGCACGGCGATCGCGACCGTCGGCACGAAGATGCGGCTCGCATCCACGCGGTGCAGATCGATGGACTCCGACAGGCAGAGAAAGGACTCGGGCCGGTGGCGTGCGGCGTAGTCGCTGCCGCGGGCCATGAGATAACGCTCGACGGGAAACACGAAGCGCTCCGCCTCGAGCGCGGGCGGACCGGCGAAGCGCGCCCCGAGCTCCTCGGCGCCGCGGTAAGTCGACATCGCGAGCGCCCGCGCCAGCTTCAGCCCGTCGGCCGCGCGGCCGCTGGCGAGGGTGAGGCGCACGATCTCGCGCTGCACGCAGCGCCAGGCGGTGGCGAGCGGATGGGGACGGTCGGCCGCGCACAGCACGATCAGCCGCCCTGCCCGCTCCGGGTAGCGCTCACCGAATGCCAGCGCCACCATGCCGCCGTAGGAGCCGCCCGCGATCGCGCGCAGCGCCTTGATCCCGAGGTGGTTCAGAAGGCGCAGCAGCAGCTCGGCCTGGTCGTAGCTCGAGATGCTGGGAAAAGCCTCCGCGTTGCGCGGACCGGTGGTCTCGCCGCTGCCGCCGAGATAATCGAAGCTCAGAACGCGCAAGCGCTGAGTGTCGAGCGGCCGCTCGGGACCGGCGAGTTCCCGCCACCAGCCGTGCTCATCGAGACAGACGCGGCGGCTGGCGGAGATGCCGCCGAGGGCGCAGACGACGGGAGCATTGGCGGCCCCGGCCAGGCGCCAGGCGAGGCGCACGCCATGCAGGCGGCCGCCGTGGTGGAGCGCGATCTCGCCGGGGATCTCGAGCACCCCTTCGCGCACGGTCGGATCCGCGGCCGGCAGCAGGGGCGGGTGGACGGAAACCGGGCTGGGTGGCTGGACCCGGACCGGCTCGGCAATGGCATTCATCGGAAGCTCCGCATTCCTATGGCTCGGTCTCACCGGCCCTCCTGCGGAGCGCCCGCCAGCAGCCTGGCGGGTTCGTCGCGTCCATCCCGTTCGCGCCAGGTGGCGCGACAAGGCTACGCAAACCGCTCATCTGTCGATCCGGCTGCGCACGCGGCGCGGCTCGAATCGCAGGAGTTGGCACCTTTACAGGATGGTTGGTCCTGGCGGTTGCCCCGGCGTCTAAGGGCCTAATCCCTCAGCCGGTCTCGATGAGTCTCCCGGCAGTCTAGGTGCGGATTCGAAACAGGTCAAGATTTCCCCGGTCCGCTTCCGTTTCCGCTTCCCGTTGCCGAGCCCCTTGCGCCTGCCTCGTGCGGATCCGAGGGCCCGGCCATGGGACGGCCGGGCGCCGCTCGCCGCCCGCGCCCGCCCCGTTTGCCAGGCGGCGCCCCTCGTGTTAACGTGCTATCACACTATTACATTGTGACGCGATGAAAACCCACCGCAGCCTCACCCCCCGCCAGGAGGCGCTCGCCGAGCGCAACCTCTATGCCGCCATCGCCACCCTGCGCAGCGCCGAGGAGGTGCGTGCCTTCCTGCGCGATCTGTGCACGCCGGCGGAGCTGCAGGCGATGGCGGATCGCTGGGCCGTGGTGGATTTCCTCGGGCGGGGGCTCCCCTACCGCGAGATCCACCGCCTGACCGGCGTCAGTGTCACCACCATCGGCCGCGTGGCCCGCTTCCTTGCCGCCGGCAACGGCGGCTACGCGCTCGCGACCTCGAGGCTCGACAAGTCGCGCGCCCAGACGGAGTCCACGCGCCATGGATGAGCTGCGCCTGAAGCTCGCCATCCAGAAGTCGGGCCGGCTGACCGAGCCCTCGCTCGACCTGCTGGTGCGCTGCGGCCTGAAGGTCTCCCGCGGCAAGGACCAGCTGATGGCCTACGGCGAGAACATGCCGCTCGACGTGCTCTTCGTGCGCGACGACGACATCCCCGACCTCGTGCAGGAGGATGTCTGCGATCTCGGACTGGTCGGTCGCAACGTGCTGGAGGAGAAGCGCCTGGAGCTCGCGGCGCGCGGCCATGCGGCGCGCTTCCAACAGGTGCGCGCGCTCGACTTCGGCCGCTGCCGCCTGTCGCTCGCCGTGCCGCAGGGCGCCTCGTTCGAGGGGCCGGGCACGCTGCGCGGCAAGCGCATCGCAACGACCTATCCCTATCTTCTGGAGAACTATCTGCGCGAGCGCGACGTCCGCGCCGAGATCGTCACGCTCTCGGGCGCGGTGGAGATCGCCCCTCGCCTGGGGCGCGCCGATCTCATCTGCGATCTGGTCTCCACCGGATCGACGCTGCAGGCGAACCACCTGCGCGAGGTGGAAACGGTGCTGGAGAGCCATGCCGTGCTCATCCGCACGCCGCTCGAGCTGCCGCCGCTGAAGGACGAATGGGTGCAACGGCTGCTCATGCGCATCGACGGCGTGCAGCAGGTGCGCGAGAGCAAGTACATCATGCTGCACGCGCCGCGCTCGGCGCTCGCGGAGATCCGCAAGCTCCTGCCGGGCAGCGAGTCGCCCACCATCATTCCGCTCGAGGGCTTCCCCGACCGCGTGGCGATCCACGCCGTCTGCCGCGAGAACGTGTTCTGGGAGACGCTGGAGAGCCTGAAGAAGGCCGGCGCCAGCGCGCTCCTGGTGCTGCCGGTCGAGAAGATGCTGGCCTGAGCATGCGCATCCTCGACTGGGAATGGCTCTCCGCCGGCGAGCGCAGCGCGGCGCTCGCACGCCCCGCGCAGGCCGCGCGCGCGGACATCGAGACGAGCGCGCGCGAGATCATCGCCAGCGTGCGCGCAGGCGGCGATGAGGCGCTGCGTGCCTACAGCCGGCGCTTCGACGGCGCTCAGCTGCGCAGTCTCGCCGCCACCGCGGAGGAATTCTCGCAGGCGCAGCGCGCGCTGACTTCGCAGCAGCGCTCGGCGCTCGAGCTCGCGATAGACAACGTCGAGCGGTTTCATCGTGCGCAGACGCCCGAAGGCCTCGACATGGAGACGATGCCGGGCGTGCGCTGCCAGCGCGTCATTCGCCCGATCGCGGCCGTCGGTCTTTACGTGCCCGCCGGCTCCGCTCCCCTGCCCTCCGCCGTGGTGATGTTGGCGGTGCCGGCGCGCATCGCCGGCTGCCCGCGGCGGGTGCTCTGCACGCCGCCCGGGCGCGACGGCCGGGCGCATCCGGCGGTGCTGGTCGCGGCGCGGCTCTGCGGCATCGAGTCGGTGTTCAAAGTGGGCGGCGCGCAGGCCATCGCCGCCCTGGCGTACGGCACGGAAAGCATCGCCAAGGTCGACAAGATCTTCGGGCCCGGCAACGCGTGGGTGACGGCCGCGAAGCAGGCGGTGGCGGCGGATCCGGCCGGGGCGGCCTGCGACATGCCGGCGGGTCCCTCGGAAGTGCTCGTGATCGCCGACGACACCGCGCGCGCGCAGTTCGTCGCCGCGGACCTTCTCGCCCAGGCCGAGCACGACACCCGGGCGCAGGCGATTCTGGTGACGACCAGCCGCGCACTGGCCGAAGCGGTCGCCGCCGAGGTGGAGACTCAGAAGCTCACCCTGTCGCGCCGCGCCATCCTCGAGCAATCGCTCGCGAGCAGCCGCTGCATCGTCGTGCGGGATCTCGAGAGCGCCCTCGCGGTCGCCAACGAGTATGCCGCCGAGCACCTGATCCTGGAGGTGCGCGAGCCGCGCCGCTGGCTCGAGCGGGTCACGAGCGCCGGCTCGGTGTTTCTCGGCGCCTGGTCGCCGGAGCCGATGGGAGATTACTGCTCGGGCACCAACCACGTGCTGCCGACCTACGGCTACGCGCGCGCCTACAGCGGCCTGTCGGTGCACGATTTCGTCAAGCGGATCACCGTGCAGGAGCTCTCGCCCGAGGGCCTGCGCTCCCTGGGGCCGGTCGCCGTCTCCCTGGCGCGGCTCGAGGGGCTCGATGCGCACGCCGGGGCGGTCACGCGCCGGCTGGCCGCGCTCGATGCCGCGGATGCGGCGCCGGCGGGAGCCGCCACGTGAGCTGGGTGCGGGAGCTGGCGCGGCCCGATATCGTGGCGCTCAAGCCCTACGAGCATGCCTCCTGGGAGCCGGGACTCGAGCGGCTGCACGCCAACGAGCTGCCCTGGCGGCCCGCGGACGACGACTCGGCCGCGGGACTGAACCGCTACCCGGAGCCGCAGCCGCGCGCGCTGGTCGAGCGGCTCGCGCAGCTCTACTCCGTGGCGCCGGCCTCGGTTCTCGTGGGACGCGGGAGCGACGAGGCGATCGATCTTCTGACACGCGCGTTCTGCCGCGCCGGGCACGATTCGGTGCTCATCTGCCCGCCGACCTTCGGCATGTACTCCGTATGCGCCCGTATCCAGGGGGCGCAGGTCGCGCAGGTCCCGCTCCTCGCGGCCGACGGCTTCGCGCTCGATGCCGAGGCGGTGCTGGGGTGCTGCGGCCCGGGCGTCAAGCTGGTCTTTCTCTGCTCGCCCAACAACCCGACCGGCAACCTGCTCGAGGAGGCGGCGATCCTGCGCCTCGGCCGCGAGCTGGCCGGGCGCGCCCTGGTGGTCGTCGACGAGGCGTACGTCGAGTTCGCCGACCGGCCGAGCCTCGCCCGCAAGGTCGCGCAGCTGCCCAACCTCGCGATCCTGCGCACCCTGTCCAAGGCCTACGGTCTGGCGGGCGCGCGCTGCGGCGCGCTCATCGCCGACCCGGAAGTCATCGCCCTGCTGCGCAAGATCATCCCGCCCTACGCCATCCCGCAGCTGACGCTCGAAGCGGTGCTCCACGGCCTGAGGCCCGCCGCGCTCGATGCCGCCCGCGCAAATCGGCAGGTGCTGCTGGCGGAGCGCCGGCGTCTCCTGACGGCCCTGCCGCATCTGGCACGCGTCGGCCGGGTGTGGCCGAGCGAGGCCAACTTCCTGCTCACGCAGTTCGCCGATGCCGGCGCGGCTCTGGCGCGCGCCCGCGAGGCGAGTCTTCTCGTTCGCGATGCCCGCGGATACCCGGGACTCGCCGGCGCGCTGCGCGTCACGGTCGGGACACCGGAGCAGAATGGTCGATTGCTGGAGGCGTGGGGATGACAAAATCGCCGGCAGCGATTTTGAGCGCGGCGAAGCCGCGGCCCGGCGGGGGCGAGGCTCAGGATGAGCCGGGCAAGGCTCGCGCGGCGACTCTGTTCGTCGACCGCGACGGCACTCTGGTGGAGGAGCCGCCCGACGAGCAGGTCGACTCCCTGGAGAAGGTCCGGTTCATGCCGGGCGTGTTCGCCGCGCTGGCGGATCTCAGCCGCCACGGCTATCGCCTGGTGCTGGTCACCAATCAGGACGGGCTCGGGACCGACTCCTTCCCGCAGGCGGCGTTCGAGCGGCCGCAGCAGTTCATCCTCGAGACGCTGCGCAGCCAGGGGATCGAGTTCGACGCGGTCTTCGTCTGCCCGCATCTGAAGACCGACGGCTGCGGCTGCCGCAAGCCCGGCACCGGCCTCGTCGAGGAATACATCCGCGGCGGCGGCGTGGATCTCTCCTCGAGCGCGGTCATCGGCGATCGCGACACGGACCTCCAGTTCGCCGCCAGGCTCGGCGTGCGCGGCCTGCGGGTACGCAAGGATGGAGCGCCCGATGAGTCCTGGGCCGCGGTCGTTCAGGCCCTCACCGCGCGGCGGGCGCAGGTCGGCCGGCGCACGCGGGAGACCCACATCGAGGTCAGCGTGAATCTCGACAGCGCCTCTCCCGTCCGCATCGCGACCGGCATCGGCTTCTTCGACCACATGCTGGAGCAGCTCGCCAAGCACGGCGGCTTCGCGCTCGAGCTCACCTGCCAGGGCGACCTGGGAGTCGACGAGCACCACACCGTGGAGGATTGCGCGCTCGCCTTGGGCGAAGCGCTGCGCCGGGCGCTCGGCTCGAAGGCGGGCATCGCCCGCTACGGCTTTCTCCTGCCGATGGACGAGGCGCAGGCGCAAGTGGCGATCGATCTGTCGGGGCGCGCGTTCGCGCAGTTTTCCGGGCACTTCAGCCGCGAGGCGGTGGGCGGCCTGCCGACCGAGCTGGTGCCGCACTTCTTCCGCTCGCTGGCCGAGTCCCTCGGCGCCGCGGTGCACGTCAGCGTGACGGGCGAGAACAGTCACCACATGATCGAGGGCTGCTTCAAGGGCGTGGGCCGGGCGTTGCGCCAGGCGCTGCGGCGGGAAGGGAACGAGCTGCCGAGCACGAAGGGAGTGTTGTGACCGAAGCCGTCATCATCGACAGCGGCGGCGCCAACCTCGCCTCGCTGCAATTCGCGCTCGAGCGCCTGGGCGCGCGGGCGATCGTGACCTGCGACCCGCGCACGATCGCCGCCGCGGCGCGGGTCGTGCTGCCCGGGGTGGGCTCGGCGCTGGATGCGATGGCGCGGCTGCGGCGCTCGGGCGTGGCGGCACTGCTGCCGACGCTGCGCCAGCCGGTGCTCGGCATCTGCCTCGGGATGCAGCTGCTCTTCGAGAGCTCGGCGGAAGGAGCCACGCAGTGCCTGGGCCTGCTCCCCGGGACCGTGCAGCGGCTCACGGCGGCGCGCGGGCGCCCGGTGCCGCACATGGGCTGGAACAGCCTCACCCGCTTGCGGCCGGATCCGCTGCTCGCCGGCATCGAGCCGGGCGAGTACTTCTACTTCGTGCACGGCTACGCGGTGCCGGCCTGCGAGGCCGCGATCGCGCAGGTCGAGTACGGACAGCCCCTGTCGGCGGTCGTGCGCCGCGGCAATTTCTGGGGGACGCAGTTTCATCCCGAGCGGTCCGCGGCCGCGGGCGCACGGCTTCTCGGCAACTTTCTTCAGCTATGTTCCTGATTCCCGCCATCGACTTGCGCGGCGGCCGCTGCGTGCGCCTCTTCCAGGGGGACTTCGGCGCCGAGACGCGGTACGAGCACTCGCCCCGGGAGCTGCTGGACAGATACCGGAGTCTCGGCGCGACCTGGGTACACGTCGTCGACCTGGACGGGGCGCGCGACGGCGTGTTGGCCAACCGGGAGGTCATCCTCGATCTGGCGGCCCGCGGCGGACCGAAGCTGCAGGTCGGCGGCGGAATCCGCTCCGCGCAGGTCGTCGAGGACCTGATCTCGAGCGGCATCGAGCGGGTGGTGATCGGCAGCGCCGCCGTGGAGCGGCCTGACGATGTCATCGCCTGGAGCAGCCGGTTCGGGGCGGACCGCATCTGCCTGGCGCTC
This sequence comes from Gammaproteobacteria bacterium, assembly GCA_027306985.1. GTDB lineage: Bacteria > Pseudomonadota > Gammaproteobacteria > Steroidobacterales > Steroidobacteraceae > 13-2-20CM-66-19. Next base: position 3,933 of record DAHUXV010000094.1, on the reverse strand, counting down.
GACGTGCGCCACGATGCCCACGGCGAGCCGCAGGTGCGGACTCGCGGTTGGAAATCAGCGACGGCGATCTCCCTCTGGGAGGCGCTGGCGGTGTTTCCGGCGGCGGCGGTTCACAACGTCCTGTGCACCGACATCGAGCGCGACGGCGCGCTGACCGGACCGAATCTCGACCTCTATCGCGAAGCCGTCGCGCGCTTTCCGCGCGTCGCCTGGCAGGCCTCGGGCGGGGTGCGGGATGCGGCCGATCTCGCCGCGCTCGCCCGCATCGGCGTCGCCGCGGCGGTGAGCGGCAAGGCTTTGCTCGAGGAGCGCATCACACCCGAGGAGCTGCGACCATTCTTGCCCGACGCATCATCCCCTGCCTCGACGTCCGCGACGGCCAGGTCGTAAAGGGCGTTCGCTTCCGCGACCATCGCGTCGTGGGCGACATCATGGCGCTCGCCTCGCGCTACCGCGATGAAGGCGCGGACGAGCTCGTCTTCTACGACATCACCGCGAGTCCCGAGGGTCGCTCCGTCGATCGCAGCTGGGTGCGGCGCGTGGCGCGGGTGCTCGACATCCCATTCTGCGTGGCGGGCGGCATCCGCTCCGTGGCCGATGCCGAGGAGGTCCTCAACGCCGGCGCGGAGAAGGTCTCGATCAACTCGCCGGCGCTGGCCGATCCCGCACTGATCGAGGCGCTCAGCGGGCGCTTCGGCTCGCAGTGCGTCGTCGTCGGCATCGACAGCCGGCTGACGGACGACGGTTACCGCGCGTTTCAGTTCACCGGCGACCCGGCGCGCACCCGCGAATCCGGCCGCGACGTGCTCGCCTGGGTGCGCGAGGTGCAGGAACGCGGCGCGGGCGAGATCGTGCTCAACTGCATGGGGAGCGACGGCGTGCGGCGCGGATACGACATCGAGCAGCTGCGCGCCGTGCGCGAGATCTGCGACGTGCCGCTCATCGCCTCCGGCGGCGCGGGCGCGATCGAGCACTTCACCGCGGTGTTCGACCAGGCGGGCGCCGACGCCGCGCTCGCCGCGAGCGTATTTCACACCGGCGCCATCGCCATCCCCCACCTCAAGCGGGCGCTGCGCGCCGCGGGAATCGAGGTGCGGCCGTGAGCTCGCCCCCCGTGCCGGGCGCTCCCCTCGCCCCCGCGGACATCGACACCCTCGACTTCGACAAGGCCGGCGGGCTCCTGCCCGCGATCGTCCAGCACGCGCGGAGCGGCGTCGTTCTGATGTTGGGTTACATGAATCGCGAGGCGCTGCGCGAGACGCTCGCGCGCGGGCGCGTCGTCTTCTTCAGCCGCAGCCGCCAGCGCCTGTGGGAGAAGGGTGAGACCTCGGGCCACACGCTCGAGTTCGCCGCCGTCCGCACGGATTGCGACCGAGACGCCCTGTTGGTCACCGCCCTGCCCGCGGGTCCCGTGTGCCATCTCGGCACCGCCGACTGCTTCGGCGGCGATCCGCCCGCGCAGGCCTCCCGGCTCGCCTTTCTCGGCGAGCTCGAGACCGTGATCGCGCAGCGCATCGCCGAGCGTCCCGAGGGCAGCTACACCGCCCGGCTGTACGCCGAGGGACCGAAGCGCATCGCGCAGAAAGTCGGCGAGGAAGGCCTGGAAGTCGCCCTCGCCGCCGTGGCCGAGCCTGACGACAAACTCGTCGGTGAAGCCGCCGATCTCCTCTATCACCTGCTGCTGCTCCTTCGCAGCCGCGGCCTGGGGCTCGAGCAGGTGGTGGCCGAGCTGAAGTCGCGACACGCGGGCCGCGCCCGCACCTCCACGAGCGGGGACTGAGCCCGCGGCGGCGTTTCCAACACGACGAGCGCGGCCGCGCCGCGCCCCGCCCCGCCCGACTCCAGGCTCGCGCCCGAGCCCCAGATCCTTCGGGAACGAATCTTGGTGGCTCCGCTCGACGCCTCCGCCCGAGGCCTCGTACCGGTGCGTGCCATTGCGTTCCCGCCGCGCTCTCCTCCTGCCGCTCGCCGCGATCCTCGGCCTGGCGGGCTGCGCGCAGATTCCGGTCATCAACGAGGGGCAACTGCTGCAGGAGGCCTCGGGCACGCAGCGGATCCGCGTGTACGGTGTGCACGGACCGCTGTCGCCGCGCCAGGGGCGAGCGGTGCTCGCGCGAGTCGCCGCCCAAGCTCCCGATGCCGATGCCCTGGACCGGCATCTGGCCGTCGAGCAGATCGTGGCGCAGGACCCGCTCTACGCGGGCAACAGCGTGCAGGTGCTGCGGGACGGCTCGCACACCTTTCCGGCGATGTTCCGCGCCATCGAGGGCGCCCGGCATTTCATCGACCTCGAGTATTACACCTTGCAGGATGTGCAGAGCCGCGGCCGCACGCTCGAGGACCTGCTGGTGGCGAAGAGCCGCGCCGGGGTGCGCGTTCGGGTCATCTACGATGCCGTCGGGTCGCTCGGCACGCCGCCCGCGTTCTTCGCCCGGCTGCGCGCCGCAGGCGTGCGGCTGCTGCAATACAACCCGCTCAATCCCATCCGCGCGACCGCCTCGCCGAACGACCGCGATCACCGCAAGATCCTGGTGGCGGACAATGAGGTCGCGATCGTCGGCGGAGTGAATCTCAGCACCACCTACGAGAGCGCGCCGAAGTTCCTGAGCTCCGATTCCGGCGGCGCCCGCAAGCCGGTGAAATCCTCCCCCGCCCGCCCGGTGTGGCACGATCTCGATCTCGAGATCCGCGGCCCGGTCGTGCCCGAGCTCGCCGCCCTCTTTCGCCAGCACTGGCGCGAGCAGAAAGGACCACGGCTCGCGCCGGACTACGATCCGCCGCCGCGGCCGCAGGGCAGGCAGATCGTGCGCGTCATCGGCAGCAGCCCCGCGAGGCTCGCCACGCGCTATTACGCGACGGTGCTCACGGCCATGAGGACGGCGCAGAGCAGCATCTGGATGACCGCGGCCTACTTCGTTCCCACGCATCAGGAGCTGAACGCCCTCAGGGCAGCGGCACGACGCGGCGTCGATGTGCGCATCCTCCTGCCGTCCCACACCGACGTGCCGGAGGTTCTCGCCATACAACGCTCCTACTATGGGGAATTGTTGCGGGCCGGCGTCAAGGTCTACGAGCGCCGCACCGGCATCGTGCATTCCAAGGCCATCGTGATCGACGGCGTCTGGTCGCTCGTCGGCTCGTCCAACTTCGATCAGCGCAGCATTCTCTTCAACGACGAGGTCGACGTCATCGTGCTGGGCGGCAAGACCGCCGGCCAGATTCGCCACGACATCCGGTCGGACATGCGGCAGGCGCTGCCGATCGACTGGCGCTTCGTGCACCGCCAGGGCGTATGGCGGCACCTGGAGGCGCTCTTCTGGCGCCTGTGGCAGCCCCTCTTCTGACCGACACGGGACCCGACTTGGCGAGTGCGCGGACCGGTGAGCCAGCATCGCGAGCCAGGCGTGAGACGCGCCGACTCCGTCCCTGAAGCCCTCAGTTCTGACTCAGCGCGGCGGCCTTCTGCTCCGCTGTGTACGCTGCGTCGTTGCGCCCCTGCTCGCGCAGGGACGCGGCGATCAGCCGCCAGGCGCGCGCCTGCGTGCGCGGATCGCCGCTCGCCAGGTAGAGGGCCTTGCGCCCCATCCCATAGGCCTGGGTCGGGTTGTCGGCCAGGATGTTCTCGCGTCCCAAGGCGATCCAGACCAGCGGATTGCGCGGCTCGATGCTCAGCGCCCGCTCCAGCGTCTCGGCCGCCAAGCCGAAATTGCGGCTCTGCTCCTGGGCGCGCGCCTCTGCGACCAGCGCCGTCGCCGCCGGGCCGAGGGTGAACTGTCTCTGCGTCGGGGGCGCGGGCTGCTGGGGTTGCCCGGGCGCCCCCTCGAAGGGCGCGGGTTGCGCGGCGGGCCCGGTGCCGGCCGGCACCTGCGCCGGCGGCGCCGCGCCCTGCGGCGCGGGCGAATAACCGCCCATGTTCTGCGGCGGACTCAGCAA
>DAHUXV010000050.1 GCA_027306985.1 Gammaproteobacteria bacterium | reverse complement strand
GCGGCGCGCGCCGGCAAGTTGAGCGCCGCGCAGATGCAGGGCGGCTGCTTCACCGTCTCCAGCCTCGGCGGCATCGGCGGGACGGCGTTCACGCCGATCATCAACGCCCCGGAGGTCGCGATCCTCGGGGTGTCGCGCACGGCGATGAAGCCGGTCTACCGGGACGGGGCATTCGTGCCGCGGCTGATGTTGCCGCTGTCGCTTTCCTATGACCATCGGGTCATCGATGGCGCGACCGCGGTGCGGTTCACGACCTTCCTCGCCAGCACCCTGGCGCAGGCCCACACCCTGCTCGAGGCCGTGCCGTGAGCCGGGTCGATCTGCTGGTCCCGGATCTCGGCAGCTTTCACGAGGTCTCGGTCGTCGAGGTACTGGTCAAGGCCGGCGATAGGATCGAGGTCGATACGCCGCTGGTCACCCTGGAGACCGACAAGGCGTCGATGGACGTCCCCGCGACCGCCCCGGGAACGATCGCCGAGGTGCTGTTGAAGCGCGGCGAGAAGGTGTCCAAGGGCTCGCTGATCGCGCGCGTGGAGACCGACTCGCAAGCGGGCGCGGCCGCTTTGCCCGCCGCCGAGGCGCCCCCGCAGCCTGCTCCTGCCGCGCCGGCGGCGAAGCCGGAATCGAGCGGCGACACGGTGCGGATGCCCGTCCCCGATCTGCGCAAGCCGCCGGAGGAGCAGGGCGACTTCAACCGCTCGACGCAGCTGCTCGTGCTGGGCTCGGGTCCGGGCGGCTACACCGCCGCGTTCCGTGCCGCGGACCTCGGCATGCAGGTGATGCTGGTGGAGCGCTGGCCGATGCTGGGCGGCGTGTGTCTCAATGTCGGGTGCATTCCCTCGAAGGCGCTGCTCCATGCGGCCAAGGTCATCGAGGACGCCGAGGAGATGGGCACCCGCGGCATCGCTTTCGGCGCGCCGGAGATCGATCTCGAGAAGCTGCGCGCCTGGAAGGGCTCGGTCGTCAAGCGCCTCACCGGCGGCCTGAGCACGCTCGCGAAGCAGCGCAAGGTCGAGGTCGTGCAGGGCGTCGGTCGGTTCGTGAGTCCCAACATCATCGAGGTGATGGGCAACAGCGGCTCGCAGCGCATCCGCTTCGAGCAGTGCATCGTCGCGGCCGGCTCGGAGGCGGTCCGCTTGCCGGGCATGCCGGCCGATCCGCGCATCATCGACTCGACCGGCGCGCTGGAGCTGCCGGAGTTCGCCGGCGGGCTGCTGGTGATCGGCGGCGGCATCATCGGGCTGGAGATGGCCTGCGTCTACGACGCGCTCGGCAGCCGGGTGAGCGTCGCGGAGCTGACATCGCAGCTCATGCCGGGGTGCGATCCGGACCTCGTGCGTCCGCTCGAGAGGCGCATCCGCTCCCGCTACGAGCAGATCCTGCTCGGGACGCGGGTGACGAAGATCGAGCCGCTGAGCGAGGGCTTGCGGGTAACCTTCGAAGGCGAGAAGGCGCCGGCTCCGCAGGTGTTCGGCCGCGTGCTGGTGGCGGTCGGCCGCTCGCCGAACGGCAAGCTGATCGGCGCCGAGGCCGCCGGGGTCCAGGTGTCGGATCGGGGCTTCATTCCGGTCGACAGGCAGCTGCGCACCAACGTGCCGCACATCTTCGCGATCGGCGACATCGCCGGTCCGCCGATGCTGGCCCACAAGGCCATGCACGAGGCGAAAGTCGCCGCCGAGGTGGCCGCCGGGCACCGGCGGGCGTTCGACGTGCGCGCGATTCCCTCGGTCGCCTACACCGATCCCGAGGTGGCCTGGGCCGGGCTCACGGAGATCGAGGCCAAGGCCAACGGCATTGCCATCGAGAAGGGCACCTTCCCCTGGGCGGCGAGCGGCCGCGCGCTCTCCCTCGGGCGCGACGAGGGCATGACCAAGCTCCTCTTCGACCCCGAGACCCGCCGCCTGCTCGGCGCCGGCATCGTGGGCACCAACGCGGGCGAGCTCATCAGCGAGCTCGCGCTCGCGATCGAGAACGGCTGCGATGCGGCCGACATCGGTCTCACGGTCCATCCGCACCCGACCCTGTCGGAGACCGTCGCGGGGGCCGCCGAGGCGGTCGAAGGCACGCTGACCGATCTCTACATTCCCGCGCGGAAGAAGTAGCGCGGCGGGGGGGGCCGAGGGAAGTGTTGCAAGCAGGCTCACTTCCCGCAGGCATCCCGCGACGGCTCGCCCGCCGGCCGCACCTGGCCGTGGCGCTGCTGCGATGGCGGAACGCCTATCGTCTGAACCGCCCCCGGCTGCTGGGCGGCGCAGCGCTCGTCCTGGCGCTGGCGCTCGCCGTGCTCGCGGCGCCTCCCGCCGCGGCGGTGCTTCACTGGCTCGCCCGCCATCCGGTCGTCACGCTCGCGATCGTCGCCTGTCTTTTCGGTCTCTCGGTCATGCGCCGCCAGGAGCGCATCCAGTCCGAGGCGGCGACCTCCTGGCTCGCCGCCCTGCCGGTGCCGCGCTCATCCATCGCCCGGCTGGTGTTGGGGACCGTCGCGCGCCTTCTCGCGGCCATCGTGTTCCTGGGACTCGCCCGGGCGGTCGGCCGGCTTGCGGCGACCGAGGCGTGGCGGCTCTTTTGCATGGTCGCGGCGGGCGCCCTGGCCGGCACCCTGGCCGGCGCCCTGACAGGGTTGCCTCTGAGAGCCGGTGCGGCAGGCTCTCCAGGCTGGCATTACGCGAGCGTCCGCCGTGCAAGGTCACGCTGGGCGACGGCGCCTGCTCTCACTCCGCTTTCCTACTGGCCGGTCGCCCAGGGGCGCATCTTCAGCCGGCCCAAGACCTCGCGCGTGGTGCTGTTCGCGCTGCTTGCGATCCCGGCGGGCCGGCGCGACCCGGGGGAGGTCGCGCTGGCCGTTGCGGCGGGTTGCCTCACGGCGTTCACCCTCGTCTCGCTCTCCACGGCGGCCGTCAGGACCGCCGGCGATGCGGCGCGCTGGCTCGCGCCCACCACGCTGCGTCTGCGGACTTTCATCGCCGCGTTCATCTGGGCCGGCGCGGTGAAGCAGGCGGCCGTGCTCGCCGTGGTGATCTTTCTCGCTTGCGCGGTCGACTACGCTGCGGCGCTTCGCGACGGGGCGGCTCTTGCGGCCGCTTACGTCGCTCTCTCCTGCGCCGCGGCGGCGGCGGCCTGCGCGCGGGCAAGCCGCCGGGTGGGTCTCGGCGCGGCGCGGCGCGGCCCGTGATGATCAGGAGCGGCTGAATTGACGAGTAGCGCGCAGGTCGGCGAAGGCGGCGCTCCCGCGCTGCAGGTCCGTAGCCTCCACGCCGGCTACGACAAGCTGGTGGTGCTCTCGGGAGTGGATCTCGAGATCTCCCGCGGAGAATGGCTGGCGCTTCTCGGTCCCAACGCGAGCGGCAAGACGACGCTGCTGCATTGCATCGCCGGGATGTTGGTTCCGTCCGCGGGCGGCATTGCCATATGCGGCTGCCCGTTGCGTCAGGACGCCATGGGCGCCAAGAGGCAGCTCGGCTTCGGCTGCGCTCCCGAGGCACTCCCGGGCCTTTTGACCGGACGGCAGTGCCTGGAGGTGTACGCGGCGGCCAAGGGTCTGGCGGCGATCGATGCCGACGTGCTGGAGCTGGCCGGGCAATTCGCGTTCACGGACATGCTCGATCGCTTCGTGGGCTCGTACTCCCTCGGCACCCGCCAGAAGCTCGCGGTGCTGCTGGCTCTGCTCGGGGAGCCGGCGCTCGTGGTGCTGGACGAGGCCTTCAACGGCCTGGATCCGGCGAGCGCGCTGGTCCTCAAGCGACATCTGCGCTCGCGCGTATCGGCGGGACGGTGCGCGGTGCTGCTGGCCACGCACGCGTTGGACGTCGTCGAGCGCTACTCGGACCGCGCCGTGTTGCTGCTGGGCGGCCGCATCGCGCGGCAGTGGAGCGGGCAGGAGCTGGCGGCGCTCAGGGCAATGCCGGGCGAGGGGCTGGAGGCGGCGCTCGCGGCGGCCTGCGTGGGGACAACGTGACTCCAGCTGGTATGATCGCCTGACGAACAATAGCGCCGCCCGTGGGGACGGGCGCAGGCAGGAGGGGGCGGTGAAGAACCTACATCGTGCAGTATTGATTCTTGCCGCCGCATTCGCCGCGCCCGTGTGGGCGGCGCAGTCACCGGCAGCCCTGGCTCGCGTCTTCGGCGCGCCCCCCCAAAGCGCTTACCTCACGTTGAGTCCGGGCGGAGGCCTGCTGGCATGGGAGCAGCCGGGCGGGTCGGGAGCCGAGGTCATCATCTACGACCTCCATGCTCACGCGGTCCGGCGGACGCTGCGGATCGGCGCCGGGCTGACCGTGGAGTGGCTGGGGTGGGAGGACGACGGCACGCTCCTGATGAGTACCCTCGCCACCGAGCGCCTGTCGCCCGTCTTCGTCTCCAATTGGAAGGGACCCGCCCAGCTGAGCCGCGTCATCGCGGTCGATATTGCCAGTGGCCGCAGCCGCATACTGTTGGCGGACAGGATGACGGGAGAGTCTGTGGTTGCGTGGTATTTCACCACCGGGGTGGACCTGCTCGCCTGGGATTGTCCCGGGCGGCCGCATACCGCGATCATGGCGACGACGGTGTTCGATCAGACCACGTATCGGCGCCATACCGGCACGCTGATTCACCGCGCGCGCCGGGACTCCGGCATGGTGAGCGCGGTATTTTCCGTCGACACCCGCACGGGGAAGGATGAGCCGATCGCATACGGCGACCCATTCACCACCGGGTGGGTGGTGAATACCGATGGCGATGTGGTGGCGCGGATGGACCGGCAATCGCGGCAGTTCACCATCTATGCCAGACAGGGCGACGACTGGCGGCAGATCTATCGGCATGCCGGCCGTATCGAGCCGGACATACTGGGGGTCAATGAGAGCTCCAGCGCGATACTGGCGATCATGAGCCGCAAGGGGCGGCGCCATCTGTGGGCGATTCCTCTGGACGGCTCGGCGCCCAAGCGCATGCTGCCCGCCGTGAAGCGGCAAGTGATGTCGGTGGAACTCGACCGGTATGCCGACAAACCGACCGCGGTCTGGGTGGGAAGCTCCGACGCGCACAGGATCTGGCTCGATACCGCGGCCCAGGCGCGTTACGAGTCGGTGGCGCACGTGTTCCCGGGGCGCCGGCTCTCGGTCTACGATCCCTCGCGGGACGGAAGCGAGATTCTGGCCAAGGTCCAGGGTTCCGGCAAGCCGCCGGTCACCTATCTGGTCAATTTCGCCACTCACCGCGCGGATATCGCCGGTGAGGCGTATCCGCAACTGGCGCACGTCGTGCTCGGGACGACTCACACCGTTCAATATCCGACGCCGGGCGGCCAGACCGTTCGCGCGCAGCTGATCATGCCTCCCGGCGGCGGCAAAAACCTGCCGCTCGTAGTGCTGCCGCCGGGCGGCCCGGAGGGAGACCATCCGGGGGACTTCGACTGGTTCGCGCAGTATGTGGCGGCCCTCGGCTATGCCGTGCTGCGACCCGACATCACGACCACCCCGCTTCCCGCGGAGGGCGGCCCGATCGACTGGGGCGGCGTCTCGCAGAGCTACGCCGTCGATGGCGTTCGCCTCCTGGTCAAACAGGGAGTGGCCGACCCGCGCCGTGTATGCATCGTCGGTGTGGGCTACGGCGGCTACGCAGCGCTGGCCGGCGCGGCGTTTTCTTCCGACACGTACGCATGCGCGGTGAGCGTCAATGGCATTTCGGATCTGCCTTCGCTATTGGGGCACGAGATGCATCTGTTCGGCGGCGCGCACTCGATCGACACCCAGTTGGTGGGCTGGCGTACGCACATGGGGTCTCCATTCGACCCGAAGCTGATCGCTGAATCGCCCGTGCACGCGGCCAACGCCGTGGCGGCGCCCGTGCTCCTGATCCACGACGAAGAAGACACGGTCGTGCCGGTGAGCCAGTCGCAGGAGATGAAGGCCGCGCTGCAGAGTGCGGGCAAGCGCGTCACCTTCGTGAAGCTCGCCGGCTCGGATCACTGGCTCAAGCGCGGGCGCGACCGCGTCGAGGTGCTGACGGCCATCGGCACCTTCCTGCACACCTATCTTCACTGACTCGTCACAGCGCGCGCAGGCGCTCGATGTAGCGTTGCTCGTCGGGGACGCGGCCGGCGCGCTGGGATTCCCACAGGGTTTCCGCCAGGACTTCCAGCATGGCGTACTCGGCGGCGTGCGGGTCCGGGAGGCGCCTGGAGAGGGCCTGGTGGATCCGGGCGATGCCGGCGGGACGGTCGGTGGCGACCTGCTCGCGGATGGCGAGGTGCAGGCCCATGTGGAGGAACGGATTGGCCTGGCCGCCCTCGGGGGTGTAGTCGGCGGCGAGCGCCTCGGGGCCGGACTCGAGCAGGGGGATGTACTCGGGGTGCTCGGCGATGACGGCGGCGAGCTGCGCTTCCAGGGGCTCGAGCGGCTGGCGCGCGCTGTATTTGCGCCAGGCATCGAGGTACAGCTGGCGCAGCTGCTCGCGGTTCTGGCCGGAGAAGACGGGCATGGCTACTCGGCGGAGGTCTTATGAGGCTTTCGCAAAAACATCCTGGACTTTGACGCCCCCGGAAAGGCGGTTTGCGACCGCCGCCTCTCTTTCGCGGGACCGGCCTTGGTTTTGCCGGGATACTCGCAGAGGTCGCTGATGATGCACTTCGGGCACGCAGGCGCGCGCGCGGTGCAGGCGTAGCGGCCGTGCAGGATCAGCCAGTGATGGGCGTTGCGCTTGAATTCCTCGGGCGTATTCGCGGTGAGGGCGTCCTCGACGGCGCGCGGGGTCTTGCCGGGGGCGAGGCCGGTGCGGTTGGCGACGCGGAAGATGTGGGTGTCGACGGCGATTTGGGTCTCGCCGAAGATGATGTTGAGCACGACGTTGGCGGTCTTGCGGCCGACGCCGGGAAGGGCCTCGAGGGACTCGCGGTCGGCGGGGACCTCGCCGCCGTGGAGCTCGACCAGCATGCGGCAGAGGCCGATGAGGTTCTTCGACTTGGCGTTGTAGAGTCCCACCGACTTCAGGTAGGGCTTCACGCCTTCCTCGCCCAGCGCCAGGATGGACGCCGGGGTGCTGGCGAGCGGAAAGAGCTTGCGGGTGGCGGCATTCACGCTCTTGTCCGTGGTGTGCGCGGAGAGCATGACGGCGACCAGCAGCTCGAACGGGCTCGAGTGCTCGAGCTCGGTCTTCGGCTCGGGGTTGGCGGCGGCGAGGCGGCGGAAGATCGCGCGGCGCGTGGCGGCGTGCAAGGTACGGCCTCAGATCTCGCGCGGCAGCGCGCCCGGGCCGGCCAGCTGCTTGCGCGAGGCGAGCAGGGCCTCACGCTCCCGGGCGCGGCGGGTGTTGCGCTCGTCATGAGCGCGAAATCGCTCCCGATTGGCGCGGGCATCGGGTGCCGCCGGCGCATCGGGGAGGGACGTCCGCGTCACCATCGAGATGCAGTCCACCGGGCAGGGGGCGATGCAGAGCTCGCAGCCGGTACAGAGCTGCACGAGCACCGTGTGCATCTGCTTGCGCGCGCCGACGATGGCATCGACCGGGCAGGGGGGCAGGCATTTGGCGCAGCCGATGCAGGCCGCCTCGTCGATCTGCGCCACGAGCGGCGGGCCTTCCGCGCCGTTCGCCGGATTGAGCGGCAACGGCTCGCGCTGCAACAGCGCCGCGAGGGCCGCGATCGTCGCGGCGCCGCCGGGCGGGCATTGATTGATGCCGGCCTCGCGGCGTGCGACCGCCTCGGCGTAGGGGCGGCAGCCCTGATAGCCGCAGCGCGTGCATTGGGTCTGCGGCAGCAGCGCATCGATGTCGCCGGCGCTCGCCATGCGCGACTCAGCTCACCCGCATGCCCGGAGCGGCCCCGCTGTCGGGTGAGAGCAGGTAGGGACCGCCGGATTCGTCGCTCGCGGCCAGGACCATGCCCTCGGAGACGCCGAACTTCATCTTTCGGGGGGCGAGGTTCGCGACCATGATGGTGAGGCGCCCGGTGAGCGCTGCCGGGTCGTATGCGGACTTGATGCCGGCGAATACCGTGCGGGTCCCGGTCCCGAGATCGAGCGTCAGCTTCAGGAGCTTGTCCGCCCCGGTCACATGCTCCGCGGCGACGATGCGCGCGACCCGCAGGTCGAGCCGCTTGAACTCGTCGATGGAGATCGTGGCGGGAGCGGCGGCTGCGGCCCCGGCTTTCGCGGCACTGCCCGCGGCGCGGGCCGGCGCGGCGGGCGCCGCCGCCGCGGTTGCGGCCGCGGCGGGGCTTTCCGCCTCGAACAGGGCGTCGAGCTGCTTCGGATCGACGCGGGTCATCAGATGTCGATAGGCGTTGACGCGTTGCGGCAGCTCGAGCGCGTCCGGCCAGCCAAACGCCCGCTCGAGGCCGTAAAGCTCCCGGGCGACGCGGGCGCCGACCTCGGGAAGAACGGGCGCGAGCAGCACGCTCAGGAGCTTGAAGCCATAGAGCGTCCGCGAGCAGATGTCCTGCAGCTCGGCGCGCTTCGCCGGATCTTTCGCGAGCACCCAGGGCTGGCGGGCATCGAAGTCCTGATTGATACGGTCGGCGTAGGCCATGATCTCGCGCATCGCGCGGCCGAACTCACGCGCCTCGTAGCTCTCCCCGACCTGCCGCGCGAGCTCGGCGGCCTGCCCGCGCAGCGCCTCCACGTCGCCGGCGTATGCCAGGGCCCCATCGAAGTGCCGGGTGATGAAGTTGGCCGCGCGGCTGGCGATGTTGACGTACTTGCCGACGAGGTCGCTGTTGACCCTGGCGACGAAGTCCTCGGGGTTGAAGTCGAGGTCCTCGACGTTGGCGTTGAGCTTGGCGGCGATGTAGTAGCGCAGCCACTCGGGGCTCATGCCGATGTCCAGATAGCGCAGCGGGCTGATGCCCGTGCCGCGCGATTTCGACATCTTCTCGCCGGAGACCGTGATGAAGCCGTGCACGTACACGTTGTCGGGAACCTTGTACGGTGGCCCCGCGAACCTCAGCATCGCCGGCCAGAAGAGCGTGTGGAAGTAGATGATGTCCTTGCCGATGAAGTGGATCTGCTTCGTATCGGGCGCCGCCAGGAATTCCTCGAAGCTGCGCGGCTCGCCGTTCGCCCTGGCCTTGCCGCTCGCGAAGTAGCTCTGCAGCGATGCGAGATAGCCGATGGGCGCATCGAGCCAAACGTAGAAGTACTTGCCCGGCGCGTCGGGGATGGGAATGCCGAAATAGGGCGCGTCGCGGGAGATGTCCCAGTCGCCGAGCGCCTGATCGTCCTTGCCCGAAAGCCATTCGCGCGCCTTGTTCGCGACCTGCGGCTGCAGCCTTCCGGGCGCGGTGGTCCAGCCATCGAGGAAATCGATGCACTTCGGGTCGGACAGCCTGAAGAAGAGGTGGTCCGAGGTCTTCAGCACCGGCCTGGCTCCGGTGAGCACCGAGTAAGGCTCGATGAGATCGGTCGGCGCGTACACGGTGCTGCAGACTTCGCAGGCGTCCCCGTACTGGTCCTTGGAATGGCAATTGGGGCATTCGCCCTTGATGTACCGGTCGGCGAGGAACATGCCCTTGACCGGGTCGTAGAACTGCTCGACGGGCTTCGAATAGATGAGCCCGGCGGCCTTCAGCCGGCGGTAGATGTCCTGGGACAGCGCGACGTTCTCGGGCGAGTCGGTCGAGTGCCAGTGATCGAAGCCGATGTGGAAGCCCTGCAGATACCGGGGCCGCCCCGCGGCGATCCGCGCCACGAGCTGCTGCGGGCTGATCCCCTCCGCCTCCGCCTTGAGCATGATGGGCGCCCCGTGGGCGTCGTCGGCGCCGACGAAATGCACCTGGTGGCCCTGCATGCGCTGGAACCGGACCCAGATGTCTGCCTGGATGTACTCCATGATGTGCCCGATGTGGAACGGGCCGTTGGCGTAGGGGAGTGCCGTCGTGACGAAGAATTTCTCAGCCATTCCGGCAGTTTACAGGACCGCTCGAGTGGCGGCAGCCTGCCGCTTGCGCGCCATGATGAGGGCGGCAACGCGGCATCGCGCGTCAATCCGTCCCATGCCGCCTCTAGGGGGTCTTATCGAGCCCCTCTCGGCGGATCCGCTCCCGGAATCGGCACGGATCGAGCATCAGGATATCCACCGGTCGCCCCAATCGCTCCATGAGCTCTGCTATGAGCCGGTAGACGCTCATCTGCGGGGGCTCCGTTTCGAGAGCCAAATCGACGTCCGACCGGTCGTTGAATACACCGGGTCTCCTCGTAGACCTCCAGACGCCGGCGCGCACGCGCGAGATCACGCTGCTGCAGCAGCGTGGGGGCGCCCGAGGCCTGGGTCTGACGGTCCATTTGCAAAGTATGCGCGGCAGGCCCGCCGGAGCAATTCGCGTCGCTAGCCGGCATCCTTCAGCAGCTCGAACTTCGCCTTGTTGATGGACTTCTTGAACGCCTCCTTGCCGGCGATCAGCCGCTGATCGAGCAGCTGTTGGATGGCGGTGTCCATGGTGCGCATGCCGAACTGGCCGCCGGCCTGCATGGTGTTCTCCAGCTGGTCGAGCTTGCCCTGGCGGATCAGGTTCGCGGCGGCGGGCGTGTTGATCAGGATCTCGAGCGCCGCCACCCGGCCCTGCCTGTCGGCCCGCTGCAGCAGCTGCTGCGAGACGACGCCGCGCAGCGACGTGGACAGCATGGCGCGCACGTGCGACTGCTTGTCGGAAGGGAAGACGTTGACCATCCGGTCCACCGTCTGTGCCGCGCCGTTGGTGTGCAGCGTGGCCATGACGAGAATGCCCATTTCGGCCGCGGTGACCGCGATGCTCATCGTCTCGAGGTCACGCAGCTCGCCGACCAGGATGACGTCCGGGTCCTCGCGCAGAGCCGAATGCAGCGCCGCCGCGAAGCTCTGGGCGTGCACCCCGATCTCGCGCTGGCTGATGAGGCAGCTCTTGCGCAGGTGCACGAACTCGATCGGATCCTCGATCGTGAGAATGTGCCCCTTCTCGCGCGTGTTGATGTCGTCGATCATCGCGGCGAGCGTGGTCGACTTGCCGGAGCCGGTCTTGCCCGTGACCAGGATCAGCCCGTTGTTGGCGCGGCAGAGCTGGCGCACCGACTCGGGAAGCTTCAGCTCATCGAGCGTCAGCGCCTTGGAGGGGATCGCGCGGAAGACGGCTCCCATGCCGTTCAACTGGCGCATGACGTTGACGCGGAAGCGCCCCCGCTCCGGAATCATGTAGGCGAAGTCGGCGCCGTCCTTCGCCTCGAAGCGATCCAGCGCCGCCTTCGGCATGATCTCGTAGAGAGCCTCCTTGACGAGATCCTGGGCGAGCTTCTCGGGCCGCAGCGCGGTCAGATCGCCGAAGAGCCGGATCCGCGGCGGGTCGCCCGCGATGAAGTGCAGGTCCGAGCCGCGCTTCTCGAGGACCTCGAGCAGAAAGGCGTCGATCGTGGCCATGTCCCGCCGTCCCGCGTCTCAGGCGGCCGAGGCCGGCGGCGATGCTGCCGCGGTCACATCGACCTTGGAAAGCATGCTGGTGTCGGTGACGTACTTCTGGAACGGACGCTTGTCGGTTGCGTAGAGGTATGCGTCGTCCGGGTTGATCTCGCGGGCGCCGATCGCCGCCAGCAGCGCCTGATCGAGCAGCTGCATGCCGAGATCGCGGCCCATCTGCAGCTGGCTCGGAATCTGGTGGGTCTGCTCGGTCTGGATGAGCTTGGCGATCGCCTTGGTCATCATGAGGACCTCGCAGACGGCCTTGCGCCCGCGCGCATCCGGCGTCTTCACCAGCACCTGGGTCACGACGGCCAGCAGGCTCTGCGCGAGGAAGCTCTTGGTCTGCTCCCGCTCCTCGATCGGCAGGGCATCGATGACGCGGTCGATGGTCTTGACCGCGCTGGTGGTGTGCAGCGTTCCGAGAACGAGGTGGCCGGTCTCGGCCGCCGTCATCGCCATCGAGATGGTCTCGGCATCACGCAGCTCGCCTACGAGAATGACGTCGGGGTCCTCGCGCATGGCGGCGCGTACGCCCTCCGCGAAGCTCGGAATGTGGGTCCCGAGCTCCCGCTGGATCACCTGGCTGTTCTTGCTGCGGTGAACGAACTCGATCGGGTCCTCGAGGCTGATGATGTTGAGCTTCCGGTGCTCGTTGAGGTGGTTGATCATCGCCGCCAGGGTGGTGGACTTGCCGGTGCCGGTCGCGCCGGTGACCAGAATCATTCCCTGGTGAAAGTCGCAGAGCTTCGTGATGGTCGCCGGCAGGCCCATCTTCTCCAGCAGGGGTACCTCGGAGGGAATGGCGCGAAAGGTCGCGCCGATGCCGGTTTCCTTGCGGAAGACATTGACGCGGAAACGGCCGCCGTCCGCGGAGACGTACGAGAAATCGAGGTCCTGCCCCTTGCCGAAGTACTCGACCTGGGAGCGGGTCATGATCTCGGTGAGATAGCCCTCGAGCTCCGTGGCGCGCAGCTCACGAAACTTGATCGGCAGGAGGTCACCCTGCATGCGCAGCATCGGCGGCACCCCGACGGCCAGATGGACGTCCGAGCACCCCTGCTGTGCTCCCAGCTTGAGAAACGCGTCTATACGCGCCAATGGAGCCTCCGCGGTGAAGTCGAGCCCGCCTCTTTTGCCTCCTTATGTCGCCAAAATCAATGTCTTGGTCGCAAAAATTTGACGTAACGCACGCCTTCCGCCGTGCCGCGGCAAGCCACGGGCGGTGGCGAGGACGAGCGCCGCCGGCGCCCGGCGGCGGGCGTCGAGACGAAAGCCGTGTCTTTTCGCCCGCGGCGCGCGGGATCGGGGAGGGCGCGATGCACGGGTCGCACGAGGGCCCTGATGGCCCTGGGTGGCCCTCGATGGCCACCCCGGGACGGGTCCGTACGGCCCGCAACGCGCGTGCAGCGCGGGTTGGGCGGCGCGATGTCCGCAGCCGGCGATCCGGCGCTTCAGGCCAGGTACTTCAACAATGCTCCGCGCAGCTCGTCCATGCTCTGGAAGCGCTTGGTCTTGTCGACCGCCATCGCCTTTACGACCAGCTCCGAGAGCCCCGCGGGCAGCGTCGGATTGACCTCGTGCGGCGGGCGCGCCTTGCCCTGCACATGTTGATACATGACCGACATGTGATCGCCGCGGGAGTAGGGCGGCACGCCGGTCAGCATTTCGTAGAGCATGACCCCGATGGCGTAGATGTCGGCGCGCTCATCGACCTTCTTGCCGAGGATCTGCTCGGGCGCCATGTACTTCGGCGAGCCGATGACGTA
>DAHUXV010000030.1 GCA_027306985.1 Gammaproteobacteria bacterium | reverse complement strand
AGACGGTCTCCAGCTGGTCGACCGTGATCACCCCGTTGTGCAGCAGCTGCGTGCCCGTGAGGACCGTCGCGGCGATCGGCGTGGTCTGCAGGTTGGTGGTGCGCTTCTCGGCGGTGACCACCACTTCCTGGAGCACGGGCTGCGACTGCGGACCGCCGGACGGGGCATCGCCGCCCGTCGTCCGACCCTGTGAGCTGCCGGCCGCGGACGCGGCCGGCAGGGCCTCGGTTCTGGCCGCCGCGGCTCCGCCCAATACGAGCGCGACGCAAACGAACGCTGTGCTCTTCATCGGTCCCCCCAACGCTTTCTTGAAACCGCACCCGATGACGCGGCGGTCGAAGCCTCCCAGCTAATCGGATCGTTGTCAAGTTCATTCACACGCGAAATAATATTATCAGCGGGCTCCGGGTGAGCCCAACCGGGAGGCCCCTCATGTCCCTTGCGGATTTCAAGCTGACTGCCGCCGACCTGGCTCCCTACGGCCGGGGACTGCACCGTCCCGAGTGCGTGTGGGTGGACCGCGAGGGGGTGTGGGCCTCCGATGCTCGCGGCGGCGTATGCCGCGTGCACGCCGACCGGGAGCCTGAAGTCGTGGGCAGCGGAATCACGGACCCGAACGGCTTCAGCCGGCGGCCGGACGGGAGTTTCGTGGTCGCAGGTCTCGGCGACGGCAGGCTGTATCGGATCGCCCCCGGCGGCGGGACGCGCGTGCTCCTCGAGAGTATCGACGGCATGCCGCTCGGAGCGGTGAACTATGCCTGTGCGGACGGCCCGCAGCGGATATGGCTGTCGGTGATGACACGCCATCTGCCCTGGGTTCCGGCCTTCCGCTCCCGCAAGCGCGACGGCTACATCGTGCGGCTCGATGGCGAGGGTACGCGTGCGCAGATCGTCGCCGACGGTCTCGACCTCACCAACGAGGTCAAGGTCTCACCCGATGGCCGGTTCCTCTATGCCGTGGAGACTCTGGGCCGGCGCATCGTGCGCTTTCCAATCCGGCCCGACGGCGCGCTCGGGCCAAAGGAGCGCGTCGGTCCCGGAAGTCTCGGCCGGGGCGCGCTCCCGGATGGCATCACCTTCGATGCCGCGGGCAACCTGTGGGTCACCGTCATCAGCGAGAATGCGATACATGTCATCGACCGCCGCGGAGAGGCGCACGTGGTCTATTCGGATGCGAACGCGGCGGCGGTCGCGGCGATCGCCCGCGCGGCCGAGCGGCGCACCGGGACTCTCGATCATCTGTTGGCCTGCATGGCGGTCGAGGGACCGCTGCGCCTGCCCACCAGCCTCGCCTTCGGCGGTCCCGACGGACGGACGGCGTTCGTGGGCTCGGTCGGCCTGACGCACCTGATCACCTTTCGAATTCCAGCCGGGCTGGCCGCGCCGTGCCGCTGATCCTTCGCCTTGTCAAGTTCATTCATCCGTGAGTTAATGTAACGAAGGGCGCGGGCCGCTCGCTGGGGGATGAGGAGCACACATGCAGGGCTTACTGGCCGATCGGGTCGCGATCGTCACCGGAGCCGGCCGCGGGTTGGGCCGGGCGCATGCTCTGGCGATGGCGCGCGAAGGCGCAAGGATCCTGGTCAACGACCTCGATGCGGCGGCCGCCGAGGAGGTCTGCGGCGAGATCGCGCGGCTCGGGGGCGAAGCCCTCGCCGACGGCGCCAATGTGCAGGACCTGCCGGCGGTCGAGCGCATGGTCGCCGCGGCGCTGCGCCGCTGGGGGCAGGTGGACATCCTGGTCAACAACGCGGGAATCCTTCGCGACCGCACCTTCGCCAAGCTCGATCTCGCGGATTTCGAGCGGGTGATGGACGTTCACCTCATGGGCTCGGTCCGGTGCACCCGCGCCGTGTGGCCCCACATGAAGGCGCGCGGCTACGGCCGGGTGGTGCTGACGACCTCCTCCTCCGGCCTTTACGGCAATTTCGGACAGACGGCGTATTCGGCCGCGAAGATGGCCCTCGTGGGCCTGATGCAGACGCTGGCCCTGGAGGGTGAGCGCCACGGCATCCGGGTCAACTGCCTGGCGCCGAGCGCCGCGACGCAGATGACGGGCGAGCTCTGGTCGCCGGAGGACCTCGCGGCGCTCGAGCCGCGGCGGGTGAGCCCGGCGGTGGTCGCGCTCGCGAGCGAGCGGGCACCGAACAAATGCATTCTGTTGGCCGGCGGCGGCAGCTTCAAGCTGGCCCACGTGACGATGACCCGGGGCGTCTTCCTCGCCGACGGGGCGCAGGCCGCCGCGCAGATCCTCGAGCAGTGGGATCGCATCGCGGACCGCGCGGGCGAGCAGGTGCCCGCGAAGGGATTCGAGCAATACCAGTTCGAGGTCGCGCAGGCGCGGGAGAATAGGCCGCGGGCCGGACCATGACTGCGGTGTTTCTCGTCTCGGCGGTGCGCACCGCGATCGGCTCGTTCGGCGGCTCGCTGCGCGGGTACGAGCCCGGCGAGCTCGCGGCGCGGGTCACACGGGAGGCCGTGCGCCGCGCCGGCGCCGATGCCGCGCACATCGGCCACGTCGTCTTCGGGCAGGTGATCCCCACCGGACCGCGCGACGCCTATCTCGCGAGAATCGCCGCCCTCGGCGCAGGCCTGCCGCCCGCCGTGCCGGCGCTCACCGTCAACCGGCTCTGCGGCTCGGGCCTGCAGGCCATCGTATCCGCGGCCCAGGCGATCGCGCTCGGCGATTGCGAGCTGGCGGTGGCGGGCGGCGCGGAGGTCATGAGCCGAGCGCCCTTTCTCGCGCCCGCGGTAAGGTGGGGCAAGAAGCTCGGCGATGCTGCGCTCGTGGACGCCCTGAATGGGGCGCTCACCGATCCGTTCGAGAACGTGCTCATGGGCGTCACGGGCGAGAACGTCGCCGCGCGCTACGGCATCTCCCGGGAGCGGCAGGACGAGCTGGCCCTCGAGAGCCAGCGCCGCGCAGCGGCGGCAATCGCCGCCGGACGGTTCGCGAGCCAGATCGTGCCCATTCCCGTCGAGAGCCGCGGCGAGGCCGGTGAGTTCACCGTCGACGAGCATGTCCGCGGCGACTGCACGGCGCAGAGTCTCGCGAAGCTGCGGCCGATCTTTCGCCGCGACGGCGGCACGGTCACCGCGGGCAACGCCTCCGGGCTCAACGACGGCGCGGCGGCCGTGACGCTCGCCAGCGCCGCCGCGGTCGAGCGGTACGCACTTCAGCCGCTGGCGCGCCTCCTCGCCTACGCGCACGCCGGCGTGGAACCGGCGTACATGGGGATCGGCCCCGTGCCCGCGACGCAGCGAGCGCTCGAGCGGGCGGGACTCGCGGTCGCGGACCTCGACATCGTGGAATCGAACGAGGCCTTCGCCGCCCAGGCGTGTGCCGTATCGTCCGAGCTGCGCCTCGATCCGGCGAGAACCAACCCCAACGGCGGCGCCATAGCGCTCGGACACCCCATCGGCGCCACCGGCGCGATCCTGGTCACCAAGCTGGTCCATGAGCTGCATCGCAGCAATGGGCGTTACGGCCTCGTCACGATGTGCATCGGCGGCGGCCAGGGCATCGCGGCAATCCTCGAGCGGGTTTGAATCAATGTCAACGAATGCAATTCCCGCGGCCAAGACCGATCCCGCGGCGGCCACCGCCGCCAACCCGGCGCGCGCCCGGATCGTCCTCTACACGCTCGCCGCCGTTTACGTCCTCAACTTCCTCGACCGCTCGCTGCTCGGCATTCTGGCCAAGCCGATCGAGGACACGCTGCACATCTCGGACGGGCAGCTCGGTCTCATCGCCGGGCTCTACTTCGCGTTCTTCTACTGCTTCATCGCCATCCCGATCGGCTGGCTCGCCGACAAGACCCACCGCGTCAACGTCCTCTCCGTGGCCTGTGCGATCTGGAGCGTGGCGACCGCCTTCTGCGGGCTCGCGACCACGTACCCGCAGCTCGTCGCCTCGCGCATGGCCGTCGGGGTCGGCGAGGCCGGCGGCGTGCCGCCCTCCTATGCGCTCATCACCGACTACTTCCCGCCCGGCCGGCGCGGTGCCGCGTTCGGCATCTACAACCTGGGGCCGCCGATCGGCGCCGCGCTCGGCATCGCCTTCGGCGCTTCCATCGCGGCCGCCTTCAACTGGCGCGACGCCTTCATCGCCATCGGCGCGGTGGGCATTCTCGCCTCCGTCGCCGTCCGGCTCATCGTTCGCGAGCCGCCCCGCGGCGGACTCGACCGGACGCCCGCGGCCGCCGCGCCGGCTCAGTCGAGCTTCTGGGAGACCGCGCGAACGTTCTTCTCCCGGCCGCCGCTCGTGCTGGTCGCGCTCGGCAGCGGTGTGACCCAGCTCATCACTTACGGGGTCGGCAACTTCACCACCCTCTTCCTGATGCGCGAGAAGGGCATGACGCTCGATCAGGTCGCCGTGTACTACGCGCTGGTGGTCGGCATCGGCATGAGCGCCGGCATGGTGGTCTCCGGCCGGATGCTCGACCGCCTCACGCGCCGCTCGCGCGCGGCCTATGCCACCATGCCCGCCGTGTCGCTCGCGCTCGCGATCCCGTTCTACCTGGCTTTCGTCTGGACGCCATCCTGGCATCTCGCGCTGATCTTCCTCGTCGCGCCGATGTTCCTCAACTACTTCTACCTGTCGTCGGCGATAGCGCTGGTGCAGGAGGAGGTGCGGCCGGAGCAGCGCGTCATGGCCGGCGCGCTGCTGCTGCTCATCATGAACTTCATCGGCCTGGGGCTCGGCCCGACCTACGTCGGCGCCGCCAGCGATTTCTTCCACGCCGGCCATCCGCAGCACTCGCTGCAGCTCGCTCTTTATACGTTGACGCCGTTCTACGTCGTCGCGATCGTGATCTTTCTCTGGCTGGCCCGCGTCCTGCGCCGGGAGAGCCGCTCCATCGGAGGCGTAGCTCGATGATGCTGCTCAGACGTATCGCAGTACTCGCCGGCGCGGCCGCGTGCCTCGCCGTGATGGCCCCCTCCCACGCGGGGAACGGTCCGGCCGCGCCGGCGAGGTTTCCGCCCCCGCGCGCCGCCAGCATCAATGCTCCCGCCGGCAGGCTGGAGGGAGTCATCGCCGGAAACCTGCGGGTCTTCAAGGGCATTCCCTACGCGCAACCCCCGGTCGGCCAACTGCGCTGGAAGCCGCCCGCACCGCTGCCGCGATGGCACGGCGTTCGCGCGGCGACGGCGTTCGGGCCGGCGTGCTGGCAGCCCGAAGGCCCGCCGAGCGTCTATTGGGAGCGGCCGATGCCAATGAGCGAGAACTGCCTGACGCTCAACATCTGGGCGCCGGCCGATGCGCATCACGCGCCGGTCTTCTTCTGGATCTATGGCGGCGCGCTCTGGGGCGGTGCCAGCCGCGATCCCCTCTATGACGGCACGCAGCTCGCCGAGCGCGGCGTCGTCGTGGTCAGCATCAACTACCGTCTGGGCGTGCTCGGGTGGCTGGCGCTGCCGCAGTTGAGCGCGGAGTCCCCGCAGGGCATCTCGGGCAATTACGGCCTGCTCGATCAGATCCAGGCGCTCAAATGGGTGCGGCGCAACATCGGCGCCTTCGGCGGCGATCCGTCCAATGTCACCATCGCCGGCGAGTCGGCCGGCGCCCTCAGCGTCATGTACCTGATGGTCTCGCCCGAGGCGCACGGCCTCTTCGCGAAGGCCATCGCGGAAAGCGGCTACATGGTCTCGATGCCCTCGCTCAAGGTCAGCCGATACGGCATGCCTTCGGCGGAGCAAAGTGGCCTGCAGCTGGCCACGGCGCTGCACGCCCCCAGCCTCGCCGCGCTGCGCGCGATGCCGCCGGGCAAGCTGACCGACGCCGCAGCCGCCGCCGCCTTCGGGCCCTGGGGCACGGTCGACGGCCACGTCTTCCCGCACCAGATGGTCACCGCCTTCGAGAAGGGCGAGGAGGCTCGCGTGCCGATCCTCGCCGGCTTCAACAGCGGCGAGATCCGCTCGCTGATGATCCTCGCGCCGCACGCTCCCGCCAGCGCCGCCGACTACGAATCGGTCATCCGCGCCCGTTACGGCGACCTCGCGCCGCAGTTCCTGCGGCTCTATCCGGCCACCGACATGGAGGAGAGCATTCTCGCGACGACGCGCGATGCTCTCTACGGGTGGACCGCGGAGCGCGTGGTCCGCAGCCAGACCGCGCTCGGGCTGCCCTCCTATCTCTATCTCTTCGATCATGGCTACCCGGCCGAGGACGCAGCCGGACTGCACGGGTTCCATGCGAGCGAGCTGCCTTTCGTCTTCGGCACGCTCGATGGCACGCCCCCGCTCTGGCCCGAAGTGCCGGCCTCACCGCGGCAGGCGGCGCTGTCGCAGGCGATGCTCGACTACTGGACCAGCTTCGCGCGCACGGGCCGGCCGCGGGCGGTGCATCAGCCGGACTGGCCGGCGTTCGGCTCGGCCGGCGCCTACATGCACTTCACCGGCGCGCCGCATCCGGCGACGGGTCTCATGCCCGGAATGTACCGGCTCAATCAGGAGGTGGTCTGCCGCCGCATGGCGGCCGGCAATGAGCCGTGGAACTGGAACGTCGGCCTCTGGTCGCCGAAGCTGCCTGCGATGGCAGCCGCAGCGCGCGCGTGCCTCGGGGCCGCACGCCGTCACTGACCGCGAGGGTCAGCGGACCGTCGTCCAAATCAGCGTCAGCGCGATGCTCCACTTAACGTCTTGCCCTCCCTGAAGCGAGGGGATTTCCAGAGTCAGGAGGCCAACGTTCTAGCCCGGGAACAGCCCTGTACCCTTACCCAACGCACACTCGCAGTCGAAACCACCGTGCCGTTGCACTCGCTTGCTGCGAGCCGCCCCAGCGGACTCGCCGGCCATTGCGGCGCCCGACGCCGTCCCGATCGGCTACCATCCGCATGCATTCCCGTGTCCCGGAGGTCTTCCCATGTCGATGTCCCGCGCCGCCATCCCCTCGTTCGAGATCGGCCTCGACGCACTCGCCGCCATGCTCGACAAGGCCCAGGCCTATGCCGAGGCGAAGCGGTTCGACCCCG
>DAHUXV010000029.1 GCA_027306985.1 Gammaproteobacteria bacterium | reverse complement strand
CAGCTCGCCGAGAACCCGCGCGCCGCGGCGGTCATCCACTGGGACGCGCTGCACCGTCAGGTGCGCATCGAGGGGCCGGTGCTGCAGGCCCCGGCCGCGGACAGCGACGCCTACTTCGCATCCCGGCCCTGGGCGAGCCGCGTCGGGGCCTGGGCCAGCACGCAGAGCGAGCCGGTGGCCTCGCGCGAGGCGCTGCTGGCGGCGGTGGCCGCGACCGCGGAGCGCTTCGGCGCCCCGATTCCGGGGCAGCCGGGGGCCGAGAGCGAGCTCGACGTGGTCATCCCGAGGCCGCCTCACTGGGGCGGCTACCACCTGTGGGCGGAGTCCGTCGAGCTGTGGGTGGAAGGCGAGGCACGGGTACACGACCGTGCGCGCTGGACGCGCACGCTCACGGCGCTGCCGAGCGGCTTTTTCGAGGCCGGACCCTGGACCGCGACGCGCCTGCAGCCTTGAGCGTTTCCCCGGGCGCGCTCCCCCCGTGCCCGCTCGCGGCCCGCGGTCTCGAGGTGGCGGTCGGCGCGCGGCGGCTGGTGACCGGCCTGTCACTGCAGTTCCGCCCCGGCGAGTTCGTGGCGATCCTGGGCAAAAACGGCGCCGGGAAAACCCTGACGCTCCATACGCTCGCCGGGCTGCGCCGGCCCCAGGGCGGCGGGGTGTATCTCGACGGGACAGCGATGGAGAGCCTGAGCCGGCGGGAGGTGGCGCTGCGGCTGGGGCTGCTCCCCCAGGATGTCGAGGAGTCGTTCGTCACCACGGCTCTGGAAGCGGTGCTCGTAGGGAGGCATCCGCACCTGAAGCTGTGGCAGTGGGAAACGGCCGAGGATGACCGGATCGCGCGTGCGGCTCTGACCGCCGTGGACCTCGACGGCTTCGCGCAGCGGCGGACCGACACGCTCTCCGGCGGGGAGCTGCGCCGGGTCGCAGTGGCGGCGCTGCTCGCCCAGGAGCCCGCGATGTTCCTGCTGGATGAGCCCTCGAATCACCTCGATCCGGCGCATCTGCTGGGAATACTGGGGCTGTTCCGGCAGTCCTGCGCAGCGGGAAAGACGGTCATCGCGACGCTGCACGATCCAACCGTCGCCGCTCGGTTCTGCGACACGGCGCTGCTGCTTTTCGGCGACGGGCGCTGGGCGGCGGGACCGTCGCGCGAGCTGCTGACGGCCGCAAGGCTGAGCGAGCTCTATGGGGTGCCCATGTTGGAGATCGAGAAGGACGGCAGACGGATTTTCGTCAGCGCTTGAGCGCGCTCAGGACCTGGCCGCGAGCGTGATCCGGCCCGGGCGCAGCCGGCGCCGCGCCGCGGCGAACAGGATCGCCCCGGCCGCGGCGCACCACAGGAAGAAGACGGCGAAGAGCGATCGCTGCACCAGTCCGTAGAACGGCCGCTCGTGAGCCCACAGGCTCCCGCCGCGGTCGAGGACGGCCAGATTGAGCGCGATCGAGATCCACATGAGCGCTCCCATGAGCCACGACAGCCGCACGAGGCGCGTTGCGCGCGGATTCAGGCGCCAGGTGATCGCCAGCGCCAGCGGCGCCTGGTATCCGATCAACTCCGACATTCCGAAGAAACTGTGAGGCGCCGCCGGATAGGGGAAGAGGCCGATGCCGGCCGCGCAGATCGCCATGCAGGCCACCAGATACCCCGCGAGCGGCGAATGCCCCTCGCGCAGGCAGGCGCGGCCGAGCGCCCATCCGAAGATCAGCATGCACAGCGCCACGGCGAACAGCATGAGACTGAAGGGGGCCTTCATCGGGGACCCCGCCATGCCGATCTCGCTGACCGTCTGGCGGACTTGATCGTATCCGGGGATCCACAGCGGCAGCAGGACGATGCCCAAGCCGAAAATGACGGCAGCGAAAGGACCGGCGAGCAGATAGCCTGGTTTCATGTCGAGCTTTGCGCGCTGTGCACGACTCAGATATCACCGAAATGCTGTTGGAGCAACGTCAGGGCGGCGATCGCCGCCGTCTCGGTGCGCAGTACCCGCGGGCCGAGGCGCGCGCCGATGAAGCCGGCCGCGAGCGCCGCCCGCTGCTCGGCCTCAGCCAACCCGCCCTCGGGACCGATGAGCACGACGATGCCGCCCGGCGCGCGTGGCAACTCGGCGATCCGCAGGCTGGCCTGGGGGGAGAGCAGCAGGCGTGTCGCACGGGTATCGACTTCGCCCCAGAACTCGGCCAGCGCCAGCGGTGCGTCGATCGCGGGGATCCGGGTACGGCCGCTTTGCTCGCAGGCGGCGACGGCGATCCCCTGCCAGTGTTGGAGCTTGCGCTGCGACTGGCGGGAGTCGAGCTTCACCACGCTGCGCTCGGTCAGCAGCGGCACGACGCGGCTCACGCCGAGCTCGGTGGCCTTCTGCACGACCCAGTCCATCCGCTCGCCGCGCGATACGCCCTGCGCCAGCGTCAGGTGAAGCGGCGACTCGCGGCCGGGGGCCGATCGCTCTGCGACCGTCACGACCACGGCGCCCTTGCGGAATTCCTCGATTCGCGCGGCGTGCTCGCCGCCGCCGCCGTCGAAGAGAGTGAGCGCATCGCCCGGCCGCAGACGCAGCACGCGCGCGATGTGGTTGGCGGCATCGCCCTCGAGGGTCCGGCGGCTGCCGGCCACCAGCGGTCCGGCGACGTGAACCCTCGTCAGTCGCATGTCGCGAGCTCGATGCCCTCGCGCGCGACCTCGACCACGAGATCGATCTGCTCGGGCGTGATCACGTAAGGAGGCATGAAATAGAGGACGGTGCCGATGGGGCGCAGCAGCACGCCGCGGCTGAGCGCGTGCCGATAGATCCGCAGACCCCGGCGCTCCTGCCACGGATACGGCGCGCGGGTCGCCTTGTCGCGCGCCAGCTCGACGGCGACGATCATGCCGTGCTGGCGGACTTCGGCGACGTGCGGGTGCGCCTCGAGCTCGCGGGCCCGGGCGCCCAGATGGGCGGCGAGAGCGCGATTGCGCGTGAGGACATCGTCGGCGCGGAAGATCTCGAGACTCGCCAGCGCGGCGGAGCACGCCAGCGGGTTGCCCGTGAAGCTGTGCGAGTGCAGGAAGGCGGACAGCTTGACGTACTCGTCGTAGAAGGCCGCGTAGATCGGGTCCGTCGTGACCACGGCCGACAGCGGCAGATAGCCCGCGGTCAGGCCCTTCGACAGGCACATCATGTCGGGCCGGATGCCCGCCTGCTCGCAGGCGAACATCGTCCCGGTCCTGCCGAACCCAACGGCGATCTCGTCCGCGATCAGATGCACGCCGTAGCGGTCGCACGCCTGGCGCAGGAGCGCCAGGTAGACCGGGTCGTACATGCGCATCGACCCGGCGCACTGCACCAGCGGCTCGAGGATGACGGCGGCGGTCTCGTCCGCGTGCTTCGCGAGAGCGGCCTCCATGTGCGCGAACTTGCGCCGGGAATGCTCCGCCCAGCTCTCCCCCGGCTCGCGCCCGAAGCAGTCGGGCGAGGGCACCGTGATCACGTCCATGAGCAGGGGCTGGTAGATTTCCTTGTAGAGCTCGACGTTGCCGACGGCGAGCGCGCCCAGCGTCTCGCCGTGGTAACTGTTGGACAGGGTGATGAAGCGCCGCTTGGCGCTCCTGCCGACGTTGCGCCAGTAGTGGAAGCTCATCTTCACCGCGACTTCCACCGCGGACGAGCCGTTGTCGGCATAGAAGCACCGTGTCAGCCCGGCCGGCGCGATGGCGGTCAGCGCCTCCGACAGGGCGATCACCGGCTCGTGGGTGAACCCGGCGAGGATGACCTGCTCCAGCCGGTCGAGCTGCGCACGCACCGCCGCGTTGATGCGCGGGTTGGCGTGGCCGAAGAGGTTCACCCACCAGGAGCTGATCGCATCGAGGTAACGGCGCCCCTCGAAGTCCTCCAGCCACACCCCCGCGCCGCGGCGGATCGGGATCATGGGCAGGCTCTCGTGGTCCTTCATCTGAGTGCACGGGTGCCAGACGTGGGCCAGATCCCGTGCGGCGTAGGATGCGTTACCGGTGCTCATGCAGGCATTGTGGCATGATGGCGCATCGGCCTCGACCGTGGCCGGGCGCGCCGGGTTGCGAGGGCGGCGCCGCACGCCGGGCCACCCCACGAATGCGCTGACGCCATGCACGTCTCCGAACTACAATATTTTCCGGTCTCGCTGCCTTTCCTGCTGCTCTTCTGGGGCCTGATCTTCCTCCTGATCGGCCTCACGGTGCTGCGGCTGCTGCGCTATGCATCGGTGTCGATGGGCATCACGGAAGGCGCGCTCATCGCGATCCTCGGGCTGTCTCTGCTCGGCAGCTACATCAACATCCCGGTGGCCTACCTTCCCGGGCACCGGACCGTCACGGCGGGCGAGATCAGCTTCTTCGGCATGACCTACATCGTGCCCATGGTGCGCCAGACCCACGCGACGGTCCTGACGGTGAATGTCGGGGGCGCGATCATCCCGGTGTGCCTGTCGCTCTATCTGCTGCTCAAGCATCGCCTGTACCTCCTCGCCGCTATCGGCACGGCATTCGTCGCCGTGGTGTGCCACTACCTCGCGCACCCCGTTCCCGGCTTCGGCATCGCCCTGCCGATATTCGTGCCGGCGATCGCGACCGCCATCATCGCCATCGCGCTGACGCGCCGCCAGGCGGCGCCGCTCGCTTACATCAGCGGCAGCATCGGCACGCTGATCGGCGCGGACCTCCTCAACCTCGGCGTGGTGCAATCCCTGGGCGCGCCGGTCGCCTCGATCGGCGGCGCCGGCACGTTCGACGGGATCTTCGTCACGGGCCTGCTCGCCGTCCTCTACGCGGGCTTCGCGCGATTCCTGCCCGCATGACCCGGCCGGATCCGCTGCAGATCGAGCCTGCGACCGGCCTCCTCGCCGGCGTACGCCAGGTTCTCTCGCCGCATTTCGACGGCCGTCCGGCGGGCGTTGCGCCCGAGCTCATCGTGGTGCACGGCATCAGCCTCCCCGCCGGCGAGTTCGGCGGCCCGTGGATCGACCGTCTCTTCGCCGGCAACCTGCCGGCCGATGCGCACCCTTCCTTCCGCGACACCGCCGCCCTGCGCGTGTCCGCGCACGCCGTGATCCGCCGCGATGGCACCCTCACGCAATACGTGCCCTTCGGCATGCGCGCCTGGCACGCCGGCCGGTCGGAATATCAGGGCCGGACCGGCTGCAACGACTTCTCGATCGGCGTCGAGCTCGAGGGAGCCGATGCGATCCCGTACACGGATGCGCAGTACGAAAGCCTGGGCGCGCTCATCGCGGCCCTGCTCGAGACCTATCCCACGCTATCCCGGGAGCGGATCGCCGGACACAGCGACATCGCCCCCGGGCGCAAGACCGATCCCGGCCCTGCTTTCCAATGGGCGCGGTTGCGCAATCTATTCGCGGAACCTCGACGGAAGACGGAGAGACTGAAATGAAGAAACTGGGTCTGGTGCTGGTTGCGGCTCTGCTCTGCGTCTCGGTGCCGCCCGCTCGAGCGGCGGCCCGCTGGGTCGAGGGGACCAACTACGTGCTGCTGCACCCGGCACAGCCGACGGCGGTACCGGCGGGGAAGGTGGAGGTGATGGAGGTGTTCTCCTACGGCTGTCCCTTCTGCAACAAGTTCCAGCCGGTGATGCAGGCGCTTGAGCGGAGCCTGCCGCCGGATGCCCGGATGGTGTTCCTGCCGGCGGCGTTCCATCCGGAAGAGGACTGGCCGATGTTTCAGCAGGCGTTCTTCGCCGCCCAGTCGCTCGGCATCGCGCGCCGCACGCAGCAGGCCATGTTCGATGCCGTGTGGAAGACCGGCCAGCTCGCGGTCGACAATCCGGCGACCGAGGAGCCCGTGCACCCGCTGCCCTCGCTCGAGGACGCGGCGCGTTATTACTCGAAGCTCACGGGCGTGAGCGTGCCGAAGTTTCTCGCCGCCGCCCGATCCTTCGGCGTCATGATGAAGGTCCGGCAGGCCAACGCCCAGATCATGGCCATGCAGGTGCCAGGCACGCCGTGCCTCATCGTGGACGGCAAATACCGCATTCGCAACAGCTCGATGCGCTCGCCCGACGAAGTGATCAGCCTGGTGAAGTACCTGGTGGCGAAGGCCGGCAAACACTCCTGACCGCGCCGCGCGCAAGCCCGGCCGGTCAGACCCTGGCCGGCCGGGTCGGGTCTGCCTGGCCGGGCACGCTCCCGACCTCCGCGTCCGGCGGGACCGCCTTCAGCCGGAAGTCCGACCAGCGCGAGTTGAGCGCCCACCGCATCGCGAACACCTGGATCACGGCGGTGAGGACCATGGAGAGAATCCCCAGGCCCGCGCCGCCCGACAGGAGGCGGGCGAGCTGATCGAGGTTCATATTGGCGAGGCCGGCGAGCCCCTGGCCGGACGAGGTCAGGCTCTCCACGGTGGAGAAGAGTCCGATCGCCGACCAGGCGAACATGATGATCCCGAGCGGGATGACCAGGAGGCTCGCCCGCCAGCTGTAGCTCCACCACACTTTGAATGCTTGCATGAGGGTCATGAGTCTTCCTTCGGGGCGGCCCCCGGTTCCCGGATGCGCCGATTATGCGCTCTGCGCCTCCCGTTCCGGCCGCTGGACGCCGAGTGGTCGTCCGCACGACCCCGCCGGTCGCCCGCCGCTCAGCCGCGCCTGCCGCGCTCGTGGCGCCAGAGGACCTCGCTGCCGCGCTCGTGGCGCGCCAACACCCGCGCCAGCACGAAGAGCAGGTCCGAGAGCCGGTTGAGGTAGCGCAGCGCCTCGGGGTTGACGGTCTCCGCCCCCGCCAGCGTCCAGAGGCGCCGCTCCGCACGCCGTGCCACGGTGCGGCCGAGGTGACAGGCCGCCGCCGCGGGCCCGCCGCCGGGCAGAATGAACTCCTTGAGCGGCGGCAGAGGATCGTTGAGCCCGTCGAGCGCGGTCTCGAGTCTCGTCACGTGAGCGGCCGTGATGACGAGGTGACCCGGAACACACAGCTCCGCGCCCAGGTCGAACAGCTCGTGCTGCACATCCGTCAGTAGCGCGGTCACTGCGTCCGGCAGACCCGGCACGGCCAGCAGCAGCCCCAGGACGCTATTCAGCTCGTCTACTGTGCCGTACGCCTCTACCCGAGCGCTGTCCTTGGGTACCCGCGTACCGTCGCCGAGTCCTGTCGTGCCGTCATCACCCGTGCGTGTATAGATCTTGCTGAGTCTGTTGCCCATGAAGCCGCCTCCCGGCGCGCAGTGGCCGAGGCGCAATTGTGCCAAAATAGACTGTAACCCATGCCATCCCGAGAGCTGCAAGCCGCCCTGGACGCCGCGCAGGCGGCGGCCCAGGTGATTCGCGGCCTTTACCAGAAGAACCTCGCCGTCCGCACCAAGGAGGACCAGTCTCCCGTGACGGAGGCCGACGTGCGCGCGGAAGAGACGATCCGCGCGATCCTGAGCGAGCGCTTTCCGAGCTACGGCTTCTACGGCGAGGAGACGGGCAAGCACGCCCTGGGCGCCGAAAGTGTCTGGCTCGTGGACCCGATCGACGGCACCAAGTCCTTCGTGCGCGAGTGCCCATTCTTCTCCACCCAGATCGCCCTCATGCGCGGCGGCCGCTTCGTGCTCGGGGTCTCCAGCGCCCCCGCGTACGGCGAGCTCGCCTGGGCGGAGGCAGGCGCCGGCGCCGTCCTCAACGACCGTCCCATCCGCGTGAGCGCCATCGCGGATCTATCCGCCGCGATCGTCTCCACCGGCAACCTCAAGACCATGGCCCGCTCCGCCCAGTGGGCTCGCCTCGGGGAGCTGATCGGCCGCATCAGCCGCATCCGCGGCTACGGCGACTTCGTGCACTACCACCTGCTGGCGCGCGGCTCCCTCGACGTCGTCGTCGAGTCGGACGTCAACATCCTCGACATCGCCGCCCTGACCGTCATCGTGCGCGAGGCCGGCGGCATCTTCACCGACCTCGCGGGCAAAGACGTTACTCTCGATACGACCACGGTCCTGGCGACCAACGGCCGCCTGCACGAGGCGGCGGCGGCAGCGCTCAGCTGCCGGTGACCGCTGCGCGGCCCGCGCACGGCGGTCGTGGCGCGAGCAGCCGGATTGCGTCACGGATCCCCCTGACCGACTGCAGGAGACGCCGGGGTCATGCCCGGGCGGCGCTGCGAATGGCTTTGGAGACAGCGCCGCCCGGACAATCGTGAGCCGGCAAAATGTGTGTTAAGGCTGCAGGTCCTTCTGCACCAGCGTCCCCCTCTCATAGACGTTCGCGGTCCACGGTGCCCAGAGAACGAAGCGCGGAGCGTCGTCCCGGTCGCTGTGATCGCTGTCGCTGTGATCGCTGTCGCTGTGATCCCGGTCCCTGCCATCCCGGTCGCTGCCGCCGCGATCCCGGCAGCGGAATTGCACGGTGAACGACGCCGAAGCCGTGCCTCCGCCGGCGACGTCGCCCAGCATGACCGGATACTTCGAGGGCGGCGTCACGCTCACCGCGCACGGCCGCCCCGCCACCTGCCGCAGGTAGAGGCCCTCGATCCGGGTGCCGTACGCGGTTCCCTCACCGGGATTGGTCACAGTCAGGGTCCAGGTCTCACCCGACTGCGGCGATCCCGTGCGCCCGGCGAGCGCCAGCGTCATGCCGTAGCCCGGAAGCTGAGTGGGATCGACGATGCCCCAGTAGGCCGGCTTCGCCTGCAGCAGCTGGTCGAACGGCAGCGGCTCATCCAGCCGGTTGACGGGGAAGGTGTCGAGCCAGGTGTTGTCGTCGGCCATTCCCCAGAGGGTGACCGCGGCCAGCGCGTGCCGGCGGGCCAGCGCCTTGAAGACATCGAAATAGCCCTTGTAGAGCCAGCCCTGCTCCGCGAGGAGCGACGGGGGCACGCTGCCGCCGTTGGCGCCGTAATTGGAGGTGTTGTCATTCGACGCGTACACGCTCATGTCGAGCTCCGTCACCTGCTGCTTCAGGCCCGGGAACAGGCGGTGCAGCAGCTCGAACGACCGGTACTCCGCGGACGGCGGCGGATAATCGATGTGCGTGTGCATCTCGTGCCCGATGCCGTCGAGCGGCACGTCGTGCCGGCGCAGGTTGCGGATCAGCCGGATCATGCACTCAAGGCGGCTCTGGCCCGCCAGCCCGTACTCGTTGATGAAGAGCTGCGTGCCCGGGGGCGCGTACTCCCTCGCCGCCTCGAGCGCGATGTCGATGTAGCGCGGGCCCAGCACCTGGTAGAACGGCCCGTGCTCCAGACAATCGGGCTGGCTGGGATCCAGCGGCTCGTTCACCACGTCCCACACGTAGACGGCGGTGCCGAAGTGCTGCACCAGCGCCTTGATGTGGCTCTGGATGCGCTGGGTCAGGAGCTGCACGTCCGCCGGATTCGAGGCGGAGAGCGGCGTCTTGCCGTCCTCCTCCAGGAACACCCAGGACGGTGTCTCCGAGCCGTTGGCCCAGACCAGGTTGTGCCCTCTGACCAGCATGTCGTGCTGCTGGGCGAACTTCACCTCGGAGTCCGCGGTCGCGAAGGTGAACTGTCCTTCCGTCGGCTCGGTGAACTGCCACTTCATGTCGTTGCCGGAGACGATGCTGTCGAAGTGCTTCGCGAGCAGCTGCGCATGCGGCCCGATGAGGTCGGAGGAGTCGATCTCCGCGCCGACGGGGAAGTATTGCGCCAGCGCCTGGTAGATCGACGGGATGCTCTGCTGGATCACCAGCGGCGGCAGGTAGGCCAGCTTGAAGTCCGTGATGTAGAAGGGTTCCGTGGGATTGGCGTCGCTGCTTGCGGACTGCACGTACAGAAACGCCGTGCCCGGATCGTACGAGGCGGACATCGTGTACCGCGCGATCGACAGCTGCACCCACTGCCCCGCAGGGCAGGCGAGGCCGTTCACCACCGTCGCGTAGGAGGTCGTCTGCTGGTTGGTGGTCGGATCCGTCAGCGTGGTCTGCAGGCTCACATCCAGCGTCGCGCCTTGCGGCGACATGACCCAGACGCTGATGGAATACTGGGAGCCGACATACATCTTGTCGCTGACGCTGATCTGCGGCCCGTCCCAGAAGGCCGCCCGATTGGCGACGTAGAGGCCGTTGGTGTCGCCCTCCGGCCCGTTGGCGATCGAGACGTTGGTCAGCCCGTTCCGGGCGCCGCTTCGCA
Organism: Gammaproteobacteria bacterium; assembly: GCA_027306985.1. Lineage (GTDB taxonomy): Bacteria > Pseudomonadota > Gammaproteobacteria > Steroidobacterales > Steroidobacteraceae > 13-2-20CM-66-19. The sequence goes on along the minus strand of DAHUXV010000029.1, from coordinate 3,143 downwards.
TCGACCAGCCATCGAGCGCGCCGTCCTCGAAGTTCGTCGTGATGCCGGAGTTGTCCTGCTGGCCGCTGTTCGGCGGCCCGGCGATCTCCGTGATGGTCACGTCATCGAGGTAGAACGATTGCGGCGCCGTCGGCGTGGCCGAAGGCGACAGCTGCGCGTAAAGGAGCAACCCGGTCGCGGTCGTGCTCACCGTGTAGCTGCCCCCGATCTTCGCCCAGGCGGCGGCCGTCACCGGTACCTGATAGGCATTGTTGCCGCCCACCGTGTCGTAGCAGGTGCCGCCGCAGCCCGGGTCGGTCCGTTGAACCGTGAAGTTCGCCTCGCTCGCGGCCTCGCCGGCGGTCAACATCACGTAGCCCGTGATGGAGTAGGTGGCTCCGGGAACCAGATTCAGGCCAGCGAGCGGCAGCGCCGGGCCGCCGCCGCCGCCGCTGCTCGTGTAATTGACGGTGGTGAGGAGGCTGCCCTTGCCACCGTCAGGATCGGCCGCCGCGGTGGCCGCCGTCGAATAGGTGGGCGTCGACGCATCGTAGAACGATGTCCAGCCGTCAGCCGCACCGTCCTCAAAGGTGTATTGCGCGACCTGGTGCGGGAGCGTTTGGGCGCCCGCGGACCGCACGAACACGAGAGCGATCAGTGAGAGAGCCGTCCCGGCGGCCGTAAGAATGCGGCGCCGGGCCGCCAGGAAAGACAAGCTTCGCGCGCGATATGACATAACGTCCATCCCCTCGGTTCTTATTGCGCTCTGCCGTGCCGCTCACCCGACTCTAACGGGAAAGTGGTAGCGGTATCAGCCTAGCGCTGAGCGGGACGATTGTCAAAGCGGCGCTTGCGGCGCCGGTGCGCGAAATCGGGCGGGAATCGTCGAAGCGGCGGGGGTGATACCGCTAACTGGAGCTTGGCCTGTCCCGGCCTACGCGGCGACCCGCGTCTCCTCCGCGATCATCTCCTCGAGCCGCTCGAGGTCCGGCACCAGCGGCGTCTCGTTGACCATCCGCACCTGGCAGATGACCGGCGCCCGCTCCGGGAACACTCGTGAGTTGTCCGGCCGGACGACGTCCGAGCTCACCCGGACGAGCTGCGGAAAACCCTGCGAGACGAGCGCGAAGTTGCCGCCGTCGAGCCGCGTGCCCAGGCAATGAAACACCACCACGCGGGTCCGCCCCGAGGGCGCGGGAATCGGCTGTCCGCACGCCCCCTCGAAGGAGACCAGCGGCAGGGCCTTGCCGCTCCACGGCACGGTGCCGATGTACCACGGCGGCGCGCCTGTCATCTCGGACGGCACCTGGAAGCCGACCACCTCGGCAACACAGGCGCGCGGCACGATGAGCCGGCCCTCGGCAAGGGGAATCAGCAGACTGTAGATCTCTTGTACGCGCTCGCTCATGGCTCAGCGTCCCTCGGCCTGCCGCGGGACATCCTCCTGCACGGTGCGGTCCTGCGCGGCACGGCGGCGCTCCACCAGCGGCGCGATGGCGTCCAGCAGCTCGGCCTCCTGGTACGGCTTGCCGAGATAATCGTCGACGCCGAGCTCAATGGCGCGCGCCCGGTGTTTCTCGCCGACGCGCGAGGTGATCATGATGATGGGGACGTCCTTCAGCCGCGGGTCGTTGCGCACGTGCGCCGCGACTTCGTAGCCATCCATTCGGGGCATCTCGATGTCGAGCAGGATGATGTCCGGCACATGATCCTGCAGCAGGCCGACCGCATCCATGCCGTCGCGCGCCGTCAATACCCGCATGCCGTTACGCTCGAGCAGACGCTGCGTCACCCGGCGCACGGTAATGGAGTCGTCGACGACCATCGCGAACGTCCTGCGGTCCTCCTTCTCGCGCGGGACCGTCGGCAGCTGCCCGCGCCCGCGCCACTCGGCGCGCACCAGCGCGCCGATGTCCAGAATGATGACGATGCGGCCGTCGCCGAGGATCGTCGCTCCGGAGATGCCGCGGATACCGGAGATCTGCGGCCCGACGGACTTCACCACGATCTCGCGGCTGCCGACCAGCTCATCGGCGACGAGGCCCGTGGAGTGCTCGCCGGCCCGCACCAGCACCACGGGGATGGTGACGTCCTGCTCCGGGAGCGGCGAGGGCTCGAGGCCGACGAACGCCGCCAGGTGTTGGAACCGGTACTTCTGCCCGCCGTAGTCGAACATCGCCGCATCGCGGCCGAGGTGCGCGCTCACTTCCGGCTTCGACAGGCGCAGCACCCCCTCGACCGTCGGCAGCGGCAGCGCGTAGAACTCGTCTCCCGTGCGCACGACCAGCGCATGGCTGATCGCCAGGGTAAAGGGCAGGCGGATGGTGAATACGCTGCCCTCGCCCGCCTTGGTCTCCATGTGCAACGCGCCGCCCAACCGCTTGATCTCGGTGGCGACCACATCCATGCCGACGCCGCGGCCCGCCTGCTGGGTCAGCGCGCCGGCCGTGGAGAATCCGGGCTCGAGGATGAGCTGCATCGCATCCTCGTCGCTCAGCGTCCGGCCCGGCGGAACGAGCCCCAAGGCGCGCCCCTTGGCCCTGATCGCCTCGAGGTTCATGCCCGCGCCGTCGTCCGTGAGCCGCACCATCACCTCGGCGCCCTCGCGGTGGATCTCGAGAAGGATGCGCCCCGCGGGCGGCTTGCCGCGGCGCGCGCGCTCCTGCGGGGTCTCGATGCCGTGGACCACCGCGTTGCGCAGCATGTGCTCGAAGGGCGGCAGCATGCGCTCGAGCACCTGCCGGTCGAGCTCGCCGGAGGCGCCCTCGACCACGAGCTCGGCGCGCTTGCCGGTGTCGGAGGCGGCCTGGCGCACGATGCGCGCGAGGCGCTGCACGTGCCGCTGGAAGGGCACCATGCGCGTGCGCATCAGGCCGTTCTGCAGCTCCGTGATCGTCCTCGCCTGCTGCTGCAGGAGGTTCTGCGTGTCCTTCGCCAGGTTCTCGAGCAGCTGCTGGATGCTCGCCACGTCGTTCGCGGTCTCCGCGAGCGCGCGCGAGAACTGTTGGATGGAGGAATAGCGGTCGAGCTCGAGCGGATCGAACTCGCTGCGGTGGCCGCCCTCGTCCTCGTGCCGGTGCAGGATCTGCGCCTCGGTCTCGATCTCGAGGCTGCGCAGCTGCTCCTTCAGGCGCGTCACCGTGCGCGAGAGCTCGCCGAGGTTG
>DAHUXV010000007.1 GCA_027306985.1 Gammaproteobacteria bacterium | reverse complement strand
GTGCGGAGCCGCGGCCGGTGCCGCCATCGCGTGCACGGGTTCCTGGGGGCGCTTTGCACTCTGCGGGGGCTCGGCCGCCTGGCCGGCGGCCCCGCCGGCCGGGGCCATCAGGCGCTTCATCTCCCGGTCGTAGCAGTCCAGGCGCTGCCCGGGATCGGACTCGGCCGCGCAGGCGCGAAGACCCGCGGGTACGTTACCCGCCGACGCACCACCGGAAAGCCCGCAGAAGGGCAACGCGCAGGCCAGCGCCAGGATCATCCGGCGCGATTCCCTCGGTACGCGCGTGGGCAGCAGCTCGGACATGGTGCTCTCCGGTACGCCTCGCCTCACGGGTGCGGCGGCGGCAGTGTAACTCGACCCGTGGCCGGGCCGCACTGAGCGCGGCCGGGCGAACCGCCCGGAACGGCGACTGGGATGCGGGCCGGCCGCGCTAGTGAGTCTGTGCGGCCGCGGAGCCGCTCTTCACCTGGCCGCTCGCCGCGATTCCCACCCTCGGGACCCCGAACTGCCCCTGAAGCTGCGCCAGCTTCGCGAGGTCGATCGAGCCGACGATGTTGACGATCGTCAGCTCGCGCGGAGCCGCCGCGATGATGGCGAGACCGTCGGTGCGATCGCCGCTGCGCCGCAAGTAGATGTCGACGTTATTCCCCTGCTTCAGGTCGTGCGTCGAGACGATCGGCTGCCAGCCCGGAGCGAGGAGCTGCGCCTCCACCGCTTTGACCTGCGCCTCGGAGTATTCCCCCGGCCTGTCGAAGGTGTAGCTGCGCACGTAGATGCCTCTGAGGCCCTTGATCAGAGCGTTGACCTGGGCGCCGTTGGTGCCGTTGCTGTCGTTGATGACCCCGCTCGCCAGGCGCAGGAGCGAAGGGTCGAGGGAGATGTCGACGGACTTCGTCGCCAGCTTCGAGAGGGCGGAGAAATCCGGCAGATGCAGGCGGCCGGGATCCGCCGCCGCGGCGAGCGCGGGCAGCGCCGCAAGCGCGCATACCAGAATGACGGATCGGAATCGCATGGCGGTCTCCAGGAAGGTTCGGCAACGGGCTGTGGGCGGGCGAGGCATCAGGAGTCCGGATTCTCCTCGCGGGCGACCGCGGCACGTACGATGTTGATGTTCCGGCTGGCAATCGTGAGCGCCTGCAGGAGCTCGGTCCTGGCCTGATTCGCGCGCGCGGTGTCGACGGCGTCCTGGCGCATCTGGATCAGGCCGATGGCCGCGATGAGGCTGGCGGCCAGCGCGACCGGCAGCCAAGGGGAGCGGAACGCGCGCCGCCGGATGGACGCGATGCGAGCCGGCCTGAGCGGCATCGCGCTCGAGTCGATCTGCGACACGACCCGCGCGCAGAAGTCCTCGCCCGGATCCCGGGGCCGCAGGGCGCGGCGCAATGCGTTCTCGAATTCGTCACTCATGGCCGGCTTCCTGCGCGAATGGGCTGGCGGGCTCGCCGCAGCCGCGGCGTAACGCCGCGAGGGATCGCTTCAAATGACTCTTCACCGTGTTGAGCGGCATCTCGAGCGTCGTCGCAATCTCGGGCGGATCCAGATCCTCCTGATACCTCAAGAGGACGACCGCGCGCGCCATGGGCGGCAGTCTCAGGACCATCTCCTGCAGCCGCCGCTCGAGCAGCGGGTCGCGGCTCGAGTCCTGCGCGGGGACCTCCTCGATGCTGTCGAGGGGCATGGGAGGGTGAGACGGCCGCCGCCGCAGGCGATCGATCGCCCGATGGCAGACGGTCCGCCGCAGCCAAAATAGAAGATGCGCCTCCGAGGCGATCTTGCCGAGGTGGCGGTGCACCGACACGAAGACGTCCTGAGCCAGCTCCTCGGCGTCCTCGGGCACCTTCAGCATTCGCAGCGCCAGCGTATAGACGCCGTCCTGGTAGGCACGGATCAGCTCCCGGAACGCGGCCAGCTCGCCGCGCTGGGCACGGAGCAGCGCGCTCGCGAGCGGAGCGGCCGGACCCGCCGTCCCCGCCGCCGATGCGGATGAGTCGGGCAGGGTACGGGCGGCCGCGGGCAGGCTCATGGGGTTTGATTCCACATGTAGCTTATACGAGCGGCAGGGGGCGCCGGGGTGCAGTCGCCCCCCGGCCGTCACGCGTGCTTGCGCAGCCAGAAGAGCCCGGTCTGGATGGTGAACGAGCCGTCCGCCTCGATCCGCAATGCCTGGCGGACCTCCCGCGGCGCCCCGTCCTGCAGCGAGCGGATGACCGCGACCCGCTCGGCGGGCGTCCTCATCCGCTCCACCCAGGAGGCGAAGTCGAGGCGCGTCGGCCACTCGGCGTGCTCGAGCTCGGACAGGCCGGCCGACTGCATGAGGGAGCGCCATTCCGCCTGCGAGCGATTACGCACGTGGGAGGGGTCGCGAAGGAGCTCCATGCTCTGCATGAAGGTGTCCACCAGGGGATCCTCCTGACCCAGGGTGTCGATGACCAGCGCATGACCGCCTGGCGTCAGCACGCGGGAAAGCTCCCGCACGGCCTTCTCGATCCGTGTCCAGTGATGGGCGCTGTAGCGCGTGCATGCGAGCTGGAATGTGCCGTCGGCAAAGGGCAGCGATTCCGCTGTGCCCTGCCGGGTCTCGATCTGCCTCAGCTGCCGGGCCGCAGCGGTCCGCGACACGGCGGCGAGCATGCTCGGGGAGGGATCGACCGCGACCAGGTGTGCGACATGGGGCGCGAGCGCGAAGCTGAGGTGGCCGGCGCCGCAGCCGATGTCGAGCGCCTGAGCGGCTGCCGGCACTCCGTGCGCGACCAGGACTTTGGCCAGCTCCAGATCCGGACCGGCCGAGTGCACGGCACTCGTGAGGTACGCGGCGGCGCGCGGGTCGAATTGACTCTGGACGGTCTCCTCGTGCGTCTGCATGGAGGTGCTCCTATGGGCTGGGAACGGCACCGCCAGCCGTCCTCAGCATACCTCGCGCGCGGCGCAGCGGCCGGAGCTCAAGCTGACGATAGTGCTGCCGAGCGGCGGATCGTGACGTGCGAAGCCAGACGTGTGCGCGCAGAGCTGCCGAGGCCGCCGGGACCGCGTTATGCCCGGCTTGCCACCTGCCGCACCGGGTGGCGGGCGAGCCGGGCTTCGACCCACGCTCTGACCCGCCGCGCGTCGGCCACGCGGGTGTACTTGCCCCAGGAGTCGAGCAGTACGATGACGACGGTGCGGTGGTCGATGACCGCCTGCATCACCAGGCAGTTGCCGGCGGCGTCCGTGAAGCCGGTCTTCTGCACCACGATGTGCCAGGAAGGCCGGGAGACCAGCAGATCGGTGTTGTGGTACGCGACCAGCCGGCGGCCGGAGCGGATGGTGTAGCCGTGGCTGGTGGAATAGCGGCGAATGATCGGGCTGCGGGCCGCCGCCATGACGAGCTTGGCCAGATCTTCCGGGGTCGAGACATTGTGGCTCGAGAGGCCGGTCGGCTCGACGAAGTGCGTGTGAGTCATGCCGAGCGCCCGGGCCTTGGCGTTCATCGCCCGGATGCAGGCGGCGAGGCCGCCGGGATAGTTGCGGGCCAGCGCGTGTGCGGCCCGGTTCTCCGACGACATGAGCGCCAGGTGGAAAAGCTGCGCACGGGTGAGCCGGGTGCCGATCGCCAGCCGGGAATAGGCGCCGCGACCGATGGCCCGGTCGGCCGCAGTGACTTCCAGCCGCTGATCGAGGGGCTGTCCCGCCTCCGCGACCACGAGCGTGGTCATCAGCTTGGAGATGGAGGCGATGGGAGCCTGCACGCCGGCCCGCCTGGCGTAGAGCACCTTCTCATGGGTGGCATCCACCACCAGCGCCTCGCCGGAGCGCAGGTTCGGCTGCGGCGCCACGCGGCGGTGGCGGTGATGCACGTAATGGTGGCGGTAGCGGGACGCGGAGGCGAGATACTTGGGCGCCGCGGCGCAGGCGGCCGAGGCGGCAACCAGGAAGCAAGTCATGACGACTGAAAGCCGCCGGGGGCGCGCGGCACGCGCTGCGGCCGAATTCGGCAGGAGACCGGACCCCATTTTTGACTGTTCTCCGTGGGCGAGGCGGAGAGCCTACAACAATGTTGGGGTGTCAGGCTACGCCGCGAGAGGGGCCGCGACCTGCACCCGGTTGCGGCCGAGTCGCTTGGCGGCGTAGACGGCGGCGTCGGCCTGCGCGATCAGCGACTCGCCCCAGAGGCCGAGCGGATCGCTGCTGGCCACTCCGATGCTGCAGGTCAGCTGGATTGCGGCTCCGTGCCCCTCGATCCGCGCTTCCGCAACCCGCAAGCGGATGCGCTCCGCGATCGGCTCGGCCGCGGCTGCATCGGCCCCCTTGAGCACCACGATGAATTCTTCGCCGCCGTAACGGCCGATGATGTCCGACTGACGCAGCTCCGCCTGGATCGGACGGATGACCGCGGCGAGGCAGGCATCGCCGGCCGCGTGCCCGTAGGAGTCGTTGATGGACTTGAAGAAATCGAGGTCGAGGAAGAGCACGGCCACGGCAAGGCCCTTCGCGCGAGCCTCTCGGCACGCGGCTTCGAGCTGCTCCAGGAGCGAGCGGCGGTTCAGGACACCGGTCAGCGGGTCGGTCTGCGCGCGCAGCTGCGCCTCGGTCAGCGCGTGCCGTTGCTGGCGCAGGCGGTCGGCGACTCCGAGAGCGGTGAGAATCGCGGAGGCCACCATCGATCCCGGCAGGCCGTAGTAGAAAAGCGGCTCATTGCTCGCCGCGCGGGTGAAGAGGAGCCGGGCAGACGTGAGCATCGTAAACGTCTCGAGCAGTATCCAGGCGCAGAGAAACCAGCCGGCCGCACGGTTGCCGCGGCGCCAGGCAAGAAAGGCGACCGCCAGCACGAAGATGCCGGCGCCGAGGAACATCAGGTTGCCGACCGCCGCCACGAGATGGCCCAGGCCCACCAGCCGCCCTGCATTGGCCGCGGCGAGTGCCGCGAATGCCACGGCCAGCCATCCGAACGCCCGATACACCCGCGGGGAGCCATGGCGAAGATCGGCGATTTCCCGGGCAAAGAGGCTCGCCATGGCGGCGCTCAGCGCGACCGGCACGTTCCAGGCGTAGGGCGCCAACAGGTAGCCGGCGGCCAGCCAGGGCCAGCCGAAGCCCTCTCCCGAGAAATAGGCGAGATAGAGCACCTGCAGGCCGATCATCGCCGCATAGACAAGGAAGAGCTCGTCCCCGAGCACGAGCCACATGGCCGCCGTGGCGAGTGCCAGCGCGGCCAGCGCGCCGCAAGCGAGGGAGATCGTCAGCGCATGCCGCGCCCCGTGCGCCAGCGCCCCATCCAGCGTACCGGCGGTGAAATAGACGCGATCGCCCGCCGCGGCGGGCGCGCGAATACGGGCGTAGAAGACCTGGCCCGGCCGCAATCCCGCGCCCCCGACGAGAAATGCGGACTCCCGGGTTCCCCCGAATCCCGGCAGGTCCGCTGCCCGGGCAAGAGGTCTCGGCGTGCCGGCGGCGCGGCGAGGAAAGAGCTCGACCTGCAGGTCGCGGGCGGCATCCACCAGGATCACGGGAATTGCCGCAGCCGCGATGGGTCGCGCGGCCTGCAGCCGGACCCAATGAGTGCCCGGCGCCTGCCGCAGCGCCGCGGAGGCGGCGGCTGAAAAATGCATGTCGAGGGCGCCGCTTGCCACGGCGGCGGGCGGCGCGGAGCCGTCGCCGGCCAGCGTGCGGACCTCGAGTGAGGGGCCGTCGGGCTTGGCCACGGCCGAGGCAGGGAGCACGAGACAGGCGCCCAGCAGCAGCGCCCACGCCGTGAGCCGGGTGGGGCGGGGGGTATCTTCGAGGCAATTACGGCGAGCTGGAGTCACAGCGGAAGGACGGGCTTCCTGGCGTGGACCGGCCGTGTAAGGACTCCGGGCATGGTCGCAGGGATTCCTCGGAGGTGCAATCTCGACCGGCGCTCACTCGCACGGTTGACACTCCCGGCCCCCCTACCTAGAATCGCCGGCCTTTCTCGGTCCGGGCCTCATTCACGCTCCGGTACCGGAAACAGCGAGACACAGACACCGGGCCGCCGAGCGAGCGGCCCGGTTTTTCTTCCAGCCGCTCACCGCACCAGCGCCTCTGAAGGAATCAGGGTGCGCCAGTGCGCTCGAGCGCAGGATCTTGGAGACACAATGGCGACCACGGGTCAGCTCATCCGGCAGCCTCGCCGGACGAAGGCAGAGAAGACAAAGGTGCCCGCACTGGGGGCTTCCCCCCAGAAGCGTGGTGTCTGCACGCGCGTCTATACCACGACGCCTAAGAAGCCCAATTCCGCGCTGCGGAAGGTCTGCCGTGTCCGGCTGACGAATGGGTATGAGGTCACCAGCTACATCGGTGGCGAAGGGCACAACCTCCAGGAGCACTCGGTAGTGCTCATCCGCGGCGGCCGCGTGAAGGATCTGCCTGGCGTCCGCTACCACACGGTCCGCGGGACGCTCGACTGCGCCGGCGTGGGCGAGCGCAAGCAGAGCCGTTCCAAGTACGGCGCCAAGAGGCCAAAGAAGTAATGAGCGCAGCATTCTTTCCGGCGCGCGTCGCGCGCCGCTACACGGACGGGGTTCGCGTCTTGGCGAAGCCCGTAAGTCCTGCGCGTCAGCGCACGAAATAGAGGCATCAGGCTATGTCCCGTCGAGCCCAGGCGCCGGTCCGCGCCATTCTGCCGGACCCGAAGTTCAACAGCGATATGCTGGCGAAGTTCATGAACGTCGTCATGAAGGACGGCAAGAAGTCCGCTGCCGAGCGCATCATTTACGGTGCGCTCAATCGCATTGCGGAGAAGACCGGCAAGAAGGGACCGGAGGCGATCGAGGTGCTCTCGACCGCGCTCGACAACGTCAAGCCCGTCGTCGAGGTCAAGTCCCGCCGGGTGGGCGGTGCCACGTACCAGGTCCCGGTTGAAGTTCGATCCACGCGCCGCCAGACACTGGCCATGCGCTGGGTCATCGATGCCGCTCGCGACCGCAGCGAGAAGTCCATGGCGTTTCGCCTCGCGCACGAGCTGATGGATGCCGCGGAGAATCGCGGCGCCGCCGTCCGCAAGCGCGAGGATACCCATCGCATGGCGGAGGCCAACAAGGCCTTCGCGCACTACCGCTGGTAGCCGCCAGCGGCTCACGCGGCGGCAAGGCCTGCAAGAGGGTAGTTTACCGTGGCACGCGCGACGCCCATCGAGCGCTATCGGAACATCGGCATCTCCGCGCACATCGACGCGGGGAAGACGACCACGACCGAGCGCATTCTTTTCTACACGGGCGTCTCGCACAAGATCGGTGAAGTCCACGACGGCGCGGCCGTCATGGACTACATGGAGCAGGAGCAGGAGCGCGGCATCACCATCACCGCCGCCGCCACGACCTGCTTCTGGAAGGGGATGGACGCCAGCTTCCCCGAGCATCGGATCAATATTCTCGACACGCCCGGACACGTCGACTTCACCATCGAGGTGGAGCGCTCCCTGCGCGTGCTCGACAGCGCCGTCGCGCTCTTCTGCGCCGTCTCCGGCGTGCAGCCGCAGTCGGAGACGGTGTGGCGGCAGATGAACAAGTACGGCGTGCCGCGCATCGCCTTCGTCAACAAGATGGACCGTGCCGGCGCCAACTTCTTCCGCTGCGTGGAGCAGATCAGGACCCGCCTGCGCGGCAATCCGGTGCCGATCCAGATCCCGATCGGCGCCGAGGACAAGTTCGAGGGCGTGATCGACCTGGTCCGCATGAAGGCCATCTACTGGGACATGGAGACCCAGGGCATGCGCTTCGAGTACCGCGAGATCCCGGCGCAGCTCAAGGGCCAGGCCGATGAGTACCGCGCGAAGATGATCGAGGCCGCGGCCGAGGCCAACGAAGGCCTCATGAACAAGTACCTCGAGGGCGAGGCGCTGACCGAGGAAGAGGTGAGCAAGGGTCTGCGCGAGCGCTCGGTCCGCAACGAGGTCGTGCTCTGCATGTGCGGCACGGCCTTCAAGAACAAGGGCGTGCAGGCGCTGCTCGATGCGATCATCGAGTACATGCCTTCACCCCTGGAGATGCCCGACGTCAAGGGCCTCAACAGCGACGGCGAGCCCGCCACCCGCAAGGCGAGCGACGAGGAGCCGTTCTCCGCGCTCGCCTTCAAGATCCTCAACGACCCCTTCGTGGGCAACCTGACCTTCTTTCGCGTCTACTCCGGCGTGCTCAACTCCGGCGACACGGTGTTCGTGCCGACCAAGTCGAGGAAGGAGCGCATCGGGCGCCTGCTGCAGATGCACGCCAACGATCGCAGCGAGATCAAGGAGGTCCGCGCGGGCGACATCGCCGCGGCGGTCGGCCTGAAGGACGTCATCACCGGCGACACGCTCTGCGATCTCGAGAAGATCATCACCCTCGAGAAGATGGAATTTCCGGATCCGGTGATCTCGGTCGCGGTGGAGCCTAAAACCAAGGCCGACCAGGAGAAGATGGGCCTGGCGCTGCAGCGCCTCGCGAAGGAGGATCCGTCCTTCCGCGTCCACACCGACCAGGAGTCGGGGCAGACCATCATCTCGGGCATGGGCGAGCTGCACCTCGAGATCATCGTCGACCGCATGAAGCGCGAGTTCAAGGTGGAGGCGAACGTCGGCAAGCCGCAGGTCGCCTACCGCGAGACCATTCGCGCCAAGGTGGAGCAGGAAGGCAAGTTCGTGCGCCAGTCGGGCGGTCGCGGTCAGTACGGCCACGTGTGGCTGAAGATCGAGCCGAACGAGACCGGCAAGGGCTATGCCTTCGTCAACGGCATCGTCGGCGGCACGATCCCGAGAGAATACGTTCCGGCGGTCGACAAGGGCATCCAGGAGGCCTGTCAGACCGGCGTCATTGCCGGTTACCCGGTCGTGGACGTCAAGATCACGCTGTTCGACGGCTCGTACCACGACGTCGACTCGAGCGAAATGGCGTTCAAGATCGCGGGCTCCATCGGGTTCAAGGAAGGCTTCCGGCGCGCGAAGCCCGTCCTGCTCGAGCCGATCATGAAGGTCGAGGTCGTCACCCCGGAGGAGTACTCCGGCGACGTCATCGGCGACCTGAATCGCCGGCGCGGGCAGATCTTGGGCATGGATGAGACACCCTCCGGCAAGGCCATCACCGCCGAGGTGCCGCTGTCGGAGATGTTCGGCTACGCGACGACCGTGCGCTCCATGAGCCAGGGCCGCGCGACCTTCACGATGGAATTTGGCAAATACACCGAGGTGCCGCCCAACATTGCGGACGGCATCATCAAGCAATGAGATTCACCAGGTAGCAAGCAGTCATGTCCAAAGAGAAATTCGAGCGTACCAAGCCTCATGTGAACGTGGGGACGATCGGGCACGTGGACCACGGGAAGAGGACGCTGACGGCGGCGCTGACGAAGGTGATGGCCGAGACGTACGGCGGTCAGTTCATGGCGTACGACCAGATTGACAAGGCACCGGAGGAGAAGGCGCGCGGGATCACGATTTCGACGGCGCACGTGGAGTACCAGAGCAAGGAGCGGCACTACGCGCACGTGGACTGCCCCGGGCACGCGGATTACGTGAAGAACATGATCACGGGCGCGGCGCAGATGGACGGGGCGATTCTGGTGGTATCGGCGGCGGATGGGCCGATGCCGCAGACGCGCGAGCACATACTGCTGGCGCGGCAGGTGGGCGTGCCGTACATCGTGGTCTTCATGAACAAGGCCGACATGGTGGACGACAAGGAGCTGTTGGAGCTGGTGGAGATGGAGGTTCGGGAGCTGCTGACGACGTACAAGTTCCCCGGGGAGGCGACCCCGATCGTGGTCGGCTCGGCGCTGAAGGCGCTGGAGGGGGACAAGAGCGAGATTGGGGTGCCGGCGGTGGTGAAGCTGGTGGAGGAGATGGACAAGTACATCCCGGTGCCCAAGCGGGAGGTGGAGAAGCCGTTTTTGATGCCGGTGGAGGATGTGTTCTCGATCTCGGGCCGCGGGACGGTGGTGACCGGGCGCATTGAGCGCGGGATCATCAAGGTGAACGATGAGGTGGAGATCGTGGGGCTGAAGGCCACGCAGAAGACCACCTGCACGGGCGTTGAGATGTTCCGGAAGCTGCTGGACCAGGGAGAGGCCGGGGACAACGTGGGCGTGCTGCTGCGCGGCACGAAGCGGGAAGAGGTGGAGCGCGGACAGGTGCTGGCCAAGCCCGGCAGCATCACCCCGCACACGCACTTCGAGAGCGAGGTGTACGTGCTGACGAAGGAGGAGGGCGGCCGTCACACGCCGTTCTTCAAGGGGTATCGGCCGCAGTTTTACTTCCGCACGACGGATGTGACCGGGACGATCGAGCTGCCGGCGGGGACGGAGATGGTCATGCCGGGGGACAACATCAAGATGGTCGTGGAGCTGATCAGCCCGATTGCGATGGAAGAGGGGCTGCGCTTCGCCATCCGCGAGGGCGGCCGCACCGTCGGTGCCGGCGTCGTCGCGAAGAT
>DAHUXV010000004.1 GCA_027306985.1 Gammaproteobacteria bacterium | reverse complement strand
CTCAAAACAGCGGGATTCCCGTGAGCTCGGCCAGCCTGGCCGTGAGCCGGTCTTGAAAATCGGTATCGAGCGCCGCCACCGCCGGATTCTGCCGCTTGCGGTGATGCCAATAGCCGCCGCTGCCTCTCGCCGCCGGCTCGTCGCTGACGGCGAGCCAGGTCTGAGTGAGGTGCCCCATGGCCAGGTCGTCCGGGGCGCCGGGCCCGCCCATCTTCGTGGGAACCCAACCCGGGTCCACGGCATTGCTCAACACCTGCGGCCAGTGCCGGGCCACCGCCAATGCCAGCGCGGTGAGGTAAAGCTTGCTCTCGGAATAGGCCCGGCTCGGGTCCCAATGGCGCTCCACCCAGTCGATGTCGCGCAGGGACCCGTCGGCGCCGCGATGCATTCCGCTCGTGAGATAGATCAACCGCTGCGGACGCTCGATCAGGGCAGTCAGGACATAGGGCGCCAGCGTATTGACCGCCAGCGTCCTGGCGTGACCCTCGGGGGTCGCTGCGCGATGCGGCGCCAGGTAGATTCCGGCGTTGTGGATGACGGCGTCCATGCGGCCGATCCTGCGCAGCTGCCCGGCAATCGCGCGTGTCTCGGCGGCGCTGCCGAGATCACCGATGACGATGCCGGCGGCGCGCGCCGCCAGATCCGAGAGCACGGAGGCGCGCGCCTGCGACCGCGCGTGTAAAACGACCCGATGGCCCTCGGCCAGGAGAGTGCGCGCCGCGGCGAGGCCGAGACCGTCGGTGGAGCCCGTGATGAAAATGTGGCTCATGATGCGAATTTCGCACGGATCCCAGGCCTCGGGAATGCGCGGCCGCGGGCAGGAAGTGGTGGCTCAAAGGGGCGCGGTCGGTGACGCGCAAGCCGGCGTGCGCCACGCCGGTCCTGACGGTTCATGTGCCCATCGTGCCCATGTTCGGCCATCTGCGGGCCTCCTGTGAGACAGAGGGTAATCCCGCGCCGGCCGCCCCGCCACGCGCCGGGCCCGTGCACCAGCGGCCGCAGGCCGCCGCGGGCTCTCTTTAGGTAATTCCACGTATTCTCAAGCCTCCGTCCCGATGGGCACGCTCCCGGCCAGCCGCCCGCGCGGGAGACCTCTTGCACCCCGGGCAGCCCGTGGGAGAATGACTCATCGCTGGATGCGGCAGCCCCACGGGAGACATCCAGATGATCTCGGTGACCCTGCCAGCCCGACCTTCCTCCGCGACCGAGCGCCGGCGGCTCTGGCCGGCGCTCGCGCTCATCGTCGTGCCCTTCCTCGGGCTGATCGCGCTGCAGGGATATGAGGTCCTCAGCCAGTCGCCGCGCACCGCCCTCACCCAGCGGCTGGTCTCGCACAGCGTCGAGGTCGTCCTCACGGCCCAATCGCTCAGAAGCGCGCTGCAGAGCGCCGAGCGCGGTCAGCGTGGGTATCTGCTCACCGGCCAGCCTGCTTACCTGGCGCCGTACGAGGCGGCGGTCGGCAGCGTGGCGCCGCTCCTGAGGCGGCTCACGGACCTGACGGCGGCCAATCCGGATCAGCGGCGGCAGATTGCGGCGCTCGTTCCCGCGATCGATGCGAAGCTCGCAGAGCTCCGACACACGATCGAGGTGTACCGGACGGACGGCTTCGCCGCGGCGAGAGCCATCGTCCAGACCAACGCGGGCTTCGATGCCATGCGATCCATCCAGGCCGGGATCGACAGGCTGATCGACGCGGAGAACCGGCACCGGTCGCGGCGTCTGGCGGCGCTCATCGCGCAAGAGCGCGCAGCGGACCGCGCGGCGATGGCGAGCGCCCTGCTCGTCTCGATCCTCATGCTGTCCGGACTGATTCTCACGATCCTGAGCTTTCGCCAGGGCCGGCGGCTGCAGTGGGAAATCCAGCAGCGGGCCGAGGAGGCTGCGCGGGCCAACCGACAGCTCGAGGAGCGCAACATGGAGCTGGCCCGTGCCGGCGGGCTCGCGCGCGAGGCACAGGAGGAAGCGCGGCGCGCGGAGCGGACGAAGGGGCGATTCCTCGCCACCGCGAGCCATGACCTGCGCCAGCCGCTGCAGGCGGTCTCGCTGCTCAACGGCACTCTGCGGCGCATGGTGAAGGATCCGGCGATCACCGAGGCGCTCAGGCAGCAGGAGGAGGCGATCGGCTCCATGTCGAAGCTGCTCAACGCCCTGCTCGACATCAGCAAGCTCGAGGCGGGTGTCATTCAGCCGGAGCCGAGGATCATTCCGGTCTCGCAGGTGCTCGCGATCCTGGAACAGGAGTTCCGGGGCATTGCCGCGAGCAAAGGTCTCGAGCTTCGGGTCGACGCCTGCCCGGCGTACGTGCACACCGACCCCGGGCTCCTCGAGCAGATCCTGCGCAACCTGCTGTCGAACGCGGTCAAATATACGCGCGCCGGGTCGGTGCGGCTGCGCGCCGTGGAGGAGCCGCCGTCGGTCGCCATCGAGGTCGCGGACACGGGGATCGGTATTCCGGCCGATCAGCTGCAGCTGGTCGGCGAGGAGTTCTATCAGATCGGAGTGCCGAGCAACAGTACCCGCGAGGGCTACGGGTTGGGCCTGAGCATCGTACGGCGCCTGATCAAGCTGCTGGCGCTCGAGCTGCAAATCTCATCGACGGTGGGCAAAGGCTCCGTCTTCCGCATCCGGCTGCGCCAAAGCACCGAAGCGCCCGCGCGCGAGACCTCACCCATCGCCCCGGCCGCAGGCCGCGAGCGGCGCGAGGTCAGCGCGAGAATCCTTCTCGTCGAGGACGACCCCGACGTGCGCAACGCCACCCGCATGCTGCTCGGCACGGAAGGCTTCGAAGTGATGACTGCGGCCTCGGTGGCGGAAGCGCTGCAGCGGGTGCGGGAGAACACCGGCGCCGACCTGCTCGTCACCGACTTTCACCTTGCCGCCGGCGAGACCGGCGTTCAGGTGATCTCGCGCGTGCGCGAGGAGGTGGGCGCGCCTTTGAAGGCCATCCTCATCAGCGGGGACACTTCGTCGGCGGTGAAGGACCTCTCGCAGGATTCGGATCTGCGGATCGTGAGCAAGCCCGTGCACGCGGAGGCGTTTCTCAAGCTCGTTCGGGACCTGCTCGCCGCCCGATCATGATGGCCGAAGCGGGGGGGTTGAACTATCCTCCGCATCGAATGTCCGGTGCATCACGGTTAGGCCCCCTCAATTCCCGCGAAAGCCACCCCATGAGCATGAAACCGCCCGCAACGCCCGCGCGCACTCCAGGATTCGTCACGCTGTTCCTGCTCGAGATGTGGGAGCGTTTCGGCTACTACGGCATGACCGCCGTGGTGGTGCTCTTCATGGTGCAGAAGCTGGGCTACACCGACGACCGCGCCAATCTGACCTTCGGCGCCTTTGCCGCCATGGCGTACGCGGTCCCGGCGGCGGGGGGCTGGATCGGCGATCGCGTGCTGGGCAGCCGGCGCACCGCGCTCCTCGGTGCGGTGATGCTGGCGGCCGGCTATGCCATGCTCGCCATCCCGTATCCCGGGATCCTGTTTCCGGCATTGGGCGTCGTGGCGGTCGGCGGCGGCATCTTCAAGGCCAACCCCGCCAATCTCATCTCGAAGCTCTACGAAGGGGACACGGCCAAGATCGACAGCGCCTTCACCATGTACTACATGGCGGTGAACGTCGGCTCCACACTCTCGCAGATCGCCACTCCGCTCATTGCGATCTGGCTCGGATGGCACATCGCGTTCGCGGTGTGTGCCGCGGGCCTCGTGGTCGGCATCCTCAACTACCTGGCGATGCGCCGCCATCTGGCGCACGTCGGCTCCGAGCCCGACTTCGAGCCGCTCCCGCTCAAGAAGATGATCCTGGTCGTGGCGGGCGCTCTGATCGCGATGGCCCTGATCTGCGGGATCATTCAGAACCTCGGCGTGGCACGCGCCGTCGTCTGGGCGGCGTTCGCCGCGATGGTCGGAATCTTCGGCCTTCTCCTCTGGAACGGCAGTCCCGGGGAGCGCAGGGGGCTCTGGGCGATCATCATTCTCACCACGGAAACGATGCTCTTCTTCATCTTTTACCAGCAGATGTCCACCTCGCTCACGCTCTTCGCCTTGCGCAACGTGGACCTCCATCTCGATGTTCTCGGACTGCGCTATGCCGTGCCCGCCGGCCAGGTGCAGGCGCTCGACCCCATCTGGATCTTCATCCTGAGCCCGCTTCTCGCCTGGTCCTACAACCGCTTGAGCCGCGGCCGCGGCGATTTCCACATCGCCTCGAAATTCGCCATCGGCTTCGTGGTGCTGAGCCTGGGCTTCTTCGTCTACGGCGCGAGCGGCCTGTTCGCCGTGAGCGGCAAGGTCGGCTTCGGCTGGATGATCGCAGGCTACGGTCTGCAGGCGCTGGGGGAGTTGCTCATCAGCGGCCTGGGTCTTGCCATGGTGGCCCGCTACGTGGGACCCCGCCTGCGCGGCTTCGTCATGGGATCGTGGTTTCTCGCAACCGGCATCTCGCTTTACCTCGGCGGCTTCGTGGCCGCTTACGCCGCCGTGCCCCGGCGCGTCACCGACCCGGTGCAGACACTTCCGCTCTACACGCATCTCTTCTACGGACTCGGCGTCGTGGCGGTCGTCGGAGCGCTGCTCGCGGCCGCGGTCGTCCCGCTGATGAAGCGCCTGTCGGCCGACGAGACCGATCCCATTCTCCCGGCCGGCATTCCCGACACCGTTCGCGCACAGGAATAGTGCCCGCCAGCCAGCCCTTCCCGCGCCGCCGGTCACTTCCCGCCGAGGAGCTCCGCCGCGGCTCTTTCCGCGATCATGATGGTCGGAGCATTGGTGTTGCCGCCGACGAGCTTCGGCATTGCCGAGGCATCGATGACTCGCAGCCCCTCGGTACCGCGCACCCGCAGGCTCCCATCCAACACGGCATTCACATCCCGGCCCATCCGACAGGTTCCGGACGGGTGGTAGATGGTCTCCGCCTTTCGCCTGACCACCGCCTCGAGCGCGCCCGGTGTCGTGACGCCGTCGCCCGGAAAGACCTCCGCGCCGCGGTAGGCCGCGAACGGGGTGGCGCGGATGATCTCGCGCGCGAGCCGTACGCCCTCGAGCAGAGCCTCGAGATCGCCCGCACCGGTGAGATAGCCGGGCCGGATGCGCGGCGGGTCCTCGGGCGCCGCCGAGCGCAACGAGATCGTCCCGCGGCTCTGCGGCCGCAACACGCAGGCGTGCACGGTGAAGCCGTGTCCCGGCAGCCGGTTGCGGCCGTGATCGTCGAGCTGCGCCGGCACGAAATGCAGCTGCAGGTCGGGCCGCGCATCCGCGGCGAGCGAGCTGCGCGCGAAGCCGCCCGCCTCGGCAATGTTGCTCACGCCAGGGCCCGAATGCGTCAGGAAGTAGCGCAGCACCACGCCCAGCTCCTGCATCCGGCTGAAGTCGTAGCTGATGGGCCGCGTGCAGCGGCTGACGGTGCAGAAGTCGAGATGATCCTGGAGATTGCGGCCGACCTCGGGGCTATGCGCCACCACCGGCAGGCCGAGCTCGCGCAGATCGTCCGCCGGACCCACCCCCGACAGCAGCAGCAGCTGCGGCGAGCCGATCGCACCCGCCGCAAGGAGCACCTCGCGCTCGGCATGAACACGCTCGGCGCCGTTGCGGTCCCGGTATTCCACGCCCAGCGCGCGCGTGCCGCCGAATACGACGCGCGTGACGAGGACATCGGTGCGGACCTCGAGATTCGCCCGGTGCCGGGCGGGCGCGAGATACGCGGCCGCCGCGCTGCACCGGCGGCCGCGGCGCTGGGTCACCTGATAGAACCCGACACCCT
This sequence comes from Gammaproteobacteria bacterium, assembly GCA_027306985.1. GTDB lineage: Bacteria > Pseudomonadota > Gammaproteobacteria > Steroidobacterales > Steroidobacteraceae > 13-2-20CM-66-19. Next base: position 3,948 of record DAHUXV010000004.1, on the reverse strand, counting down.
CCTGCGTGCCGCCGTTGAAATCGTCGTTGCGCGGCAGCCCGCACGCCGCGCCGGCCGCGACGAACACCTGGCTCAGGGGATTGCGGAACCTGAGATCCTCGACCGATAGCGGACCGCCGACGCCGTGGTACTCGTCCGCTCCGCGCGCCTGATCTTCCGCCTTGAGGAAATACGGCAGCACGCGGCGATAGCCCCACTCCTCGCCGGCGAGCGCCGCCCATTCATCGTAATCGAGCGGATGACCGCGCGTGTAGCACATCGCGTTGATCGAGCTGCTGCCGCCCAGCACCCGGCCGCGCGGCCAGTAGAGGCGGCGATTCAGCAGCTGCGGCTCCGGCTCGGTGTAGTACCGCCAGTCGATGCGCGGATCGTTGACGAGCCGCGCCAGCCCCGCGGGCATGTGGATCCAGGGGCTGGAGTCGGCGCCCCCGGCCTCGAGCAGCAGCACCTTGAGATCCGGGCGCGCCGACAGCCGGCTGGCGAGTACGCAGCCGGCGGACCCCGCCCCGACGATGATGTAATCGAAAGTGTCGCGTCTCATCCCGGCCGCCTCTGATCCGCCTCACCCTCTTTCCCTGAGATCTCACCGCCGGCCAGCAGCACCTGCATGAGCCGTGTCTCACGCCGCTCGATGGTCGCGAGCAGCCCGCCGGCATCCGGCAGTTTACGGAACGCCGCGAAACCGCGCTCGAGAAAGTCCTGCAGAGCGCCGAGGCCCGCGAGGTGCGCGGGACCGTGCGCGGCCCGCAGCGCGACGCCGACGAGCGGGCTGCGAACCGCGCTCGCGAGCGTGCTGCCGATGGCGACCACGAGTTCGATCTGACGCCGGCGAGCCTCCGGCCGTCCGGCCGCGCGGTACGCGTCCGCGTAGGCTTGCGCAGTCAGCGGCCCGGGGGGTGACTGCCGAGCCGTTTGCAGATCGAGCTCCGCGCTCAGCACATCGAGCTCGATCGCCATGGCGAGAATCTCCAGCATGCGCGGCGGCAACGCTCGCTTGAGCAGGCGCCATGCGCGCGCGACATCCCGATCGCGCCGCGCGAGATCCTGAGGTCCGTACAGATCGCTCAGGAAAAAGCTGACGGCGTCGGCGGCAAGCGGATCGCGCCGCAGATCCTCGTACGTGCCGGCGAGGCGCGCAGCCTGCCACGCACGCAGCTCCTGCAGCCGGCTGGCGATCACCGCGTCGGCGGCATCGCGGGTCAGGTCGCTCTTGCGCGCCATCAGCCGCTCCAGCTCCGCAGCGGTATCCGCGCGGCTCATGCGAGCAGCTCCGACATCACCTGACGCAGGACCCTCGGCGAGTCCAGGAGACTCAGGTGACCGAGGCCGCGAAACTCTATCGCCCGCGCGCCCTCGAGCCGGGCGCTGGCTGCCGGAACGATGTAATTGTCATCGAGACTGTAGAGAGTCGTCACGGGAATGCCGAGCCGGCCCTCCTGACACGCGTTGAGCTCCTCGAGCCAACTCGCGCCCGGACACATCTGCCGCACGCCGGGCCATGGGAACCAGCACGCCAGCGCAGTGCCATGATGAGGCGCGCCGAGGGTGATGATGCGGCCGATGAGGCCCGCCCGTGCACGGCGCAGCGCCGCACGCGCCACGAGCCCGCCCATGCTGTGGGCCACGATGGTGACCGTCCCGCCGCCGCTGCCTGCGGCCAGGGCTTCGAGCACCCGGAGCACCTGCGCGACATGGGTTTCGATGCCGGCGTGCAAGGGCTCCAGGCTCACGGCTCGTGTCGGACCGACTCCCGCGGCACGAAGCCGCGCCAGCAGCGGTCGCCACACCGCCCGGCTGCACGCGAACCCGTGGATCAGCAGCACCGGCCGCGCGAGCGTGGCAGCGGTCACGGCCGGTGAATCGGGCGGCGCACGCCAGGGCTCGAGCGCCATGCGGCCCAACGCGGCCTCGAAGGCGAGAGCATCGGCGCAGACGGCGCGCGCGACCCAGCCCGCACGGATGCGGGGAAGCTGTCCCGGCGCCTTCCAGAGCGCCAATGCGAGCGGCGCGACCGCCAACAGCAGCGCGAACGCGCACAGCTCCAGCAGTACCCAGGCGGCGAGCGCGAGACCGCTCGAGCCGGCTGCGGCGAGCGCGGCGGCGAGCCCTGCGGCCAACAGCAGCTGAGCCGCCAGAGCCGATGCCGACCAGCTCGCTGCCACGCGGTATCACCTCGAGGGCTGCTGCGCCGCGATGATGCCCTCGAGCCGTACGATGGCACGACCCAGGCGCCGCGTCAGTTGCCGCACGTGAGCGCTTCGCTCCCGTGCGGCCGTCGAGAACTTCCGCTGCGGATCACGCAGGAGCTTGATGTCGAGGGCGAGACCGTGCTGCTCGAGAACGGGACCGAGCGTGCGGGCATGTACCAGCAGGTCGCGGCGGGTGCGCTGATAGGCGTGGTTGGCGAGGCGATGCCGCCCCTTGTAGCGGAACACGTTGGTGAAGAAGAACTGCTCGTCGTGGCGGTCGGGCTCGAACAGCAGCATGTCCGCGCGCGGATAGGTCACCGAGTAGCTCGCCATCTTCACCTGCATGCGGGAATGAATGAGTGCGCGGAACGTCTGGCCGAGCACCAAGGGCAGGCCGCGCTCGGCGAGATTGATCCGGGTCCCGCCCGACCCGCGCGAAGCGTCGAAAGGCACGAGCGGGTTGATGCAGATCACGAGACCGCAGCCAGCCTCGAGGGCTGACGTCGCATCGAGCGTACGCGTGAGCGCGCCGTCCACGTAATGATGTCCGCCGATCTCGACGGCCGGATACAGGCCGGGCAGAGCCGCGCTCGCCACCAGCGCGCGGGAAATCGGCACCCGGTCATGCCGCCGGTCGCCGAAGATGACCGCCTCTCCGGTGTTCAGATCGGTCGCCACGACGTTCAGCCGGCCGGGCAGCCGGCGGAAATCGTCGGTGTGTCCCTCGGTCGTGAACACGGCGTGCAGATAGCGCTCGAGCGCCTCGTTGTCGAACAACGCGGCCGGGACGAGCTCGCCCAGAGCCCCCATGATCGCCGGCCAGCCGCTTCGCAGCGGGTCGCGCGAGAACTGGCGCGCGATGCCGAGCAGGACCTCGGGGATGCGCGCGAGCCGGCTGGCGTATTGGCCGAAGGCCGGACGCAGCAGCGCGCCCGGCGAGAACGGAAACAGCGTCGACTCGTCGTGAATGAAGGTCATGCCGAGCCTGGTCGTGTCGAAGCCGTTGGCGAGCCCCGCCGCGACCAGAGAGCCGGAGCTCACTCCGACGTAGACATCGAAGTCCGTGAGCGCCCGCCCGACGATCGCCTCGCTGAAGGCGTGCAAGGCGCCGAGCGCGTAGAACGCACCCAGCGGCCCACCGCCCGCGAGGGCGATCGCGAGCTTGCCCCGGCCCGCGCGGCGCCGTCGCGCGGGCGCGATGCTCAACATGGCCCCTCAGGCTGCCGGGTGCGACGCCGACGACCTCGATGCGCCGGCACGCGGCCTGGGCGTCCTTCGGGCCTGACGGGTGAGCCTGTTGATATTGGCATTGAGCGTATCGACCCGCTTGCTCAGGGCCGCGACTTCCTCCGCGCCCGGCACTCCGAGCTTGGTGAGCGCGCGGTGCACGCGTGTCTGAAAGACCTTCTCCAGTCCATCGAGCGCATCGGCTGCCTGGCCGCGCACCTGCCCGACCCGCATGTTGACCCGGTCCTGCACTCCCGACATGAGTCCCTGCAACGCCTTCTCGGCCGCTCCGCGGGTATCGGCGTGAACGCGCGCCCCCTCGGCGACCAGCTCCTCGAAGAGCTGCGGCGCACCGCTGCTCGCCTTCGCGAGGGCGCCGAGCCCGGCGAGATAGACCTGATGGAGGGCACCGAGGAGAAGCGTCTGCGAGTCGGCAGCGGCGCTCGCGCCGCCTTTGCGCCTGGTTCTGGCCATGTGATTCCCCTTTTGCGGCCGCCGCCGCATGCGTATTTGCCCGAGTGGGCAGCTGAAA